>JAGRLT010000045.1 GCA_020441665.1 Nitratireductor sp.
CTCGCTACTCGCTACTCGCTACTCGCTACTCGCTACTCGCTACTCGCTACTCGCTACTCGCTACTCGCTACTTGCATTGTTGACGCCATTACGACCGACCGAGAGGAACCCCGATGCTCGACCTGATCAATGTCAGCTATGACACGCAGATTCCCAACAATGTCGGGCTTTCCTCCGACAAGCGGGTCCTGAAGGCGCTGGAGAAGTGGCATCCGGGCTATATCAACTGGTGGAACGATCTCATCCCGCGGAATTTCCAGGACAGCCTGGTCTATCTGCGCACGGCGGTTTCGGTCGATCCCAAGGGCTGGGCCAAGTTCGACTATGTGAGAATGCCGGAATACCGCTGGGGCGTGCTGCTGGCGCCGCAGGTCGAGGACCGGCGCATCCCCTGCGGCGAACATGCCGGCGAGGCCGCCTGGCAGGAAGTGCCTGGTGAATACCGCAACATGCTGAAGCGGCTGATCGTCATCCAGGGCGACACCGAGCCGGCTTCCGTCGAGCAGCAGCGCTTTCTCGGGCTTACCGCGCCGTCGCTCTACGACATGCGCAACCTCTTCCAGGTCAATGTGGAGGAGGGCCGCCACCTGTGGGCGATGGTCTATCTGCTGCACAAATATTTTGGCAAGGACGGGCGCGAGGAGGCCGACGACCTGCTGCGGCGCCAGTCGGGCTCGGACGAGGCGCCGCGCATGCTGGGCGCCTTCAACGAGGCGACGCCGGACTGGCTGTCCTTCTTCATGTTCACCTATTTCACCGATCGCGACGGCAAGATGCAGCTCGAATCGCTCGCCCAGTCGGGCTTCGACCCGCTGTCGCGCACCTGCCGCTTCATGCTGACGGAGGAGGCGCACCACATGTTTGTCGGCGAGACCGGCGTCGGCCGGATCATCGAACGGACCTGCCAGGTGATGAACGAGAACGGCATCGACGATCCTTACGAGATCGACAGGGTGCGCGGGCTTGGCGCCATCGACCTGCCGACGATCCAGAAGAAGCTCAATCTGCACTACACGCTGTCGCTTGACCTGTTCGGTCAGGAGGTCTCGACCAATGCCGCCAATGCCTTCAATGCCGGCATCAAGGGCCGCTATATGGAGCACCGGCTCGACGACGATCACCGGCTGACCGGCGACACCTATGAGGTGTGCGACTTTGAAGACGGCCAGGTGGTGCGCAAGGCGGCGCCGGCGCTGACGGCGATCAACATGCGGCTGCGCGACGACTATGTGCGCGACGCGTCGGGCGGTGTCGGGCGCTGGAACAAGATCATCGAGAAGGCCGGGATCGATTTCACCCTCACCCTGCCGCACGAATCCTTCCACCGCCAGATCGGGGTGTTTTCAACCAGCCGGTTCGACCCGCAGGGCAATCCGATCAGCCAGCAGGACTATGATGCCAGGGTAACGCAATGGCTGCCGACCAGGGCCGATGGCGATTTCATCCAGTCGCTGATGAAGCCCTGCTATGAACCGGGAAAATATGCCGGCTGGATCGCGCCGCCCAAGGTCGGCATCGACAACAAGCCGGGCGATTTCGAATATGTGAAATTGCATATGGCTTAGGAGCGAACAGGGAATGGGGAATAGCGAATAGGGGGAACGAACAGGGACAGAGAGCCTTCTTTCCGATTGACGGCCCTTGAGGATATTCCGACCCGCACTCGCTACTCGCTACTCGCTACTCGCTACTCGCTACTCGCTACTCGCTACTCGCTCAGTCCGAAGGACCCCGCATGACCGCCGCCGCCAAACAGCATCTGATCGATCCGGAAATCTGCATCCGCTGCCATACCTGCGAGATGACCTGTCCGGTCGGCGCAATCGAGCATGACGACAACAATGTGGTGGTGCGGGCGGAAGACTGCGATTTCTGCATGGCCTGCATCCCGGTCTGTCCGACCGGCTCGATCGACAACTGGCGGGTGGTCGTCGAACCGTACACGCTGGAAGAGCAATATTCCTGGAGCGAACTGCCGGAGCAGGCGGATCTGGGATCGGGCGGGGCGGAGACCGCGATCGAAGCGCTGGACGAAACGGTGGCGGCGCTGCTGGCGGAGGCCCATGCGGGCGCCGGCGGCAAGGCGAAAGCACCGGCCAGTGCCGCCAAGCCGACGGTCAACATGTATCCCGTGTCGAAGCCGGCCAAGGCGAGGGTGCAGGGCAATTATCCGCTGACGAAAGACCCGGACCACGATGTGCGCCACATCATTCTCGATCTCGGCAGCCAGCCCTTCCCGGTTCTCGAAGGCCAGTCGGTCGGCATCATCGCACCGGGAACCGACGCCAATGGCAGGCCGCATCTGCCGCGGCTCTATTCGATCTCCAGCCCGCGCGATGGCGAGCGGCCCAATTTCAACAATCTCTCGCTCACCGTGAAGCGGGAGAAGGAGGGCGTCTGCTCCAATTATGTCTGTGATCTCAAGGCGGGCGATGAAGTGGCGATCACCGGGCCGTTCGGCTCGACCTTTCTGATGCCCGACGATGGCGAGGCCAGGCTGCTGCTGATCTGCACCGGAACCGGTTCCGCGCCGATGCGCGCCTTCACCATGCGCCGCCAGCGCACGGTTTACGGCAAATCGGGCAATGACAGGCCGGACAGTGGCAGGCCAGGCGGCATGACGATGTTCTTCGGTGCGCGGACGCCCGACAGCCTGCCCTATTTCGGCCCGCTGAAGAAGGTGCCGGCCGATCTGCTGGACCAGCATCTGGTCTACAGCCGTCTTGAGGGCGGGAAGAAGGAATATGTTCAGGACCGGCTGATGGCCGAGCAGGACAAGGTGGCCGGGCTCATTGGCGACCGCCGGACGCATGTCTACATTTGCGGCCTGCGCGGCATGGAGGAGGGGGTCGAGCGCGCCTTCGCCAACATCGCCGAGAGCACCGGCAGGTCGTGGGCCGAAATCCGCGACATCATGCGCGAGGAAGGCCGCTATCATGTGGAAACCTATTGACGCGGCGCTCTGAAATATATTGCACATTCATCCGCGATTTCTATGATGGCGCAAAACCGTGTGGGGTGGCCGGACTGAACCATGACGTCAAGCGAGCAGCCGGAAGGTGAAGCACTCTTTCTGCGCGCCGTGGGCATGCGGGTGCGCCGGGCGCGGGAGCGCAAGGGCATCGCCCGGCGGGTTCTTTCCGAGCAGTCGGGTATCTCACAGCGCTATCTGGCGCAGCTTGAGGGTGGCAGCGGCAACATCTCCATCGCGCTTTTGAAGCGGGTCGCCGATGCGCTCGATCATCGCATCGAGTGGCTGATCAGCGAGGACGATCCCTGGGTTTCCGAAACCGCCCTGTTTGCCGAGCGCTTCCGCACCGCGACGCTCGACCAGCGCGAACGGGTGATGGATATCCTCGACCCCAATTCTCCCGGGCAATTGCGTGCCGGGCGCATCTGCCTGGTGGGGCTGCGCGGCGCCGGCAAGTCGACGCTGGGCGCCATGCTGGGCGAGGCGATCGGCCTTCCTTTCCTGGAGCTCAATCAGGAAATCAGGCAGCAGGCCGGCATGCCGGTCACCGAGGTGATGGCGCTTTACGGCCAGGAGGGCTACCGGCAACTGGAAGGCCAGGCGCTGGAGCGCATCGTGGCCGGGTCGGATGCGATGGTTCTGGCGGTCGCTGGCGGCATCGTTTCCGAGCCCGAAACCTATGCCTATCTGCTGCGGCACTTCCACACGATCTGGCTCAAGGCGGCGCCGGAAGAACACATGCAGCGGGTGCGCGCGCAGGGGGACGAGCGGCCGATGGCAGGCAATCCCAAGGCGATGGATGAACTGAAATCGATCCTGATGAGCCGTGAGGCGCTCTATGCCCGCGCCGAGGCCATGGTCGATACGTCGGGCAAGACCCTGCAACACAGTTTCGAAGATCTCGTGGCGCTGGTGCGCGAAATCAGAAAGGATCAGGCGGCAGACAATGAGCATACGCATTGAAAAACAAGGCCAGGCGATGATCGTCCGGCTCGACAACCCTCCGGTGAATGCGATCGGCCATGCCATGCGGCTGGGGCTGAGGGACGTGCTCGACCAGCTGGATGGCGGTGTCGATCGGGTGGTCGTCACCGGGGCCGGATCGGCCTTTGCCGCCGGCGCCGATGCGCGCGAATTCGACGCGCCGCCGGCCGAGCCGCATCTGCCGGACGTGATCGCCGCGCTCGAGCAATGCCCGGTGCCGTGGATCGCCGCGATCAACGGTGTGGCGCTGGGGGGCGGGGCCGAGATCGTGCTCGGCTGCGGCTACCGGATCGCCGCGCCGGGCGCGCAGATCGGCCTGCCCGAAGTGACCCTCGGCGTCATTCCCGGCGCCGGCGGGACGCAGCGCCTGCCGCGCCTGGTCGGCATGAAGGCAGCCCTCGACATCATCCCGCAGGGCAAGGCGCTGAAGGCCGACGAGGCGCTCGCCGTGGGGCTGATCGATCAGATCGCCGACGATCCGCTGCAGGCAGCCCTCGCGCTCGATCTTGCCATTGTCAGCGACCGGCCGGCGGTCAGCGCCATGCCGGCACCAGGCCGCGACGATGAGGCAATTGCCGCCGCGCGCGACGCGGCGAACCGGAAAATGCGCATGCAGACCGCGCCGCAAAGGGCGATCGATCTGGTGGCGCTGTCGGCGGAACTGCCGTTTGACGACGCCATGCAACAGGAGCGCGCGGCGTTTCTGGAACTGCGGCAACTGGACCAGGCCAGGGCTCTGCGCCACGCCTTCTTCGCCGAGCGCGGCGCGAAAGCGCCCGCCTCGCTCAAGGATGTCGCGCCGGTGGATGTCCGGTCGGCGATCGTCGTCGGCGGCGGCACGATGGGTGCCGGTATCGCCTATGCGCTCGACCGGGCCGGCATCGCAGTCACCATCGTCGAAAACGACCAGGGCGCGGTCGAACGTGCCGGTGTCAACATCGCCAGGCTTGCCGAGGCGGCCGAAAAGCGCGGGCTGATGAGTGCCGCGCAGTCGGCTGAGGTAAAGCAGCGCATCGCGGTCGTCGAGGGCTATGGCGCGCTGCCTGCGGCCGATCTCGCCATCGAGGCGGTGTTCGAGGAGATGGCGGTAAAACACGCCGTCTTCAGCGCGCTGGAAAAGGCGCTGCCCGCCCATGCGGTGCTGGCGACCAACACCTCCTATCTCGATGTCAACCGGATCGCGGCGGTATTGAGCGCGCCGTCTCGGCTCGTCGGCCTGCACTTCTTTGCGCCGGCGCATATCATGAAACTGCTCGAAATCGTTGAGGGCGAGGCGACTTCGGACGTTGCGCTGGCGACCGGTTTCGCGCTCGCCAAGCGGCTGAAGAAAATTCCCGTGCTTGCCGGCGTCTGTGACGGGTTCATCGGCAACCGCATCCTGACGCGCTATCGCGAGCAGGCCGACATGCTGCTGCTGGACGGCGCGACACCCTGGGAGGTGGATGAGGCGATGGCCGCATTCGGCTATGCCATGGGCCCCTATGAGACCCAGGATCTTTCCGGCCTCGACATCGCCTATGCCAACCGCAAGCGCAAGGCCGAAACCCGCGATCCCGCGCGGCGCTATATCGCGATCCAGGACCGGATGGTGGAGCAGGGCAGGCTGGGCCGCAAGACCGGGGTCGGCTGGTACCGCTATCCCGGCGGTGGCGGCAAGGTCGTCGATCCGCTGATCGAGGACCTGATCCGCGAGGAGGCGCATTTTGCCAAGGTGGCGCGGCGGGAATTTTCAGCCGGGGAGATCCGCGAGCGGCTGCTGGCCGCAATGATCAACGAGGCCGCCGCTATTCTAGATGAAGGCATCGCCGCCGCCGCCGCCGATATCGATCTCGTCACCCTGCATGGCTACGGCTTTCCGCGCTGGCGCGGCGGGCTGATGCATTATGCCGACACGGTTGGTGCCGGGGCGATCCACGAACGGTTGCAGCGTTACCGGAAGGAAGACCCGGTGGTCTGGCGGATCAGCCCGCTGATCGAGCGGCTGGCGGAAAGCGGCGGCCGGTTTGCCGATGTGAAACCGGCCGAATAGAAGGGGTCCCATGAACCTAGCTCTCTGGCTTCACCGCGCCGCAAGGCTCCACCCGGAAAACCCGGCGCTTGTCTCAGGCTTTGAAACGCTCGCCGACTACAGCGCCTTCGACCGGGCGGCGGCGGGGCTCGGCGCCGCGCTGGCCAACGAGCATGGCATCCGGCCCGGAGACCGGGTCGCGATCTTCGCCAAGAACTGCGTGCAGTATCTCGTTGCGATGTATGGCGCCTGGTATGCGGGGGCGGCGATCGTGCCGGTCAACGCGAAGCTCCATCCACGCGAGGCGGCCTGGATCGTCGAAAACTCGGGTGCCGTCTGCCTGTTTTATACGCGGGAACCGGGGAGCGGCCTGCTGAAACTGCCGGAGATGGAGGCGGTCTCCGCGATCGATCTTGCCGGCGAAGCGTTCGGAGCGCTGTGCGATCATGCGCCTCTGGCGGAGCCGGTGGAACAGGCCGCCGCCGATATGTGCTGGCTGTTCTACACGTCCGGCACCACCGGGCGGCCCAAGGGCGTGATGATCACCCATGGCAATATCCAGGCCATGGCGCTGACCTATTTTGCCGATGTGGACAGCGTTCATGCCGGAGACGCCGCGCTCTATGCCGCGCCGATAAGCCACGGGGCCGGGCTCTACAATGTGATGCATGTGCTGAAGGCGGCGCGCCATGTGGTGCCGGCCTCGGGCGGCTTCGATCCGGCCGAAATCTTCGACCACGGCCGCAGGACCGGCAGCGTGCATCTTTTCGCCGCGCCGACCATGGTCCGCCGGCTGGTCGATCATGCGCGAGCGAGCGGCGAAACCGGCGAGGGCATCCGCACCATCGTCTATGGCGGCGGGCCGATGTATCTCGCCGACATCGTCGAGGCGGTCGAGGTGCTCGGACCGCGCTTCGTGCAGATCTATGGCCAGGGCGAGAGCCCGATGTGCATTACGGCGCTGTCGCGCGAGCAAGTCAACGATCGCGGCCATCCGCGCTGGCGCGAGCGGCTCGCTTCGGTGGGCGTGGCGCAATCCTGCGTCGAGCTGCGCATCGGCGACGCGGACGGCAAGGCGCTGCCGCCGGGGGCAAGCGGCGAGATCCTGGTGCGCGGCGCGCCGGTGATGGCAGGCTACTGGAACAATCCCGAGGCGAGTGCCCAGACCCTGCGCGATGGCTGGCTGTGGACCGGCGATCTGGGCGAACTCGACGAAGACGGCTTCCTGACGCTGAAGGACCGGTCGAAGGATGTGATCATTTCGGGTGGCACCAACATCTATCCGCGCGAGGTGGAGGAGGCGTTGCTGACCCATGCGAAGGTGCATGAGGTTTCGGTCATCGGCAGGCCGGATGCCGAATGGGGCGAAACGGTTTTCGCTTTCGTGGTGCCGGCTGTGGGCGTAGACCTTGACGCGGGCGAACTCGACCGCCATTGCCTCGATGCGATCGCCCGCTTCAAGCGGCCCAAGGATTATCGTTTCGTGGCGGAACTGCCGAAAAACAATTATGGCAAGGTGCTGAAAACGGAACTGCGCCGGATGCTGGAAGACAATGGAGTGAATGGATGAGTGGACATTTGAAGGGTAGAACCGCGCTGGTGACGGGATCGGTACAGGGTATCGGCCTGGCGATTGCCAAGGCGCTGGCAGAGGCCGGCGCGCGGATTGCCGTGCATGGACTGGCGGACGAGAAGGAGCAGGCTGCGGCCTGCGAGGCGATGGTGTCGGCCGGAGCGCCGGAAGCGAAGTTCTTTGCCGGCGATCTGCGCGACCCCGCCGCCATCGGTACGCTCGTCAGGGCGGTCGAGGCATGGGGGCCGATCGACGTGCTGGTCAACAATGCCGGTGTCCAGAAGACCGTTTCGATCGAGGAAGCCGATGCGGCGACCTGGGATGCGGTGATCGCGGTCAACCTGTCGGCGGCCTTCCACACCATGCATCATGCCCTGCCGCTGATGGCGAGGCGCGAATTCGGCCGGGTGATCAACATCGCCTCGGTGCACGGCCTCGTCGCGTCGAAGCACAAGGCGCCCTATGTGGCGTCGAAATTCGGCCTCGTCGGCATGAGCAAGGTCGCGGCGCTCGAATATGCGGCCGTCGGCAGTGCCGAGACCGGCGGCGTCACCGTCAACTGCATCTGTCCGGGCTGGACCGAGACGGCGCTGATCGAACCGCAGATCCAGGCCCGCGCGCAGGAGCATGGCGGCGGGCGGGAGGCCGGCGTCAAGGCGCTGCTTTCGGAAAAACAGCCGAGCCTGCGCATGTCCGATCCCTCCGAGATCGGCGCGCTTGCGGCCTGGCTCTGCCACCGCACGGCGCACAACATCACCGGCGCCTCGATCCCGGTCGATGGCGGCTGGACGTCTCAATAAGGCTGGTCAGCAAGGCGGCTGTCTCCCCCTTGCGGGGGAGACACGACTGCGTTCACGCGTAATACTGCACCGGGGTTCCGGCGAGTGCTGCGATGTTGAGCAGGCCGCGCGCGGTGATCGACGGCGTGACGATGTGGGCGCGGTTGCCCATGCCCATCAGGATCGGTCCGACCTCCAATCCGCCGGCGACCGTTTTGATCGCGTTGCGCACCGCGCTTGCCGCTTCCGAATTGGAGAAGACCAGCACGTTGGCGGGGCCTTCCAGCTTGGAATTGGGGAAGATGCGCTGGCGCAATTTGGGATCGAGCGCGGTGTCGAGCTGCATTTCGCCTTCATAGATGAAGTTGCAGCCGCTCTCGCCGAGGATCGAGATCGCCTCGCGCAGTCGGCGGGCCGAGCGGCTGTCGAGATTGCCGAATTGCGAATTGGAACACAGCGCGATGCGCGGCTCGATGCCGAAGCGGCGAACGTGGCGGGCGGACGCCCGGACGATTTCGGCGATTTCGGCGGCGGAGGGCTCGGGGAAGACCTGGGTGTCGGCGACGAAGAGCGGACCTGAATCCAGGATCAGCAGCGACAGGGCGCCGTGGGGCTGCAATTCCGCGGTCGACAGCATCTGGCGGACATAGTTGAGGTGCCAGGAATACTGCCCGAACGTGCCGCAGATCAGGCTGTCGGCCTCACCGCGATGGACCATGACGGCGCCGATGGCGGTCGTATTGGTGCGCAGAACCGCGCGGGCGATGTCGGGGGTGACGCCCTTGCGTTCCATCACGCTGTGATAGGTTTCCCAGTAATCGCGGTAGCGGTGATCGGCCTCGGGATTGACGATCTCGCAACGCTCGAAAAATCCCGGCGGCAGGGCGGCCTGTTCGCAGCGGCGCTCGATCACTTCCGGGCGGCCGATCAGCACCGGCTGATCGGTCATCTCCTCGTTTATGGCGAGCGCTGCGCGGATGACGCGCTCGTCCTCCCCCTCGGCAAAGACGATGCGGCGCTTCGCCGTGCGCGCCGCCTCGAAGACCGGGCGCATGATCATCGACGAGCGGTAGACGGCTGCCTTGAGGTTTTCCTCGTAGGCTTCCATGTCGGCGATCGGTCTGGTGGCGACGCCGGTCTGCATGGCGGCACCCGCGACGGCGCTTGCCACCACATGCTGCAGGCGGGCGTCAAACGGCTTGGGAATGAGATAGTCGGGGCCGAATTTCAACTGTTCGTCGCCATAGACGGCGGCGGTCTCGGCCGTCGATGTCATGCGCGCGAGCCGTGCGATGCCCTCGACGCAGGCGATCTTCATTTCGTCGTTGATCTCGGTGGCGCCGACATCGAGCGCGCCGCGGAAGATGAAGGGAAAGCACAGGACGTTGTTGACCTGGTTGGGATAGTCCGACCGGCCAGTCGCCATGATGGCGCCGGGAGAAACCTCGTAGACCTCTTCCGGCATGATTTCCGGCGTCGGATTGGCGAGCGCGAAGATGATCGGCTTTTCCGCCATGCTGGCGACCATTTCCGGCTTCAGGACGCCGGGGCCCGACAGGCCGAGGAACATGTCGGCGCCCTTGATGGTATCGGCAAGCGACTGGTTGCCGCCCTTGCGGGCATAGGCTTCCTTCTGGGGGTTCATGTCCTCGGTGCGGCCTTCGTGAACGAGGCCGGCAAGATCGTGCAGGTAGACGTTTTCGCGCTTGACGCCCAGTTTCAGCAGCATGTTGAGGCAGGCAATGCCGGCGGCGCCGCCGCCGGTGGAAACGATCTTCAGGGTCTCGAACGAGCGGCCGGTCAGTTCGAGCGCGTTGCGGGCGGCAGCGGCAACGACGATTGCCGTGCCGTGCTGGTCGTCGTGAAAGACCGGGATGCCCATCCGCTCGCGGCAGATTTTCTCAACGATAAAACAGTCCGGCGCCTTGATGTCTTCCAGGTTGATGGCGCCGAAGGTCGGCTCCAGCGCGATGATATGCTCGGCGAGCTTTTCGGGGTCGCTTTCGTCAAGTTCGAGATCGAAGCAGTCGATATTGGCGAATTTCTTGAACAGCACCGCCTTGCCTTCCATGATCGGCTTGGAGGCGAGCGGGCCGATATTGCCCAGGCCGAGGGCGGCGCTGCCATTGGAGACGACCGCGACGAGATTGGCGCGGCTGGTATAGCGGGCCGCATCGAGCGGGTTGTCCTTGATGGCGAGGCAGGCCTCGGCGACGCCGGGCGAGTAGGCGCGCGACAGGTCGCGCGGGCTGGCCATCGGCTTGGTGGGACGGATTTCGAGTTTTCCCGGCTTGGGGAACTCGTGATAGAAAAGCGCTTCCTGGCGGACCAGCGCTTCGGCGGCTTCATCCCGTTTGGTCTTCGGCAAGATTTCCTCCCAATTGCCCTGAATGCTGCGCGGAGTGCCGGGAGCGGCTCGACGATGCTCCGGCGATCAGGAACCGCTTAGCGCATTTTCATACCAGTTTACCAGCAACTTGCGCTCTTGCACCGACAATGTGATGCCGAATTTCGCCGTGAAGGGCGGCGGCATGGCATGACTGCGGCCTGCCTGGAGATAGATGTCGCGGGCGCGGGCGGCGATTTCGGCCTCGCTTTCGAGTATCACGCCCCTGGGCGGCACGATCATGCCCTCCCAGGCGGGCTCCTGGCCATGGCATAGGGAACAGCGGCCCTGAACCAGCTGAACGGCTTCCTTAAAGCCGGCGGCTTCGGCGAAGCGGCTGTGGCCTGGCCGCATGTTTTGCGTCGCGCCCGGTTCGTGGTCTCGCGGCGCGAGGCTCGAAAGCCACACGATCAGGGCAAACAGCACCACGGCGGCGAGCCAGGTCCAGCGCGGATTGCCGGCGCGCGCATGGCGGGTGTTGAACCCGTGGCGGATGACGACCCCCATCAGGAAGACGAGCGCGGCGATCAGCCAGTTGTACTCGGTCGCGAAGGCGAGCGGGTAGTGGTTCGACAGCATCAGGAAGATGACCGGCAGGGTGAGGTAGTTGTTGTGCGTCGCGCGCAGCCTGGCGGTCCTGCCGTATTTCGGGTCGGGCTTGCGGCCGGCCCTGAGGTCGGCAACGATGATGCGCTGGCTTGGGATGATGATGTGGGCGATGTTGGCCGTCATGATCGTCGCGGCGAACGCGCCCATATGCAGCATCATCGCCCTGCCGGTGAAGATCTGGCTGTAGCTCCAGCCCGTCGCGACGAGCAGCGCGAAAAGCAACGGCATGAGCGTCGCCGGGTGCTCGCCCAGCGGCGATTTGCAAAGCCGGTCATAGACGACCCAGCCAAGGACCAGCGAGGTGGCGGAAAGGGCGATCGCCTGCCACGGGGCAAGGTCCGCCTTTGCGGGGTCGATGAGGAAGAGCTCGGCGCCGGCCCAGTAGACGATGGCGAGCAGCGTGGCGCCCGACAGCCAGGTCGCATAGCTTTCCCATCTGAACCAGGTCAGATGCTCCGGCATTTCCGCGGGCGCGACGCCGAACCTGCGGATCTGGTAGAGATCGCCGCCATGGATCTGCCATTGCTCGCCCCGCCATTGCTCGCCTTGCCACTCCTCGTCATGGGCGCCCTCGGGCAGGTCCGGCGCCCGGCGCAGGCCGAGATCGAGGGCGATGAAATAGAAGGAGGAGCCGATCCAGGCGATCGCGGTGACAACGTGGAGCCAGCGTACCGCAAAGGCCATCCACTCCCAGACTAAGGCATATTCGTACATGGTTCCCCATTGGTCGGTGCCGGGACTGGCGCCGGTATCCCCGTGGTGACTTCTCTTACCACGGCAAGTTCCATGCATCGCAATGGGTTGGCAAGGCTTCGGCCGGTTCAAAATCCGCCAGCCGATGCCGGCTCACTCATCGCTTCCCTCGGGAAAATCGCAGAGCCGGTAGCCGCCGCGGCGTTCGGCGAGGTCGAGATGCAGGTGATCGTTGTGGTTGGGATCGCTACCCGGGCCGAGCACGGTGGTGAAATGGAGGCAGGCGGCGAAGCGAACGGCCTTCTGATAGCCTTCGGTCACGTCGCCGGTGCGCTGGCGCGGTTCGATGGCGATGCGGGTTCCGTCCGAAAAGCGCAGGCCGGATATGTCGATCGCCGTGCCCCTGGCGTGTTCGGACAGTTTTGCCTGCGGGTCGTTGTTGCGGCCGCGGCAGACATAGCTCGAAGCGGTGTCGATGCGCACCAGTTTCGGGCTGCCGGGCAGGGCCTCGGCAAAGGGCCCTGCCGCCTTGGCAAGCCAGTCGGCGAGCGCCAGCGCGGTTTCGCACCGCACGGTGATGGCGGGGCTGAGATCGACCGGACCGGCGAGCCGGCTTATCGCGTAGGGATGGGCGATGCCGCAGCCGCCCTCGCCGGCGATGGGCGGCAGTGCGGCGAACACGATACCGGCGGCCAGCATCGCCTTTTCGCATTCTGGATCGGGCGCGGATACGGCCCCGGCTGAGGGACCATCCTGTGACGCTGCTGCTGTTGGGGCTGCCTGAGCGCCCGGCTCCGCTTCCTCAAGCGCAGGTGCAGGCCCGGGTCGCTTTTGCGGGATCGGAATTTCGCCGGCGAGGGCCGGCAGTGCCAGAAGAAGGCCTGCCGCTGCCGAAAAGGCGATGCGTCGCGGCCTGTTCGCGGCGGTCATGCGTCTTGCCATCGCTCTACCCGGTACCTTTTGCCAAGTTGATAAAAGTCAAATACGTGCGCGAACATGCGTCATAATGTACAGGGGGAATTGCGTTCTCTGCGTGCTTTAAAGCGCCAGATCGTCCGCCGAATTCCCCAATGGCGATTCGGGCGGAAGTCAGGTCCGGCGCCACAAGAACCGCATCGAAGCGGTCGGAACATGAACACGCAATTGGGAGTGAAGCATGAAACGCATTGTCAAACCCGTCCTTGCCGCACTGTTGCTGACCGGCGCAGCCCATTCGGCGTTCGCCGACGGCGATGCCGAGAAGGGCGAGAAAGTATTCAAGAAGTGCAAGGCCTGTCATGTCGCCGACAGCGACCAGAACAAGGTTGGCCCGAGTCTGCAGAACGTCATCGGCCGTACCGCCGGCACGGTCGAGGGTTTCAAGTATTCGACCGGGATGGTGGATGCGGGCGCGGGCGGCCTGGTATGGACGCCCGAGACCATCGCCCCCTTCGTGCAGGACCCCAAGGGTACGATTGCAGGAACGAAAATGTCGTTTGCCGGGCTCAAGAAGCCTGAGGATGTGGAAAACGTCATCGCTTATCTGAAGCAGTTTTCGCCTGCTGAATGAGTGCAAAACGGGTCATGGCGCCGAAAATGCCGGCGTCGTGGCCTTTTTTGGGCGGGGTTGGAGCACTGTTGACACTGTGTCGCGTCAGGTTTTGGTCGCAATGGGTTTGATTTTGCGGCAAACTGGATTGGCCCATATCGAAAAGAATGAATGTCTTCCTGTCGGCATGCCTGCGGGATTACAGCGTGAAAGAGTGCAGGACTGGCCGAATGGATTTCGAAGCATTTTTCGCCGCGGGACTTGACGAACTGAAATCCGATGGCCGTTACCGGGTTTTTGCCGATCTGGAGCGCCGCGCCGGGCATTTTCCGAAGGCCTATCGCCATGTGGGCGAGGCCGTGCGCGAGGTCACCGTCTGGTGCTCGAACGACTATCTCGGCATGGGCCAGAGCCCACTGGTGATGGAGGCGATGAAGGCGGCGATCGACGCCCATGGCACGGGGGCCGGCGGCACGCGCAACATTTCCGGCACCAACCACACCCATGTCCTGCTGGAACAGGAACTTGCCGATCTGCACGGCAAGGAAGCGGCGCTGCTGTTTACCTCGGGCTATGTTTCCAACTGGGCGACGCTTGGCACGCTGGCGGCGAAGCTGCCCAATGCGATCGTGTTTTCGGATGAAAAGAACCATGCCTCGATGATCGAGGGCATCCGCCATTCGCGCGCCGAAAAGCATATCTTCAAGCACAATGACTGGAAGGATCTCGATGCCAGGCTGTCGAGGGTCGAGCCGGGCCGTCCGATCATAGTCGCCTTCGAATCGGTCTATTCGATGGATGGCGATATCGCGCCAATCGCCGAGATCTGCGCGGTTGCCAAGAAGCATGGCGCGCTGACCTATCTCGACGAGGTTCATGCGGTGGGCATGTACGGTCCGCGCGGCGGCGGGGTTGCCGAGGCGCGCGGCCTGATGGACCAGCTCGACATCATCGAGGGAACGCTTGGCAAGGCGTTCGGCGTGATGGGCGGCTATATCGCCGCCTCCGCCAATCTGTGCGATTTCGTCCGCTCCCACGCCTCGGGCTTCATCTTCACCACGGCGCTCTCGCCGGCGCTGGCGGCCGGCGCACTCGCCTCGATCCGCCACCTCAGGGCGAGCAGCGCGGAGCGCGACGGGCAGAAGGCCAATGTCGCCAAGGTGCGCGCCGGACTCGACCGCAGCGGCATTCCCTATATGCCGAATGACAGCCACATCATTCCGGTGATGGTGGGCGACGCCAAGAAGTGCAAATGGATTTCCGATATCCTGCTCGACCAGTACGGCATCTATGTCCAGCCGATCAACTATCCGACCGTGCCGGTGAAGAGCGAGCGGCTGCGGATCACGCCCGGCCCGCTGCACACCGATGAGGATATCGATCACCTGATCCACGGTCTCAACGATCTGTGGTCGCAATGCGCGCTGGCGCGCCAGGTGGCGTAGGCGGCATAGCTGCCGGATTTCGGGCACGGCGGGGCGGGTCTCGTTTTCCGTTCCTGTTGAGGTGGGCGAGGCGCCGGGCGGGATGCCCATGTGAATCCGGATTGCTCTCGGGATCGCGAACGGGATCGCGCGTCGTTTTGGGCGGCGGCTACCCGCAAGTCTTCATCTCTCTCCCATGAATTGGTTTTGGCAAAAATTGCCATGCTTTTTGCCAAACCTTGTCATCGATGCTATCTATGGTCGAACCCGAAAAGGACCCGGCCATGGCAACCATGAATATTTCCCTGCCCGATGCGATGAAGAACTGGGTTGAGGAACAAGCGCGCCTTGGGCGTCACAGCAATGCAAGCGACTACATGCGCGATCTGATTCGCAAGGATCAGGAGCGGCGGCTGGCGCTCGACCTGCTGCAGACGGCGGTTACCGAAGGACTGGAAAGCGGTGCGCCGCAGCACTTCGACGTGGAGGGTTTCAAGCTGCGCATGCGTGATCGGCATGTCGCCAGGTGATCGGGCAGACTATCGGCTGACGCCGAAAGCGCTTGATGATCTTGAGGAAATATGGCGCTACACGGCGGAAACCTGGTCGATCGAGCAGGCCGATGACTCTGTCGACCGGCTGAATCAGGCGTTCGAGATGCTGGGAAAGATGCCGGCCATGGCGCGGGAGTATCGGGAAATCAATCCGCCGGTGCGGGTTCATGTCAACCAGAGTCATCTCATTGTTTACAGGGCGGATGAAAACAGCGGCACGATCGCGGTGCTGCGCGTTCTTGGTGGCCGGCGGGACTGGCAGGCGATCCTGAATGCGATTGGGTAGCGTGCTTGCAGGCAGCCGCCCCTTACCGCGCCATGGAATGATATTCGTCGTTGGGCTGCTTGTCGGTTGCCGCGGACATGCGGTTCGACATGTTGAAGAAGGCGGCGACGGCGGCGATATCCCAGATGTCGCGATCCTTCCAGCCGGCCTTGCGCAAGGCGGCGCGGTGTTCCTCGTCGATCGTTTCGGGATGCTTGGTGATCTCCCATGCGAAGTCGAGCATGGCGCGCTGCTTTCCGGTCAGTTCCGCCGTGCGGTAGTTCATGACGAGCTGCTCGCCCAGCCTGGGGTCGCCGGAAAGCTGGCGCACCGCCGCGCCATGGGCGGTGAGGCAATAATAGCAGTGATTGGCGGAAGAAACGGTCACCGCGATCATTTCACGTTCGAGCTTGGTAAGGCCCGATTCGCCCAGCATCAGATCGTTGTACATCTCGGTGAAGCCGGCAAACTTCACCGAATGCCAGGCATAGGCCGCGAGCACGTTGGGCACGAAGCCGAGCTTCTCCTTCGCCACATTGAGATATTTCTGCTGGCGCTCGGTGAGCGGCACCTCCGCCTTCGGCATTTTCAATGCGACGATGGGTTTCGGCTTGGCGGGTTTGGTCTTCTTGGCCATCAATTTCCTCCTGGTCGTGAAGAGCTTAGCACCGAAAGATGCTGTCAGAAATATTGACTTGTGCGCCGGCGATAAATCCTTCAACTGCCGGCAATAGAGCCTGAAAGGCTCTGGGAGACGGCGATGATCGAGACACATCCACCGAGAAAACTGACCGGCAAGGTGACGCGGGTGCTGCAGGCGTCGGGCGCAGACTTCGTGTCCGCCCCTGTCGAGAGATTGAAACTGACTTTCGAAGGCATCGAAGGCGACTTTCATGCCGGGATGTCGCGCCAGTCGGGCAGCCGCGAGCCCTGGTATCCGCGCGGCACGGTGATGCGCAATGAACGGCAGATTTCGATCCTGTCGGAGGAGGAGCTTGGCGAGATCGCCGAGGGCATGGGTATCGACAAGGTCGATCCGGGCTGGATCGGCGGCAATCTGGTGTTCGAGGGCATTGCGCGGATGAGCTATCTGCCGCCGCGCACCCTGCTGTTCTTCGAGGGCGGGGTGACGCTGCGCGTCGATGGCTACAATGCGCCCTGCCGGCTGGCGGGCAGCAGGATCGCCGAGGCGACGGGCGCCGAACCCGGCCCAAGCGGCGACTATACCAGGTCCGATCGCGCGCTCGCCTTCAAGGATGCGGCACATATGAAGCGCGGTCTCGTTGCCTGGGTCGAGAGGGAAGGCGCGATCACGGCCGGAGAAACCGTTACCGCCCGGCTCTGGGAACAGTGGATCTATCCGGGCTGAGATCGGCTGTTTTCAAGCGTCGGGAACAGTCCCATCTTTCCAGTTGCGCGTTGATTTCCGCCAGTACGAAATGGCGCGCCGCATCGGTGTCATAGCCTTCCGCCAACAGTCGGTCGTAATCGGTATATTCATGCCGGGCGAGGGTGGTGACCGCCTGCCAGGCGGCAATCGAAGGCGGCAGATGGCGCAGATGGCCGCGCAGGGCGATCGCCAGAATGGCCTCGAAATCGGCGAGGCTCGCCAGCGGCACCAACTCGCGGAGCGCTTTCCGGTAGGCGGATTCACGCTTTTGTTTCATGAGTTTGCGCCTGATTTCTGAAAACATTTCGATGTTGAGCCGATGCCCGGTTGCTGCCTGTCTTTCCCCGCGCAATTGCCGCTTGCCAAGTCTCGAAATATATATAAAGATATCTTTATATCATTTTTGTCTTTGGCGCGGATACCGGGAAACCCATGCTCAGCAAGTCGAAACTGTCGATGGACCACGCCGTCAGCCTGCTGAAGGCGGCGGGCGAGACGACGCGCCTGCGGCTGCTCGCTCTGCTCTCCCATGGCGATCTGACGGTTTCCGATCTTATCGACATTCTCGGCCAGTCCCAACCACGCATTTCGCGCCATCTCAAACTGCTGAGCGAGGCCGGCCTGCTGGAGCGCTATCAGGAGGGCGCCTGGGCCTATTTCCGGGCCAGCGAGGAGGGCGCCCAGGCCGAACTGGTGCGCGCGCTGCTGGCCCATGTGAGCGAAAGCGATCCGCAATTGCTGCGCGACCTCGAACGGCTCGAGGCGGTTCGCGCCCGCCGGGCGGCGGAAGCCGCGCACTATTTCGCCGCCAATGCCGCCGACTGGGACGAGATTCGTTCGCTGCATGCGGACGACAAGGCGGTGGAAGCCGCCATTGTCGACCTGCTGGGTTCGCAGCCGTTCGAAGCCCTGCTCGATCTCGGCACCGGCACGGGCCGCATGCTCGAACTCCTGAGCCCGCTGTATGGCCGGGCCGTCGGCGTCGACCAGAGCCGGGAAATGCTGGCCATTGCCCGGGCCAATCTCGACAAGGCCGATCTGAAGGGAGGGGGCCTCTCGCGGGTGCAGGTGCGCCAGGGCGACCTTCTCAGCCTGCCGATCCGTGAGGAGGCCTACGACCTCGTCACGCTGCATCAGGTGCTGCACTATCTGGAGGATCCGGCGCGGGCGATCCGCATCGCGGCGCGGACGCTGAAGCCCGGCGGACGGATGCTGATCGTCGATTTCGCGCCGCATGATCTCGATCATCTGCGCGACAAGCACGCCCATTTGCGGCTGGGATTTGCGTCGGAACAGGTTTCAGGCTGGCTCGAGGCTGCGAGCATGGAAGTCACCGCGACGCGTAAATTGAGGCCCGAAGCCGGCAAATCGCTCATCGTCACCATCTGGCTCGCGGCCTCTCCCGCGGCAAGCCAGTGCTAAGCCAACCGGAAGAGCCGATCAGGAACCCGCCCATGCCGCTGTCGCAACTTGCCAAATCCGACAAACAACCGGTCAAGGTCTCGTTCGAATTCTTTCCGGCCGCGAGCGATGCGGGCGAGGCCTCGCTGATGAAGACGGTGCACCGGCTGGCGGGTCTCGCGCCGGAATTCGTTTCGGTGACCTATGGTGCCGGCGGCTCGACCCGCGACCGCACGCTGGGTGCGCTCGGGCGCATCCTGTCGGAAACCGGCGTTCCCGTCGCCTCGCATCTGACCTGTGTCGATGCCACGAGGGAAGACGTGCATGCGGTGGTGGCGACGCTGAAGGAAATGAACATAAGCCGTATTGTTGCGCTGCGCGGCGACCCGCGCGACGGCGTCGGAGGGCGCTATGTGCCACCGCCCGGCGGCTATGCCAATGCGGCCGAACTGGTGGCGGGCCTCGGCCGGCTCGGCGATTTCGACATCACCGTATCCGCCTATCCGGAAAAGCATCCGGAAAGTGCGACGATCGATGCCGATATCGACATGCTGAAGCGCAAGGCTGACAATGGCGCCACGAGGGCGGTCACCCAGTTCTTTTTCGATAATGACGACTATGAGCGCTATGTGGAGCGTGCGCGGGCGAGGGGCATCACCATCCCGATCGTGCCGGGCATCCTGCCGATCCATCATTTCGGCAAGGTTGCGAGCTTTTCCGGCAAGTGCGGCGCGACCATTCCCGCCTGGCTCGCCGAGCGGTTCGACGGGCTTGACGACGATCCCGAGACCCGCTCGCTGGTTTCGGCGGCGGTGGCGGCGGAACAGGTCGCCGATCTCGCGGCGCGGGGTGTCGACGAGTTCCACTTCTACACCATGAACCGGGCCGAGTTGACGCTTGCCATCTGCCGCCTGCTCGGTATCCGTGAGAACGGCAATGCGCCGAACGGCATGGCCGCGTAATTCGGTGACAGTTTACTTATCTCCGCCTCAATATGAAATGACGGCCTGATCCCCGGGGAGATAAGTAAACTGTCACCGAATTATACGAATTAACCTGCCATCGAGAATGATGAGCCCCAGGGCGATCAGCGCCATGCCGGCCATGTGCCAGCCGGTCAGCAC
Source organism: Nitratireductor sp. (assembly GCA_020441665.1). Classification (GTDB taxonomy): domain Bacteria; phylum Pseudomonadota; class Alphaproteobacteria; order Rhizobiales; family Rhizobiaceae; genus Salaquimonas. The sequence continues at coordinate 19,690 of JAGRLT010000045.1, forward strand.
TTCGCCGAGGAAGAGCATGCCGAGCAGGATGGCGCTGACGGGCACCAGGAAGGTGACCAGCGATACGCTGGTGGCGCCGGCCCGCTTGAGAATCGAGAAAAACAGCACATAGGCAAAGGCCGTACAGGGCAGCGCCAGGCCGACCACCGAGCCGATGGCGGCGGGCGACGGCATTGCGAGATCGCTCAACGTGCCCGTTGCCACCATGATAACCGCCATGATGAGGGTGGAAGCCGACAACTGGCCGCTGGCCACCAGGATCGGATCGTCATTCCTGAAGCGCTTGCCGTAGACGCTGGCAAAACCATAGCTGAGCGTGGCGCACAGCACCGCCAACTGGGCAAGTACCGAGCCGCTCAGCCCGTTCACGATATCGCCGCCCATGAGTATGGCGACACCGGCAAAGCCGGCGAAAATGCCGACCAGTTTGCGGCTGCTCAATTTTTCGTCCGTAGTGAGGAAATTGGCGATGATGACGGTCCAGATCGGTGTCATGGCATTGACGATGGCGGCAAGGCCCGAGCCGATCTCCTGCTGGCCGTAGAGAATGAGCGAAAACGGCAGGATGTTGTTGACGATCGCCATGCCGCCTACGTCGCGCAGGAAGCGCGGCGTGATCGCGGGCCAGCCGCGGCGGGCCAGAAGCCATGCCCAGATCGCCACGGCAGCAAGGGAAACCCGGAAGAAAACCACCGCGAGCGGCGGCAGTTCCAGCACGGCGACGCGCCCGAACAGAAATGAACCGCCCCAGATCAGCGCCAGCAACAGCAGCATGGCCCAGCTTCCGGCGTCCAGCGCGGGGGCCGGTGCGTGCGGTGGTGTTTGCGCCGTGGTGTTGCCGTTTGCCATCTGACGATCCCTGCTGTCGGTTTCCTGTGCGGTCCAGTCCCGGTGGCATATCACCGGGCGGGCTCGCGCCACCACCCGTTTCTTGCGTTCCAAAATGTTTCCTTTCATCGAGAGAAAATTAACCCTGATGCGGCATCCTGCCGCCATGCCGAACCGTTTCATCCGCAAGATCGGGCTCGATCCGCGCCGCCGCCAGGTGATCGCGGCGGGGCCGGTGATGCTGTTGTCGGGTGCTGCCCTGCTGACGGGCTGCGCGCGCGGCTCCTCCAGTCATGCGGGCAGGCGGCTGCGCAGCGAGGTCGACGACGAGCGGCTCGAATTCGATGTCGCCGATGGCTTCGACCGGCTCAATGCGGTGCGGCGCAAGCGGCTGCTCTCGCCCTTTCGCATCGATCCGCGCCTGCAGAAGGCGGCGCAGGACTATGCCGATCTGATGGGCTCGCGCGGCCTTTACGGCCATGAGATCGGGCCGGGCACGGATTTCCGCAGCCGCATCTTCGCCGTCGGCTTCGACAATTCGGCGGCGGAAAACCTCGGCGTCGGCTACCGTTCCGCCGATGAGGCGATCGAGGGCTGGATCACCTCTCCGCCCCATCGCAAGAACCTGTTCGCCGCCCGCTACACGATCGCCGGTTTCGCCTATGGCTTCAACACATCGGGCCGCAATCCGCGCTATTCGCATTTCTGGGTGCTGATCATGGGCGCCGATGACGGGCGCGGCTACTCGGCCTGACCGGCGATCCCCAGTTTCGAGATCATTTCCGAATTAATCCAGTGGGTGAGATAGCCGGCAACGCGGCCTGCCGCCGTATCGGCATCGTCCATGACGGCCGCCATTTCGCACAGGGTTGCGAAGGGTTTGCCGGCAAGCGCCTGCTCGATCAGCATGGCTTCCTCGGCGGCCGGTTCGCGGTATTTCGACACGAACTCCTGGCGCCAGACGAGAACCTTTCTCGGCGCCTCGGCGATCTCCAGGGCGGGCGGTGTCTGCTTCGCCCGCAGCGCCGGCAGCAGGTCGATCGTATTGGTGGCGGTGGTGATCAGTTGAACCTGCGGCGCGAAGGTCAGCACCATGTCGCCGATCCGTTCGGGCGGCAGGGCGGCAAGGGTCTCCATCGTGGCGCGGTCGGCGTCGGGGCTGTCAAAGGCCCATTCGATGGCGAATTCCAGCCGGGCGAGATCGGCCAGTGCGGGCATCTCCCGGTAGCGCGGGTCGGTTGCGAGAAATTCCGCCAGCCGGTTCGAGACGTAGCGCGCATTGGGATGGCTGGACGGGCAGGCGTCGATATAGCGGTCGGCCATCCGCCAGAACGCCTTGTCGCCCATATAGGCCCACAGCCCGTCATATTCGCCGCTGAGGATTTCAACGAGGCGCAGCTTGTAGGCGTTCTGATAGACGCCGAGGCGACCCGCCTTGTTGATGCCTTCGGGCGCGCGGATCGAGGCGAGGCTTGCCGTGCCCCGGTGCAGGATGTCCTGCTGCAGGCGCTGCTGAAGGTCGGCGAGGCTGGTCATCCGCGCACTCCGTCAGGCGGCGCTTTTGGCGGAAAGCCGCGGCAGCACGGCGCCGGCGATTGCGCGGGCGCGGTTGAGCTCGTCGAGCAATTCGGCCAGCGGCGGGATGTTGTCGTCGCGCTCGATCATGGTCGAGACCGGGCCGAAGCGCTCCAGCGCCCTGCCGTAGAGTTCGAAGACCGCGTCGCAGACCGGCTGGTCGTGGGTGTCGATCAGGCAGTGCTCGCCCTCGCTGTGGCCGGCGAGGTGAAACTGCACCACCCGGTCGGCGGGAATGGCCTCGACGAAGCCCGCATCGTCGAACTGATGGTTCTTGCCGGAAACGAAGACGTTGTTGACGTCGAGCAGCAGCCAGCAATCGGCGCGTCTCGAAAGCTCGGCGACGAACTCCCATTCCGCCATCTCGGACTCCTCGAACTCGATATAGGAGGAGACGTTCTCGATGGCGATGCGGCGGCCGAGATAGTCCTGCACTTGCAGGATTCGGGCCGCAATGTGGTCGAGCGCTTCCTCGGTATAGGGAACGGGAATCAGATCGTGCAGGTTGATGCCGTGGACGCCGGTCCAGCACAGATGATCGGATATCCATCTGGGCGCGATGCGGTCCGCCAGCGCCTTCAGATCCCTCAGATAGTCCCGGTTGAGCGGTTGGGTCGAGGCGATCGACAGCGAGACCCCGTGCATGACGACCGGATAGCGCTCGCGGATGCGCTCGAGCATGTGGGTCGGGCGGCCGCCCTGGACCATGTAGTTTTCCGACAGGATCTCGAACCAGTCGATCGGCAGATCGTCGCCGCCTTCGAGAATTTCGCCGTAGTGCTGCGGGCGCAGGCCGAGGCCGAAGCCGAGGAAATCGGGTTTCGTCAAAGGGGTTTGCTCTGCCGCGCTGCTCATGATCCCTCTTTGTGCCACAGATGCCGGCATTTCAAAATGGCAAAGGCCCCGCGGGCGGGATCGCCTGCGGGGCCGGATTGGCGCGAAAGGTCAGCCTTCGACCGTGCCGCCCTGGGCGTCGCACTCGGCCTTGGTGAGTTCGAGGAAACCCATCCCCTTGCACTCGTTGAGGCCCTTGCAGGAGGAATTGGCGGTCTTGCAGTCGCTGTGGCCCTTGCAGGAATTGACGCCCATGCACTGGACCTTGCCTTCTTCGGCCTTGGCGGCGGACGGGGCGGCGATGCCGGCGCCGGTCACCGCGAGGGCAAAGGCTGCGGCGGCGAGAGCGGTGCCGGATTTTCCGATGTGTTTCATGTGATCGTTCCTCCTTCGAGTGGATTGCTGTTGGTTCCCGAGGGCGTCCGCAGACGCCCAAACAATCTGGCGACGTCCAAAGACCATCGGGTTGCCGGGCTGTTCCCGGGCAGGGAAACCATCGTTGAACACTGTGTTCACGATCAAATAACGGTTGTGTGAGGCAGATCACATGGGCGTGAGGGGGCCGGAGCAGGCCAGCCTCCGGCACATCCTGGTTCTGGTGTCTGGTTTCGGCGCTCGCTCAGTTCGCGTTCTCGTCGATCAGTTCCATAACTCTTTCTTCCAGCAAATCCTGATTTCTCTGCTTGTAGGTATCGGGGACGATGCCCTGAGACCTTTCAGCGGTTTCTCTCGCGGATCTCCCGGCCTTTTTGGAGACTTTCTCTTTTTCCGGTTTTTCATAGAGATCTTCGCGAGTGACCTTTACGACGACGTCTATCTTGTCTTCGTATTTTGCCTGCAGAGGCAGCAGGAACTCGTAGGGAACCAGCGAGAACTTGAAACTTGGATCAAGGGACGCCGACAATTTTGCCGTGCCAGAATAGTTCAGATTGGTGTATCTCCGAGGCTTTGCATCCTTTCCATGGTGTTCCTTTTCAAAACCTTTAATAAAATTCTCAAATTGAGAAACAATCCCCAGATGCCGAATGTCCAAATAATTTTCATTGACGCAAAGATTTTTGTAATCTTCTTTGAATTTCAAGTCCAGATTGTTCCTGCTTTTCGCGTAGTTCTCGAAAAGGCCTCGTGGAATGTTTACTTTAATATTTGATTTTACCTCATATGAATTCGAGTCCGATGGCGTGAGGGTCGCCGGAATCGTTCTCGTCCAGTTGTGCTGGGTTAGCACTTTGGTGGCCTTCATGCCGGAGCCCAGACCGGCGGCTCCTGTCCGTGTGTGAGTAATCGTGATTTCGGTCAGCCAGTTGGTTCCGTCCCCTTCGTTCAATCGCCGCTCGTGGTATTCGCGCTCGATCTTCCATGCCTCGATCAGTCTGCAGATCAAGGAATTCTGTATCTTCTCGTAGTCGATGTGGATCGTTTTATCTTCCGGGTTTACCCGGGTCGGGTAAGCGCAGCCCGCCACCAACGACCCCGCGATCAGACATGCAGTCATGCTGCTATACTTGCCGTATGCCATGGAAAAGCCCCCGCAATCCTCAATAGTCTTACAACTATAAAGAGAATTTTTTTATGTCATACTTTTTTATTAGAAGGCTGCGGGTAACCTAATATTCAAGGTTTTTCAATTCGGTAGGTTGTGGATAAATTTGCTGATCCTCGGGCCGGTACCGATAGGTGTTCTGTTTTTGCAACAGTATTGAGCGTCTGTTTCCAGTCTATTCTTCTGCTCCATACCCTCCCGCGCCCGGCGTCTTGAGGATGACGGCGTCGCCCGCCTTGACCTCCGTCTGGTCGCAATGCCTGAGCGTGTCGATCGTGCCGTCGGCTCGGCGGATGGCGGTTGAGCCGCATTCGCCATCGCCGCCGCCGCCAAGCCCTCTGGGGGCGTGATAACGCGAGGATGACAGGATGGCGCAATCCATGTCCTCGAGGAAGCGCATGATGCGGGTGGTGCCGTCGCCGCCGGGATATCTGCCCCTGCCGCCGGAGCCGGGCCGGATCGAGAATTCCTCCAGCACGACCGGATAGCGCAGTTCGAGGATTTCGGGGTCGGTCATGCGCGTATTGGTCATATGGACATGGATGCCCGAGGCGCCGGCAAAGCCCTTGCCATTGTTCATCCGGCCCGCCGGCGCGCCGCCGCAGACGGTTTCGTAATTCTGGTAGCGCGCATTGCCATAGGTCAGGTTGTTCATCGTGCCCGGCGCATTGGCGAGCGCGCCCAGCGCCATCAGCAGACAGTTGGTGACGTGCTGGCTGGTTTCCGTATTGCCGGCGATGACGGCGGCGGGATAGGTCGGCTTCAGCATGCAGCCGTCGGGAATGACGATCTCGATCGGCTTGAGACAGCCGGCATTCATCGGGATGTCGCCCTCGACCATCAGGCGGAAGACATAGAGCACGGCGGCGCGGGTCACCGGTTCGGGCGCGTTGAAATTGTTCTTCGCGATCGGCGAGGTGCCGGTGAAATCGACCTTTGCGCTGCGGGCCTCCTTGTCCACGGTGATCTGGACGCTGATCTGCTGATCGTTGTCGGTCGGGTAGGTGTATCGGCAGTCCGACAGGGCGTCGATCACCCGGCGCACGCTCTCTTCGGCATTGTCCTGAACGTGCTGCATATAGGCCTGCACCACGTCGAGGCCGAAATGGGCGACCATCTTTCCCAGTTCGATGACGCCCTTTTCATTGGCCGCGATATGGGCGCGGATATCGGCCATGTTCTGGTCCGGATTGCGCGCCGGCCAGGGATGCTCGGTGAGGATCCGGCGCATGCCGGCCTCGTCGATGATGCCGCGCCTGACCAGCTTGAAATTGTCGATCAGCACGCCTTCCTCGTCGATATGGGTGGCGCGCGGCGTGGCGCTGCCCGGCGCCATGCCGCCGACATCGGCGTGGTGGCCGCGGGCGGCGACATAGAACAGGATTTTGCTCTCGGCTGTGTTGGTTTTCGAAGGCGCCTCCGCGCCTTCGCCCGTTCGCGAACTGGCACTCGCTGCGCTCGCTTGCTCTGCCACGGAGGGTGTGCCCTCGGCGAACACGGGCGTCACGACCGTGATGTCCGGCAGGTGGGTGCCGCCATTGTAGGGCGCGTTCAGGATGAAGACGTCGCCCGGTTCGATATTGCCCTCGTTCTGGGCGATGATGGTCTCGACGGAGCGATCTATGGAACCCAGATGCACCGGCATGTGCGGGGCGTTGGCGACGAGGGAGCCGTCGGCGGAGAAGACCGCGCAGGAGAAATCGAGCCGCTCCTTGATGTTGACCGAATAGGCGGTGTTCTGCAGCGTCACGCCCATCTGCTCGGCGATCGACATGAAGAGGTTGTTGAACACTTCGAGCATGACCGGATCGGCATCAGTGCCGACCGCATGGTCGCGCCGCATTTCCTCGATGCGCTCGAGCACCATGTGATTGTGCCTTGTGATGCGGGCCTGCCAGCCATCCTCGACAACGACCGTCTGGTTGGGCTGGATGATCAGGGCGGGGCCCATCAGGCGGTTGCCGGGCTTGAGATCGGCGCTATCGCAAATGGCGATGTCGTGCCATTTTCCGTTGGAGTAGAACTTGTGATGCTCGCCGGCGGTCACGCGCTCATCGGTGAGTTCGTATTCCGTTTCGCTGATCTCAGCGCCGCCGCCAACGGCCTCGACCTCCATCGCCTCGACGATCAGTTGCTTGTTTTCGAAGACGAAGCCGAACTGCTTGCGATGCTGGATTTCGAAGTCGGCGGTCATCGAGGCGGCGTCTGCCAACGGTACCGGGATCGCCAGATCCGTGCCGTCGTAGCGGATATGGGCGCGGGGAAAAACGCTGACGGAAGAATCGCTTACCGACTGGCCCTCAAGCTCGGCACGGGCCTCGGCTTCAAGTTCCGATTCAAGCCGTTGAAGTTCTGATTCAAGTGCCGCGTCGAGCGGTTTGACCAGCGCCCGGGTGCGGTTGGCGCGTACCTGTGCCAGCCCCATGCCATAGGCCGACAGGATGCCGGAGAAGGGATGAATGAGGACCGTCTTCATGCCCAGCGCATCGGCGACCGCACAGGCATGCTGGCCACCCGCGCCGCCGAAGCAGTTGAGCGCGTATTCGGTGACATCGTAGCCGCGCTGGACGGAAATCTTCTTGATCGCATTGGCCATGTTCTCGACCGCGATCTTGAGAAAGCCGTCGGCGACCTCCTCCGGCGAAGCGCCGACTTCACCGGCTAGCGCCGAAAACCGCGCGCGCACGACATCGGCGTCGAGGCGCTCATTCTGCCCGGGACCGAAGATCGCCGGAAAGAATTCCGGCCGCAGTTTGCCGACCATCACATTGGCATCGGTGACGGCGAGCGGGCCGCCGCGGCGGTAGCAGGCCGGGCCCGGATTGGCGCCGGCCGAATCGGGGCCGGCCTGGAAGCGTCCGTCCTTGTGGGTGAGGATCGAGCCGCCGCCGGCGGCAACCGTGTGAATGCGCATCATCGGCGCGCGCATGCGAACGCCGGCGACCTCGGTCTCGAAGGTGCGCTCCAATTCGCCGTCATAATGGGAGACATCGGTCGAGGTGCCGCCCATGTCGAAGCCGATCATCTTCTCGAAACCGGCAAGGCGGGCGGTTTCGACCGCGCCGACGACGCCGCCGGCGGGGCCTGACAGGATAGCATCCTTGCCCTGGAAGAGTTCGGCGGCCGTCAGTCCGCCCGACGACATCATGAACATCAATCGGGTTTGACTTTCGCTCGGGCCTCCACCCTCGCGCCCGTTCACGGACGGGCGGATTTGTTCCAAATCCTTGTCCTGCCACGGAGGGGTGGTGGTACCCTCGCGGGTGTCGGTTTCGCGCGCGCCGGCACCATCGCCTGCCGCGATGGCTGGCGCTGCCACGGAGGAGGCGGAAGGCGGCGAAACCATGCCCAGTTCCTCGGCGACCTGATCCACATAGCGGCGCAGAATGGGGGAGAGATAGGCATCGACCACGGTGGTATCGCCGCGGCCGATCAGCTTGATGAGCTGCGAGACCTCATGGCTTACCGAGACCTGCTCGAAGCCGATGTCGCGGGCGAGCCGGGCGACCTGCTGTTCGTGTTCTGGATATTTCCAGGCATGCATCAGCACGATGGCGACCGCCCTGATGCCGGCGGCGCGGATCGCTTCCAGTTCGCCGCGCACTTCCGCCATATCGGGCGCCTGATCGACCGTGCCATCGGCGCGGATGCGCTCATCGACCTCGAAGACCCGTTCATAGAGCTGTTCGGGCTTGACGATCTCCTTGGCGAAGATGTCCGGCCGGGCCTGATAGCCGATCCTCAGCGCATCGCGAAATCCGCGGGTGATCAGCAGGGCCGTGCGGTCGCCTTTGCGCTCGAGCAGGGCATTGGTGGCGACGGTCGTGCCCATCTTCACCGCATCGATGCGGCCCGATGGGATCGGCTCGCCCTTCTGGAGGCCAAGCAGGTCGCGAATGCCCTGGACGGCGGCATCGCGATAGGCTTCGGGGTTTTCCGACAGCAGCTTGTGGGCATGAAGCCCGCCATCCGGGTCGCGCCCGACAATGTCGGTGAACGTGCCGCCGCGATCGATCCAGAAATCCCATTTGCCGGTTGTCATTCGATGTCACTTTCTCTTTGCTGGGGGCGTCCCGAACGCTTCCTCGAACGCGTCTATGAACTTTCTGTATTTCGGCCTGACCGTCACCAAGCCGGTCTTTTGAGAATGCAGCGTCAGCCACAGTCTGAATGCGCCCTTGCCCGGACCGGATTTGAGGCTGCCGCCGTGCTCGGCAATTTCCTTTGAAGGAATGACCCAGTACACGCCCTGGCTGCCGCCGTTCGGGTGCTCGGCTGCTTCCGCGTAAAGAATGAAGATGTAATTGTCGCGCAGCTCTGGAATCGGCAGGGTGGGAAAGAAGCCGGCATTTCTCGGGTTCACCTCCCGTGAGCGGGCCTTGATCTGAACGTCGAAATAGGTGTCGGCGTCCTGCCGGACGATGCAATCAATGCCCTGATCGTCGACCAGGGTCAGGTAGACGTCATAGCCGCGCCGCAGCAGTTCGGCGATCGCTCCGAACTCCTGGCGCTTGCCGAACGATGCGGAGGATCGGAAACTGCCAGCCAAAGGGATGTCCTCACAGATTGCACTTGCCATCATCAACAATTTATCGATAAAATGTCAATGAAAATTTCGTTGGGCATTCCGGAGTGTGGCGATGGCGGCAGAAGACGAAAAGAGCGAAGCCGTTGGCCCGGTGGTTTCGGCGGCGCATCTGGCCAGCGGGGCGGTGCCGGAGCTTTCCGAACTCGAATATGCCGTGATCATCGCCGGCAATGCGATGCAGCGCTGGTATGTGCGCTGCATGGCGGCGAGCGGGCTCGGCGGACTGACGGCGATGGAAGTGCAGGTGCTGCACTCGGTCAACCACCGCGACCGGGAGAAGACGCTGGCCGACCTTTGCCTTGTGCTCAACATCGAGGATACGCATCTCGTCAATTACGCGATCAAGAAACTGGCCGAACAGAGGCTGGTCGCCACGGGAAGGCGGGGCAAGGAAAAGACCGTGAAGATCACCCGGCAGGGCGCACAGGCATGCCAGGCCTATCAGCGCATCCGCGAGGCGCTGCTGGTGGAGAGCGTTCGGGCGCTCGGGCTCGACCGGGCCGAGATGTCGAAGGCGGCGCGGCTGTTGCGGGCGGTTTCCGGCCAGTACGATCAGGCGGCGCGCAGCGCGGCAAGCCTGTGAGCTTTCGGTCGGCTGTGTCGCAACGGCCTGATTGAAAAGCGTTTTGTGTGAAAGATCGGTCTTCAAAGACGGAACGGGATCGAATAAGAACTGGACATGACTGTTTGGTACAATCTTTCCAAATTCGCTTCGACCATTACCAATCAGGCGCTTTCAACGGCGATCGAGACGCTGCGCACGGTGTTCGAGGGCGATGCGGCGACGCGGCGCAAGGTTTCCTTCTCGATCGCCATCATCGCCTTGTCGGCCAAGATGGCCAAGGCGGACGGGGTCGTCACCAATGACGAGGTGGCGGCCTTTCGCGAGATATTCGAGATCCCGAGCGGCGAAGCCAAGCATGTCGCCCGGGTTTTCAACCTGGCCAAGCAGGACGTGGCGGGGTTCGAAGCCTATGCCGAGAAGGTGCGCCGGCTGTTTCCCGACGATGACGACATCCTGCGCGACGTGCTGGACGGCCTGCTTCACATCGCCAAGGCGGATTCGGTGATCCATGAGGAGGAGATGCGGTTCGTCGAGACCGTGCGGGGCATTTTTGAGATCGGCAACCGGGAGTTCGAGGCAATCAAGCTGCGCCATGTGGCGCCGGAAGAGGGCCACCCCTATGTGGTGCTGGGCGCCGATCCTGCCTGGGATGACGAGGCGCTCAAGGCGCACCATCGCAAACTGGTGCGCGAGACCCATCCCGACCGGATGGTGGCGCGCGGCGTGCCGGAAGAGTTTCTGCGGATCGCCAATGACCGGCTGTCGGCGATCAACATCGCCTGGCAGCACATTCGCAAGGAGCGCGGGCTATAATCGAGCAGGCGGACCCCAACTGCCCATGCGAATTGGCGCCCGCCGTCAACTATAACGAGCGGCGCAGCGCGGTCGACATTCTGCTGATGCATTATACCGGCATGGATGACGGACCGATGGCGCAGAAATGGCTCTGCATGGAAGAGAGCCAGGTCTCCTGCCACTACATCGTCCATGAGGACGGCCGGATCGTGCAGATGGTGGCCGAGGACAAGCGTGCCTGGCATGCGGGCGCGGGAAGCTGGCAGGGCAGGGAGGATGTCAATTCGCGCTCGATCGGCATCGAGATCGTCAATGGCGGACATGAATTCGGCCATCCCGACTTTCCGCAGGCGCAGATCGAGGCGGTGACCGCGCTCAGCCTGGACATCCTGTCGCGGCATGCCATCGCGCCGCGCAATGTGCTGGCCCATTCCGACATCGCGCCGGGGCGCAAGCGCGATCCGGGCGAGAAGTTTCCCTGGCGCGAACTCCACCAGGCGGGCATCGGCCACTGGGTCGAACCCGTGGCGGTCTCCGGCGGTCGCTTCATGGCGCCGGGAGACGAAGGGCCACCGGTAAGGGCGCTGCAGGAAATGCTCTCCCTCTATGGCTATGGCGTTCCGCTCGACGGCCGGTTCGGACTGGAAACCGGTCAGGTGGTCACCGCCTTTCAGCGCCATTTCCGGCCGCAAAAGGTCGACGGCATCGCCGATGCCTCCAGCATCGAGACCTTGCATCGACTGCTGGCCGCTTTGCCGGGCGACACGCCAACCGCCTGATTTGCCACGGGTTTCCTGCCGGCTTCGATGCCAATTCCTCATGCCGCGCTGCGTCACGAACTGTTTCGCGGCGCAACGCAAAGTCAGTGCGGCGCCACATTCTGGTCACGGCCCGGCTGGAAATGGCCGCTCCGACACCGGAGCCCGGCGATATGCGGGCTCCTCTGGAGGGGGCGCCCGGGACCGAACCGCGCCCCAGGACTGGAACAAGGGGTAATACATGTTTCCGATTTCCAAGAACCGCCTGGCGCAGATCGCCAGGGCGGCAGCCCTCGTGAGCGCGTTTTCGCTCGCAGCACTTCCCGCACAGGCGGAAGAAAAGGAATGGCCGAGCAACAACAAGCAGGTCTTTGCCATGGTGGGCCTGTTCGGCAGTGTGCCGGCGGCAAAGACCAGTCAGCCGGCCGCTGCCGCAGCCAGGCCATCGCAGAGCGGTGCGGCGCTCAAGCGCAAGATCGCTTCGGCCAGAACGCGGCTGGAGGCGGCTGAAAAACGGCTTGCCGCGTTTGACAAGATGATCGCGCCGATGGGCGAGCAGCAGAAGGCGATGATGGCGATGCAGCGCGGCCTGATCGAAAAGCAGGTCGAAGAAGCGCGCAAGGTGCTGGCGAAACTCGAAGGTTCCGTCGTGTCCTCGGCCGCCGCCTCGGCCGGCGGGTATCGCGGCCTGATCGCGCATTATGCGGCGGCCAATGGCGTGCCGGTGAAGCTTGCCGATGCCGTGGTTCGCGTCGAAAGCGCCTACCGGCCCCATGCGCGGGGCCGCGCCGGCGAGATCGGGCTGATGCAGATCAAGCTTTCTACCGCGCGCGCCATGGGCTATCGCGGCTCGGCCAAGGGGCTCTACGATCCGGAGACCAATCTCAAATACGGCATGAAATACCTTGGCGAGGCGCACCGGCTTTCCGGCGGAACGACCTGCGGCACGATCCTCAAATACAATGCCGGCCACGGCGCCAAGCGGATGAACCCGGTCAGCGCGCGCTATTGCGGCAAGGTCAAGCGGTATATCTGACGGCCGCCCTTCGGGCCGGGGATACCCGGCCCGCCCGCTTTTGGTGCGAACTACTTGACATTGACGATAACGATTTCAGACGATCCACCGCCCTGGCTCGGCGCTCCCGCGTGGCCGGGGATGGAGTATCCGATACGGACCGTATCCCGGCCACGAAATCCCTTGTCGGCTGTGTAGATTACCGCGGTTCTCTTGACGGGCTTGCCCTTGCAATGACCCTTGCTGATCGTTCCGGTTTCAACCTTGGAAGTCAGCTTTCCGTGTTGCGCCCGCGAATAACCCTTCTGCAGGCGCGGCAATGGCCCCGCGTAGCAATCGTTGGTGTAATAGATGCCCATGCTGTAAATGACGGTAGGCTGGCTGCCTCTGACGTCAACAACATCGGCTGCCTGGGCTGGCAATATGGGGCTGAAGGCGGCGATGAACGATGCTGCGATCAGGACTTTGGCATGGCATGAAACATTGACTGGGAACAAAACGGCTCCTCCCTTCTAGGTTGAGGAGCCTCCCCTATGCGTCATATCGAAATATTACAACCACATACATTACAATTGTTGCAAAAAGCGGTCGACGGCGGCGGTGACGGAATTGTTGCGGCCGATGGCCGAGTTTATCGACAGATGGTTGTAAGTTGATCCGTCGAAGCGGGTCACCGAATTGCCGGCCGCCGCCATGGCATTGGCAAAACGCAGCGAGATGCGATCGCGGTTGCGCCCGCCCGACCACATGACGAGGGTCGGCGGCTGGGCGCGGTTGCCGACATAGGCGATCGGCGACCAGCGTTTCCATTGGTTGCGGCGGTCGAGCGCCGAATAGAGCGCCGGCACGCTGCCATTGTTGATTTCCGCCAGATAGGCGACGTCGTAGGCGCCGGTATCGTTGCAGATCAACAGTTTCGGCGTACAGGCACCCGAAAGCGTGGCGAGCGCCGATAGGTGACAGCCGGCGGAATGGCCCATCAGCGCCACGCGGCCGCCATCGCCGCCATAGGTGGCGATGTTGGACTTGATCCAGTTGACGGCCTGGGCGACCTGGACCGCCTGCTGCTCGGCATTGGCGCCGGGATAGAGCGTGTAGCCGATCGACACGAAGACAAAACCCTTGCCGGTATAGTAGCGCGCCTTGGCGCCGACGCTGCCCTTGCTGCCAGCCTTCCAGGCGCCGCCATGGACGAAGGCAAGCACCGGCGCGCCCGAGGCATTGGCGGGGGTGTAGATGTCGAGCCGGTTGGCGCCGTAGCTGATGTCCTTGGTGGTAGCGGCGCGGGCGGTGCCGGGCAGCGAGAAGGGCAGGAACAGCGTTGTCGCGGCAGCGCCGGCGGCGGAAAGAAAGAGGCGGCGGGTTGGACGGGTCATGGCGATCCGATGGTCAGGGAGATGAAGGGAAGGCGACTATCGCCGCAGTGGATTAACGCTCTCTTAACCATGCGCGCAAAGGCGTCAAAATTCAGGCGCTTGTACATCGCGGCCCGGGGGAAGCGCAAGCTGTGCGATTGACCGGCGCTGCCGGCTGTGGCTATTGCGGGACGCCAGCCGGCCGGGCGATTGCCGATGCGGAAACGAAAGGCCGTATCGGAGGAAAGTCCGGGCTCCATGGAAACACGATGCCGGATAACTTCCGGCTGGGGAAACGGGCCTGCCCGCCAACCCAAGGGAAAGTGCAACAGAAAGCAAACCGCCCCTGGCGCCGCGTGCGGCGGGGTAAGGGTGAAAGGGTGGGGTAAGAGCCCACCGCGCTGCCAGCAATGACAGTGGCACGGTAAACCCCATCGGGAGCAAGACCGAATAGGGACAGCGCGGCGGCGCGAGCCGCCAGCCGGTTTTCAGGCCAGTTGTCCGGGTAGGTTGCAGGAGGTGTCCGGCGACGGGCATCCCAGATGAATGATCGCCGCGCCTTCCGCTTGCGGCAGGCGGCACAGAACCCGGCTTATAGGCCGGCTGGCAATTTTTCCCGGTACCGCGCCGCCGCGTCAGGCGGCAAGCGTGGTCCACAGCACCCAGCAGGTGAAAATCCCGTTGGCGACCAGCAGGCAGAAGACGGCAAAGGAGCCGAGATCCTTGGCGTCCTTGCCGAATTTCGAGATTTCGGGCGAGGTTCGGTCGACCACCAGTTCGATCGCCGTGTTGAGCGCTTCGACGGAAAGGGTGACCAGAAACAGGCAGAGGCTGCCGACATAGGCGAGCGGGCCGGCGCCGATGGCAAGATAGACGAGCAGAATGGCGGCCGCCGCGGCGAGCTCGTGGCGAAAGGCGGTTTCCTTAAATGCGACCTTCAGGCCGCCAAGGGAGTAGTTCGCGGCCGCCGCCAGATGCGAAACCCCGTGTTTCTTGCTTGCCGGGTCGAACTCGTTCATGCTGCTGTCTCTCCAGAAGATATGCCGGCGTATTCTGCCCGCGCCGCGATATGCCGCTTTTCAGGATGGCGTACAAGGTCGCATCCCCTAGCGTACGGGCAGTTTGATCATCCGCCATTGGGGAGGAGTGCCGTCATGAAAGCTGCCGTGTGCCGGGAATTCAGCAAACCGCTTCGGATCGAGGAGGTGAAGCTGGCGGCGCCCCGGAGCGGCGAGATCGAGGTCGCGATCAAGGCCTGCGCGATCTGCCATTCCGACATCTCCTATGCCGACGGCGCCTGGGGCGGCGATCTGCCGGCCGTCTACGGCCATGAGGCGGCGGGTGTCGTGCGGTGTGTCGGCAAGGGCGTTGGTGGTGTCAATCCCGGCGACCATGTGGTGGTGACGCTCATCCGCTATTGCGGCGACTGCCATTACTGCCATCAGGGCAGCCAGGTGATGTGCGAGGAAGTCTTCCCGCTCGATCGCAAGGGGCCGATCAGCGATGGCGAGGGGCCGCTCGTGCAGGCGATGCGCACCGGCGCCTTTGCCGAGCGCATCGTGGTGCATCACAGCCAGGCGGTGAAAATTCCCAAATCGATCCCCTTCGCCAGCGCTTCGCTGCTCGCCTGCGGCGTCATCACCGGCTATGGCGCGGTGGTCAACACGGCAAAGGTCAGGTCCGGGCAGAATGTCGCGGTGATCGGCTGTGGCGGCGTCGGCCTCAATTCGGTGCAGGGTGCCGCTGCCAGCGGTGCGGCGAGGATCATCGCCATCGACATCGCGCCTTCCAAACTGAAGGATGCAAGGAAATTCGGCGCCACCCACGGGCTCAATCCGGCGACGGACGATGTTGCCGCGAAGATCATGAAGCTGACCGGCGGACGCGGCGTCGACCATGTCTTCGTCACGGTGGGTGCGCCGGCGGCCTTCGAGGGTGCCTTCAACTACATCACCAAGAATGGCAGCGTGGTCGTCGTCGGCATGCCGGCAACCGGCGTCTATGCCAAATACGATCCCGGCACGATGGCGGCCTGGAACCAGAAGATCATCGGCTCGAAAATGGGCGAGGCGGTGATTTCCCGCGACATTCCGAAACTGGTGAAAGCCTATCGCAGGGGCGAGCTGAAGCTCGACGAACTGGTTTCGAACACCTATCGGCTGGACCAGATCAACGAGGCGATCGCCGAGGTCAGATCCGGCACGGTCAACCGCAATGTGATCATTTTCGACTGAGGGGGGTTCATGCATCTTCAAGAAGTCAAGACCTGGGTCGTGGGCAATCCGCCGCCGCAGACCGGCGGGCGGTATTTCATCTTCGTCAAGCTCGTCACCAATGACGGCATCCATGGCTATGGCGAATGCTATGCGGCGACCTTCGATCCGCATCTGACGGCGAAGATGATCGAGGACGTGGCGGCGCGCTATTTTCTCGGCCGCGATCCGCACGACATCGACGTGTTCTTCCGCAACTGCTACTCGGCCGGCTTCTCGCAGCGGCCGGATGTTTCCATGATGGGCTGCTATTCGGCGCTCGAGATCGCCTGCTGGGACATTATCGGCAAGGCGGCGGGCCAGCCGATCCACAAGCTGATCGGCGGCCAGGTGCACGAAACGCTGCGCAGCTATACCTATCTCTATCCGCAGACCGGCAGTGTCTATCCCGACGAAGCCGACGGCAAGGATGCTAGGAACGTCTACAACGATCCCGACATGGCGGCGGAGGCGGCTCTTGCCTGTGTCGAGCAGGGCTTCGACGCCATCAAGTTCGATCCGGCCGGTCCCTACACCATCTATGACGGCCACCAGCCGCGGCTTGTCGACATCGAATTGTCTGCCGCCATGTGCAAGGCGGTGCGCGAGGCGGTCGGCACGCGGGCCGACATCCTGTTCGGCACCCATGGCCAGTTTACGGTGAGCGGCGCCAAGCGGCTGGCGCGGGCGATCGAACCCTATGATCCCCTGTGGTTCGAGGAGCCGGTGCCGCCGGATTCGCCCGAGGTGATGGCGGAGGTGGCGCGCTATACCTCCATTCCGGTGGCGACCGGCGAGCGGCTGACGACGCGGTCGGAATTTGCCCGTGTGATCGAAAACAGGGCGGCCAGCATCCTGCAGCCGGATTCAGGGCGCTCGGGCGGCATTCTCGAAACGCGCAGGATCGCCGCCATGGCCGAGCCCTACCACATCCAGATCGCGCCGCACTGCTATTGCGGCCCGATCGTCGGCGCGGCGAACGCCCAGATCGCGGCCGCCTGTCCCAATTTCCTGATCCTGGAATCGATCAAGACCTGGGACGGGTTTCACGGGCAATTGCTGCACAAGAAGATCGAGTGGCAGGACGGGCATGTGATCCCGTCGAAGGAGCCGGGGCTCGGCGTCGAGCTCAACGAGGATGTCTGCGAGGCCCATCCCTGGACCGGCGACAGCCTGCATCTGGAAATGATGCGTCAGCCGCTGGTTCCCTGAGGGCAAAGTTCTTGCGATGCCACCTTTGGGCGGCTTTCGTGCGCAAGGTGGCCCCAAGGGCGTGATGGCTCGCCGGCAAGTCCCTACCGCACCGTGATCAGCGCAGCGGCTTCGCCGCTGCCGTCGTCTGCGATGGTCAGGCCGGCGCCGGCAAAGACGCCGATGGCGATGACGAGAACAGCAATCACGATCTTCATGCGCTGTTTCCTCCCGGTTTTCCGCTGCCGGATTTTCCTCCGGCGAGGCGGCGCGTTACCCCTGCCGCAATCCTCTCTGTTCTCCCGACCTTAACGCGCCTGCGCCGGTGCGATGTGCATTCGGTCACACCCGGGCGCGCATCGCTAACGCTTTCTTAACCGGATCGATTCAATTGTTACCAACTCCCTAAGAAAGGGTTCAGAATTCCCTAACTGGCCAAGAAAATCCATTGACCCCCAAATTTTCCCATGATAGCCCTTTTTGCAGGGCTGCAGCGGCCGGCGCAATGCCGGTTTCACCTGCAATCCGGGCGCATTGGAGGGATTTCGGCCCATCGCAACGGTTGTCGTTGGACCGGACAATGGTGCCATCCGGCGTATCCGCCGGTGAGATGGCGGGCTTGCAGGGGGCGTCGCTTCGAAATCGCCTTGCTGCAAACGCAACCAGGGGTTGGCGAGCATGAGGGCATGCGCGCGCATATCCCGCTACTGGCAGTATCCGGGCCAAACAGGGTGGCGCAGCGCGCCGGGCGGTCCGGTTTCAGGTAACCACAGAGCGGCGCGCCAGAGAGCGCAAGGGGTAGAGGATGGATCGGTTCGTCTCGAACACGATCAATCGCGTCGACAAGAAGGGGCGGGTATCGATTCCCGCGCCGTTCCGGCTCGTTCTCGGCAGTCAGCCCGTTCTCCACACCATATTGAGCGTCGATTATCCGGTGGTCGAGGCGGGCGGGCCGCAATTCATGGATGGGCTCAGGCGGCGGCTCGACCTGATGGACCCGCTCAGCGAGGAATTCGAGGTCTGGTCGTTCTATCTCGAGGGCGATGCGGCGGAACTGAAGATCGATCCCGAGGGGCGGATCGCGCTGACCGATCATCTTCGGGCCCATGCCGGGATCAGCGACGAGGTGGCCTTTGTCGGCCGCGGCAATTTCTTTCAACTCTGGGAACCGGAAGCCTTTCGCGCCTATCGCGAAATGGCGCGGGCGAAGGTGCGCGATCTGCGCCGCATGCTCGGCAATTCGGCCCGGCAAACGGTTTCCCCCGCAGGCTGGACAGGCCCCGGCGAGGAGCAGGAACGATGACGGATGGCGGCGATGGCGCGAGCGGCGCGCCTGGGGACGCTGGCGGACCCGTCCGGCACGTTCCGGTTCTGCTCCACGAGGTCGTCGCGGCGCTGCGTCCGGCAGCGGGGGATCTCATCATCGACGGCACGTTCGGCGCCGGCGGCTATTCGAGCGCCTTGCTGGAAGCGGGGGCGGAGGTCATCGCCATCGATCGCGACCCGCAGGCGATCGCGATCGGCAGGGAATTGCAAGCACGCCATGCGGGAAGGCTGCACCTGCATCAGGGCACGTTTTCGGAACTGGACGCGATTGCCCGCGAGGCCGGCTTTCCTTCGGTCGATGGCGTGGTGCTCGATGTCGGCGTTTCCTCGATGCAGCTCGACGAGGCGGGGCGCGGTTTCTCCTTCCGCCAGGACGGGCCGCTCGACATGCGGATGGCGCAATCGGGTCTTTCCGCCGCCGATGTGGTCAACGGCGCCGACCACGCCACGCTCACCCGCATTTTCGGCATTCTCGGCGAGGAGCGGCATGCCTCGCGCCTTGCCCGCGCAGTGGCCGAGGCGCGCAAGACGCGGGTGATTTCGACGACGCTGCAGCTTGCCAACATCATCGAGGGCGCGATCGGGCGCAGGAGCGGCGACCGGATCCACCCGGCGACACGGGCCTTTCAGGGGCTCAGGATCTTCGTCAATGGCGAACTCCACCAGCTTGCCGATGCGCTGTTTTCAGCCGAGCGCGTTCTCAAGCCCGGCGGGCGGCTCGCCGTCGTTTCGTTCCATTCGCTCGAAGACCGGATCGTCAAACGCTTCTTCCAGGATCGCGCCGGCCAGGCTTCCACCTCCCGCCATCTGCCGCAGGGCGGGCAGGCCGTGCCGACTTTCGCCCGGGAGCAGCGCGGATCGGTCACCGCGGGCGAGGCCGAACTTGCCGCCAATCCGCGCGCCCGCTCGGCGAAACTGCGGTCGGGCATCCGCACTGAGGCGCCGCCACGCGCCGCCGATCCCGCGCTCTTCAAGCTCCCCAACCTTTCCACCGATCAGGTGACGTCCCGTGCTTAGAACCATCGACCTCGTTGTAATCGGATTGCTGATCGGCGGCGCCGCCTTCACCTACAAGGTGAAGCAGGATTCGGAGACGGCCATCGAGCGCGTCAGCAAGCTGGAACGCAGGATCGCCGCCGAGAAGGACGCCATCGACGTTCTCAAGGCCGATTGGAGCCTTTTAACCGATCCGCGCCGCATCGAGCGGCTGGTGGAGCGCTACCGCGACCAGCTCGACATCGCGCCGCTCGCGCCAGAGGCGATCGGTACGGTCGCAGATATCCCGCCGCGACCGGCCATGCCGCAATCGTTGCCGGATACCAGCATTACCGATCTTATCGAAGGCAGGGCGGTCGATCGCGAGACGACCGGCTCGGTTCCCGTGCCGATGCCATCGCCGGGAGTGCGCCAATGACCGCAAGATCGCGCCTCCTGCCGCAATCGATCCGCGACCGCGCCTTCCGTGCCGGCGATGGCTTCACCCTTTCGGCGGCCGCCGGCGGCGGTCATGCCGGGATGCTGCATCTCGACGGATCGCGCAAGCGCGCGGCCACCCGCTCGCGCTCGCGCCTGACCATGGTGATGATGACGATCGCCGCGCTTTACTGCGTCATCGCCGGCCGGCTGGTCTATATGGGGTTTCTCGAATCCTCCGACGCGGTGCGGCTGGCGCTTGCCGATCCGACGATTTCGGCGCGCCGGCCGGATCTCGTCGACCGCAATGGCAGGGTGCTCGCGACCGACATCAACACGGCATCGCTCTATGGCGAACCGCGCCGCATCGTCGATGTGGACGAGGCGGTCGAGCAATTGGCCACGGTGCTGCCCGATCTCGATCTCGGTTCGGCCCATCGTCGGCTTTCCTCCCGCGCCGCCTTCGTCTGGCTGCGGCGCGAACTGACGCCGAGCCAGCAGAGCCAGATCCTCAAGCTCGGCATTCCCGGCATCGGCTTCAGGCGCGAGACGCGGCGCTTCTATCCCAACGGCTCCACCGCCTCGCATCTGGTCGGCCATGTCAACATCGACAATGTCGGCATTGCCGGTTTCGAGAAGATGATCGACGACCGTATCCTGCGCGATCTGCGCTCGGCGGGCTTTGGCGACGCCGTGCCGGCGGAGCCGGTGGAAATGTCGATCGATATCCGCGTGCAGTCGATCGTGCATGACGAACTCGAACGCGCCATGGACCGCTATCATGCGATCGCCGCCGGCGGGGTGGTGCTCGACGTGCATACCGGCGAGGTGCTCGCCATGGCCTCGGTGCCGGATTACGATTCCAACGATCCCGTCCAGGCCCTGCAGCCCGACCGGCTCAACCGGATGTCGGCGGGGCTCTACGAAATGGGCTCGACCTTCAAGACCTTTACCACCGCGATGGCGCTCGACAGCGGGCTCGTCACCATGCACAGCCGGTTCGACGCCTCGAAGCCGCTGCGGATCGCCGGCTTCACGATCAATGATTTTCACGGCAAGCGGCGGGTCTTAAGCGTACCGGAAATCTTCATCTATTCCTCCAATATCGGCACGGCGAAAATGGCCGACGTGGTGGGGATCGAGGGGCATCGGGAATTTCTTCACAGGATCGGCCTGCTCGACAAGATGGAATTCGAACTGCCGGAAACGGCGACGCCGGTCGAGCCGGCGGAGTGGAAGAAGCTCAATTCGGTGACGATTTCCTATGGCCACGGGGTGACGACGACACCGTTGCAGACGGCGGTTGCCGGCGCGGCGCTGATGAATGGCGGCAAGCTCATCCCGCCGACTCTGTTCCGCCGCAGCCGGGCCGATGCCAATCTGATTGCGCGGGCGGTGGTAAAACCCGAAACCAGCGACATGATGCGCTATCTCTTCCGCCTCAATGTGGAGAAGGGCTCGGGCAAGCGCGCCGATGTGCCGGGCTACTGGGTCGGCGGCAAGACGGGAACGGCGGAGAAGGTCGTCAAGGGCCGCTATTCGAGCGACAAGCGGTTCAACGCCTTCCTGTCGGCATTCCCGATCGACGATCCGCAATATGTGGTGCTTACGATCATCGACGAGCCGAAGCCCGAGGAGCCGGGCCAGGGCGCGACGGCCGGCAGCAATGCCGCGGTGATGGTCAGCAACGTCATTCGCCGCGCGGCGCCGGTTTTGGGGGTAAAGCCACAATTTGGTGAAGATTTGCGCCTGATGTCCGTGCGATATTGAGCGCGGCGGGGATTCGGGCCCGAAAGGCTCTGGCGCGGCCGTCCGGCCGGATTTTTCAACCCTGAAGCAAGACCTGCCGGCGCGGGTAACGACTGGAAGCCGATCGATGAAATTGCATGCACTGCTCGGTAAGGCGGAGGTTGCGGGTCTTGCCGAGGCGTTTGCGTCCCATACGGCGACGGGCCATGGCAGGGCGGATCAGGACATCGAGATTGCCGGGATCACGGCGGATTCGCGTACCGTCGGGCCGGGCTTCCTGTTCGTTGCGCTCAAGGGCACGGCCGCCGACGGGGCGCGGTTCATCCCCGATGCGGTCAAGGCCGGCGCCGCGGCCATTCTCACCCATTCGGCCGCCGGTCTCGATGGCGTCAGCGTGCCCGCCGCCCGGCTCGACGATCCGCGCCTGGCGCTGAGCCGTCTTGCCGCCGCCTTCTATCCGAAGCAGCCGGAAATCATGGTGGCCGTGACGGGTACGGCCGGCAAGACGTCGATTGCCTCGTTTACCCGCCAGATCTGGGAAAAGGCCGGCCGTGCCGCCGCCAGCATCGGCACGACCGGGGTCGTGGCGCCGGGCCGCGACACCTATGGCAGCCTGACCACGCCCGATCCGATCCATCTGCATCGGCTGCTGCAGGAACTCGCCGAAGCGGGCGTCACCCACGGGGCGATGGAAGCCTCCTCCCACGGGCTCGACCAGTACCGGCTCGACGGGGTGCGGCTCGCGGCGGCCGGGTTCACCAATCTCGGCCGCGATCACATGGACTATCATCCGACGGTCGAGCACTATTTTTCCTCCAAGATGCGGCTGTTCCGCGACCTCCTGCCGAAGGGCGCGCCGGCGGTGATCTTCGCCGACGATCCGTGGAGCGAAAGGACCGCCGAGGTGGTGCGCGGGGCGGGCGGCGATCTGCTGACGGTCGGCCGCAAGGGCGACTACATCTCGCTCAAGCGGGTCGAGCATGAACGCTTCGGCCAGATTGCCGAGGTCAGCCATGGCAGCAGCCATTACCGCATCGAATTTCCCATGGCCGGCGATTTCCAGATCGCCAATGCGCTGGTCTCCGCCGGTCTTGCGATCGCGACCGGAAGCGATCCCGCAGCCACGTTCAAGGCGCTCGAGACGCTCAAGGGTGCCTCGGGCCGGCTCGAACTGGTCGGCTATTCGGCAAGCCATGCGCCCTGCTATGTGGACTATGCCCACAAGCCCGAAGCGCTTGAAAACGTGCTCACCTCGCTGCGGCCGTTCACCACCGGCAAACTCGTCTGCGTCTTCGGATGCGGCGGCGACCGCGATCCGGGCAAGCGTCCGATCATGGGCGAAATCGCCTCCCGGCTCGCCGACAGGGTGGTGGTGACCGACGACAATCCACGCAGCGAGGAACCGGCCGCGATCCGCGCGGCGATCATGGCGGCGGCACCCGGCGCGACCGAGATCGGCGACCGGGCCGAGGCGATCGGCGAGGCGGTCGCGATGCTCGGCACCGGCGATTGCCTGGTGATCGCCGGCAAGGGCCACGAGACCGGACAGACGATCGGCGGGATCACCCATCCCTTCTCCGACCACGCGGTTCTGCGCGCCGCGCTGGCCGGCGCCGGAGGCCGGATGGCATGAACTGGCTGTGGGAAAGCGATGCCATGGTGGCGGCCATGCGGGCGCGCCCGGTGGGCAATCTGCCGGAGGGCGTCAGCGGCATTTCCATCGACACGCGGACGCTGCAGGAGGGCGATGCCTATTTCGCCATCAGGGGCGACCGGGTCGATGGCCACGACTATGTCTCGGCGGCGATGAAGGCGGGCGCGGCGCTCGCCGTGGTGGCGGAGGAAAAGCTTGTGGCGCTCGGCGGGCTCAACATTCCGCTGCTGGTGGTGCGCGACGTGCTCAAGGCGATGGAATTGCTGGCCTCTGCCGCCCGCGCCCGAAGCAAGGCGCGGATCGTCGCGGTGACCGGCAGCGTCGGCAAGACGACGACCAAGGAAATGCTGCGCACGGTGCTTGCCGCCAGCGGCGCGGTGCATGCCTCCGTCGCCTCGTTCAACAACCATTGGGGCGTGCCGCTGACGCTCGCCCGCCTGCCGCTCGAAGCGCGCTTCGGCGTGTTCGAGATCGGCATGAACCATCCCGGTGAAATCCGGCCGCTGACGAAGCTGGTGCGGCCCCATGTGGCGGTGATCACCAATGTGGCGCCGGTCCATCTCGGCGCGTTCGACGGCGTCGACGGCATCGCTCGCGCCAAGGCGGAAATCTTCGAGGGCGTGGTCGCCGGCGGCTACGGCCTGATCAATCACGACGACAAGCGCTTCCGGCTGCTCGCCAGGCTGGCGGGCGAAGCGGGGATCGAACACCTCGTCACCTTCGGCAGGAAGCGCGGCAGCGACTTCCGGCTGAAGGCGTCGGGAGAAGGCGAGAATGGCGCCGGCTTTAGCGCGGTCCTGCGCGGGGATGCGGTCAGCGGCCAATTCCATCTGCCGGGCGACCACCTGCTGGACAATCTGATGGCCGTCCTCGGCGTTGCCCATCTGACCGGCGCCAATGTCGAGAAATCGGTTGCCGCCGCCGCGACGATCGGCGCGGTCAAGGGCAGGGGGCAGCGGCACGGCCTGCAGAACGGCAGGGCGAAGTTCACGCTGATCGACGAGAGCTACAACGCCAATCCGGCCTCGATGCGGGCGGCCCTGCTGACGCTCGGCCAGGCAAGGACCGGATCGCGCGGCAAGCGCATCGCCGTCCTCGGCGACATGCTGGAACTGGGAACGGCGAGCGTGAAACTGCACCGCGAACTTGCCGAGCCGATCGGCGAAGCGGGCATCGACAGGGTCTATACGATCGGAACCGAGATCGCGGTTCTGGGCGCGGCGCTCGATCGCAAGGTCTTTGGCGGCCATTTCAAGACCTGGCAGGCGGCGGAAAAACCGCTTGGCGAAAGTTTGCGCGCCGGCGATGTAATCATGCTAAAGGCCTCGAACGGGCTCAGATTTGGTGATCTTGTCGAAGCCATGACAAGGAATTATTCGGTCAAGCCGGACTGAACGACAGACCAACCGGTGCGGGACCGGGGGATCAAAGGGGAATCCGACCATGCTCTATTACCTCTATCAGGAGTATGCGGCCTCCTTTTCGGGCTTCAACCTGTTCCGTTACATCACCTTCCGCACCGCCGGCGCCATGGTGACCTCGGCGCTGTTCGTCTTCCTGTTCGGGCCGGCGATCATCACTTCGCTCCGGCTGCGCCAGGGCAAGGGCCAGCCGATCCGCGCCGACGGGCCGGAGAGCCATTTCTCCAAGGCCGGCACGCCGACCATGGGCGGGCTGATGATCATTCTCGGCATTCTGGTTTCGTCGCTGGTCTGGGCCAACCTTTCCAGCGTCTATGTGCTGGTCGTGCTGGTGGTCATGGTCGGCTTCGGCATCGTCGGCTTCTACGACGACTATCTGAAGGTCACCAAGGCGAGCCATAAGGGGTTTTCCGGCCGGGTGCGGCTGCTGCTCGAATTCCTGATCGCCGTCATCGCCTGCCTTGCCATCATGAAGAACGGCGATGAGCCGTTTTCATCCTCGCTCGCCTTTCCCTTCTTCAAGGACGTGCTGATCGATCTCGGCATCTTCTTCGTCGCCTTCGGCGCCTTCGTCATCGTCGGCGCGGGCAATGCGGTCAACCTGACCGACGGGCTGGACGGGCTGGCGATCGTGCCGGTGATGATCGCGGCGGCCTCCTTCGGGGTGATCGCCTATCTGTCGGGCAACGCGATCTTCGCCAATTACCTGCAGATTCACTTCGTGCTCGGCACCGGCGAGATCGCCGTCATCTGCGGCGCGGTGATCGGCGCCGGGCTCGGCTTTCTCTGGTTCAACGCGCCGCCGGCGGCGATCTTCATGGGCGATACCGGCTCGCTGGCGCTGGGCGGCATGATCGGGGCGATCGCGGTTGCGACCAAGCACGAGATCGTGCTCGGCATCATCGGCGGCCTGTTCGTCATGGAGGCGCTGTCGGTGATCATGCAGGTCGCCTCGTTCCGCCTGACGGGCAAGCGCATCTTCCGAATGGCGCCGATCCATCACCATTTCGAGAAAAAGGGCTGGACGGAGAGCCAGGTGGTGATCCGGTTCTGGATCATCGCGGTGATCCTGGCACTGATCGGGCTCTCGACCCTGAAACTGCGCTGACCGGGCCTGCCCGATGATCGCCGCCGATAGCTTCAAGGGAAAACGGCTCGCCCTCTTCGGTCTGGGCGGGTCGGGCCTTGTCACCGCCCGGTCACTTCGCGCCGGCGGGGCGGACATCACCTGTTTCGACGACAATCCGGCCAGTGTGGAGAAGGCGGCGGGCGAGCACCTGCCGACCGGCGATCTGCACGCCTTCGACTTTGCAGATGCGGCGGCGCTGGTGCTGGCGCCCGGCGTGCCGCTGACCCATCCCCGGCCGCACTGGACCGTGACGCTGGCGGAGGCCGCCAATGTGCCGGTGATCGGCGACGTCGAAATCTTTGCCCGCGAGCGGCGGCACAAGGCGGCCGACAGCGCCTTCATCGCGATCACCGGGACCAATGGCAAGTCGACCACCACGGCGCTGATCGCCCATCTCTTCCGCTCGGCGGGGCGCGACGTGCAACTGGGCGGCAATATCGGCACGGCGGTGCTGTCGCTCGACGAGCCGGCCGGCGACAAGGTCTATGTGGTCGAGTGCTCGTCCTACCAGATCGATCTGGCGCCGAGCCTCGATCCTTCCGTCGGCATCCTGCTCAACCTGTCGCCCGATCACCTCGACCGGCACGGCACGATGGCCCATTACGCCGGGATCAAGCGCCGGCTGGTGGCGCGGAGCGGGGTCGCGGTGATCGGCACCGATGATGCCCATTGCCGCCAGATCGCCGACGCGCTGGAGGCAGAAGGCCGCAAGGTCGTCCGGATTTCGGCCGAGGGGCCGGTCGACGAGGGGATCTACTGGCAGGATGGCCGGCTTTTTTCCGCCGGTCAGGATCACGTCGAAATCCTGTTCGATCTGGCCGAGGCGCCGACCCTGCGCGGCCGGCACAACGGCCAGAACGCGGCGGCCGCCTGGGCGGCGGCGCGGGCTGCCGGGCTGGCGGATGAGGACATCCGCGCCGGCATGCGCTCCTTTCTGGGCCTGGTCCATCGCATGGAGCCGGTCGGCCATGTGGGCAAGACGCTGTTCGTCAACGATTCGAAGGGCACCAATGCCGATGCCGCCGGCAAGGCGCTGGCATCGTATGAGCATATTTTCTGGATCGCGGGCGGGCTTGCCAAGGAAGGCGGGATCGAGCCGCTCCGGCCGCTGTTCGGACGCATCGCCAAGGCCTATCTCGTCGGCGAGGCGGCGCCGCAGTTTTCGGCTACCCTCGGCGGCGATGTCGAATACGAGATTTCCGGCACGATCGCTCATGCGGTCGCGCGGGCGGCCGCCGATGCGCAGGCGAGCGACATCGCGGCGCCGGTGGTGCTGCTGTCGCCGGCCTGCGCCAGCTTCGACCAGTTCGCCAATTTCGAAGTTCGTGGTGAGGCCTTCCGTGATGCGGCCAAATCACTTATGGGTTTTACAGACTATCAGGGCGGGGAGCGGTCCTGATCCTGGTAGCGATGCGGATACCATCAGACGGAACGACGAGGAGTTGACGTCATGATCAGCCGTGCCGACCGGTCGCCTCTTGCGGAGTGGTGGCGGACCATCGACCATGTCCTGCTGGGCTCCATTCTCCTGCTCATCCTGTGCGGCTTCCTGCTTTCCTTCGCGGCGAGCCCGCCGGTCGCCGAACGGATCGGCCTGCCGCCGAGCCATTTCACCATCCGCCACGGCATCTATCTCATCCCCTCGCTGGCGCTGCTGATCGGCGCCTCGTTTCTCAACCCCAAACAGGTGCGGCGCGTGGCGCTGATCCTGTTCATCCTGGTCCTGCCGCTCCTGCTGGCGACGCTGTTCCTGGGCGCCGACGTCAAGGGATCGCGGCGCTGGATCTCGCTAGCCGGCTTCTCGCTGCAGCCATCGGAATTCATCAAGCCGGCCTTCGTCGTCATCTCGGCCTGGCTGTTCGCCGAGAATTCCCGGCGGCCGGAAATTCCCGGCAACCTGTTCGCCATCATCCTGTTCGGCATGATCGCATCGCTGCTGATCGCGCAGCCCGATTTCGGCCAGACCCTGCTGGTCGGCACGGTATGGGGCGGCATGTTCTTTCTTGCCGGCATGCCGTGGTTGTGGATCGGCGCGCTGGGCGGCATGGCGGCAAGCGGCATGGTGGCGGCCTATCTGTTCTTTCCCCATGTCGCCGGGCGCATCGACCGGTTCTGGACCGGCAGCGGCGACAATTTCCAGGTCGAGACGGCTCGCGAGGCGATCCTGACCGGCGGCTGGCTGGGGCAGGGGGTCGGCGAAGGCACGGTGAAGCGCTACCTGCCGGACAGCCATACGGATTTCACCTTCGCCGTCGCGGCGGAGGAATTCGGCATCATCGTCACCATCGGCCTGGTGGCGATCTTCGCCTTCATCGTCGTGCGCATCCTCAATACGGCCCTCAAGGAGCGCGATACCTATGTGCGGCTGGCGGCCAGCGGGCTTGCCATGCTGTTTGCCGTGCAGTCGATGATCAACATGATGGTGACGCTCGAACTGATCCCGGCCAAGGGCATGACGCTGCCTTTCATCTCCTATGGCGGCTCGTCGCTGATCGCGACCTCGATCACCATGGGCTTCGTGCTGGCCCTGACCCGGCGGCGGCCGGACAGCCTGCGCAGCGCTTCCATGGGCCTCGATCTCAGGCCCTATTCGCCGGCATGACAGGGGTGAGCATGACGGGAGCGGTGGCTTGAAGGGGACGGTGCTGCTGGCGGCGGGCGGGACCGGCGGGCATCTCTTTCCCGCCGAGGCGCTGGCGCATGAACTCAAGCGGCGCGGCTTTTCGATCCTGCTCGTCACCGACAAGCGGGCGGAAAAATTCGCCGGGGATTTTCCCGCCGACCGGATCGAGGTGGTGCCGTCGGCGACGCTGACCTCGAAGAACCCGGTCGCGATCCTCGGGGCGATCTGGACGATGATCCGCGGCGCGCGGCACTCCGACCGCGTGGTGCGGGCGGAAAAGCCGGTCGCGGCGGTGGGCTTTGGCGGCTATCCGACGGTTCCGCCGATGGGCTCGGCGCGCAAGGCCGGGATCCCGTCCATCCTGCATGAGCAGAACGCCATTCTGGGCCGGGCGAACCGGTTTCTCGGCCGCAGGGTCAAATGCATCGCCGTGGGCTTTCCCCAGGTCGGTAAGACGCCCAACGTGCCGGTGATCGAGACCGGCAATCCGGTGCGGCCGATGGTCGAAGCCGCCATGCGCGCGGCCTATCCCGGGCGCCGTCCCAACGAGATGCTGCGGCTCGTCATCTTTGGCGGCAGCCAGGGCGCGCGCTATTTTTCCGAAGCCCTGCCGCCGGCCCTCGCGCTGCTTGAAACGGAGGAGCGGCGCCGGCTGTCGATCCTGCAACAGGCGCGGCCGGAGGATGAGGCGGCGCTGAAGGCCCAATATCGCGAATTGGGGATTTCGGCCGAGATCGCGCCCTTCTTCCGCAACATGCCCGAGGAGATATCGAAGGCGCATTTCGTCGTCGCGCGGGCGGGTGCCTCCAGCGTCACGGAACTGGCGGTGATCGGGCGGCCGAGCCTGCTGGTGCCGCTGCCCGGTTCGCTCGACGGCGATCAGGCGGCCAATGCGATCACCATGGCCGAGGCCGATGGCGCCTTCGTCATCCAGCAGGCGGAACTGGGTGCCGGGCGGCTCGCTTCCCTGCTGCGGCTGGCGCTGGAAGAGCCCGAAAGGCTTAGCCGGATGGCGCAAAACGCCCGCAGGACCGGCATTCCCGATGCCGCCAAGCGCCTTGCCGATTGTGTCGAATGTGTTATCAGCGGCGGCGATGTGACCCAGCTCGAATTTTGATCTCTGCACTCCGGCACGAAAATACTGGAACCGCCCATGCAAATGCCCACCGATATCGGGATCGTTCATTTCGTCGGCATTGGCGGCATCGGCATGAGCGGCATTGCCGAGGTGTTGCACAATCTCGGCTACCGGGTGCAGGGTTCCGACCAGGCCGACGGCCCCAATGTGGAGCGGCTGCGCGCCAAGGGGATCACGGTGCATATCGGCCACCGGGGCGAAAATCTCGGCGCCGCGCAGGTCGTCGTCGCCTCCAGCGCCATCAAGCAGGACAATCCCGAGCGCAAGGCGGCGCGCGAGCGGCGCATTCCGCTGGTCCGGCGGGCCGAGATGCTGGCCGAATTGATGCGCTTCAAGAACGCGATTGCCATCGGCGGCACCCATGGCAAGACAACGACGACTTCCATGGTCGGGACGCTGCTCGAAGCGGGCGGGCTCGATCCCACCGTCATCAATGGCGGCATCATCAACCATCTCGGCACCAATGTCCGGCTCGGCGAGGGCGAGTGGATGGTCTGCGAGGCCGATGAATCCGATGGCACCTTCCTGAAACTGCCGGCCGATGTGGCGGTCGTCACCAATATCGATCCCGAGCATCTCGACCACTACGGCAATTACGACGCGGTGAAGAAGGCGTTCCGGGATTTCGTCGAGAACGTGCCGTTCTACGGTTTCGGCGTGTGCTGCATCGACCACCCGGAAGTGCAGTCCATGGTTGCCAACATCACCGACCGGCGCGTCGTCTCCTATGGCGAGAACCGGCAGGCCGATGTGCGCTTCCTCAATCTGGAGATCTCCGGCGCCAGGAGCCGGTTCGATGTGGAAATCCGCGACCGCAAGCGCGGCACGACGGAACTGATCGCCGGGCTCGAACTGCCCATGGCGGGGCGCCACAATGTTTCCAACGCCACGGCGGCGATCGCCATCGCCCATGAGCTGGGCGTCGACGAAGCGGGCATCCGCAAGGGGATTTCGGCCTTTTCCGGCGTCAAGCGGCGGTTCACCCATACCGGTAGCTGGAACGGTGTCGAGGTGTTCGACGATTACGGCCATCACCCGGTCGAGATCACCGAGGTGCTCAAGGCGGCGCGGGCCTCGACGAAGGGCAAGGTGATCGCCATCAAGCAGCCGCACCGCTTCACCCGGCTGCGCGACCTGATGGGCGATTTCTGTTCCTGTTTCAACGATGCCGATGTGGTCATGGTGGCGCCGGTCTACAAAGCGGGCGAAGACCCGATCCCCGGCGTCGACGAGCATGCGCTGGTGGCGGGCCTCAAGGCGGCCGGCCATCGCGATGCGCGGGCGATTGCCGGCGCCGGCGACGTGGCGCCGATCGTCGCGGAGCTTGCCGAGCCGGGCGACTATGTGATCTTCCTCGGCGCCGGCGACATCACCAAATGGGCTTATGCGCTGCCGGGCGAACTGGAAGCCCTGTCGAAGGGGTGAGCCGGTGAGCATGGAGACTTCCACCCGGGGCGAGGCGCTGCTGGCGCGGCTTTCGGCCGACGATTGGGGGCTGCGCGGCCGGCTGCAGGCCGATGCCGACATGTCGAAACTGACCTGGTTTCGGGTCGGCGGCCCGGCGGATCTGCTGTTCCAGCCGGCGGACGAGGACGATCTTTCGCTGTTTCTGAGCCGGTTGCCGCGCGATGTGCCGGTCACCGTGGTCGGCGTCGGCTCCAACCTTCTGGTGCGCGATGGCGGCATTGCGGGCGTGGTGATCCGGCTCTCGGCCCGGGGCTTCGGCTCTGTCGAGCGGGTTTGCGAAACACGGCTCAAGGCGGGGGCGGCGGTGCTCGACAAGAAGCTTGCCGCCGCCGCGCTTGAAGCTGGGTTGGGCGGTTTCGCCTTCTATCACGGCATTCCCGGCGGCATTGGCGGGGCGCTCAGGATGAATGCCGGGGCCAATGGCACGGAGACGACCGGCCGTGTCGTCGAGGTCGCGGCCCTCGACCGGCAGGGCGGGCGCCACCTGCTCAGCCACGCCGATATGGGATATACCTATCGCCACAGCGCTGCGCCGGACGATTACATCTTCACCTCGGCGGTTTTCGAGGGCGTCGCGCAGGATCGCGCCGCGATCCAGAAGGCAATGGATGCGGTGCAGCATCACCGCGAGACGGTTCAGCCGGTCAAGGAAAAGACCGGCGGATCGACCTTCAAGAATCCCGACGGCCATTCGGCCTGGAAGCTGGTCGACGAAGCGGGGCTTCGCGGCTTTCGCGTCGGTGGCGCACAGATGAGCGAAATGCACTGCAATTTCATGATCAATACCGGCGACGCCACGGCCTACGACCTTGAAACGCTTGGTGAAATGGTGCGCCGAAAGGTCTTGGAAAATTCGGGAATTCGTCTAGACTGGGAAATCAAACGCATCGGGCGATTTGCGCCGGGCAGGGACGTGCCGGCGGGGATTGCGTGAATGTGGCACCACAGAGTGCGGCACTCCGAAGGCGGCGAGCAGAAGCGATCCGCTGCAAGGGAAGCCAAGGGCGCGTAGGGCCGCGGGGATGTCGGCCCATTGCCCTGAATGCGGCAACACCGGCGGCAAGCCGGGGCGGGTAATCAAACCAGGGAAGTGAAGACACTCGGTCGGCCTCGTTCCGGCAACGGGTGGACTCCGATTCCGGCCCCATTGTGCGGGCAAGGACGGAGTCGGATGCGATTCGGACGCAAACGGAGCGGGCCGGTCGCAAGGGTGGCGTATCTGCGGGGAGAAGCCGTATGGCGGCAAAACACGTGGCGGTATTGATGGGCGGCTGGGCTTCGGAGCGGCCGGTATCCCTGTCGTCCGGCAATTCCTGCGCCGATGCGCTGGAGCGCGCCGGCTATCAGGTGACGCGCATCGACATGGGCCGCGACGTGGTTGAGGTGCTCAAATCGCTGAAGCCCGATGTGGTTTTCAACGCCTTGCACGGGCCGTTCGGCGAGGATGGCGGCATTCAGGGCGTGCTCGAACTGCTGCAGATTCCCTACACCCATTCGGGCATTCTCGCTTCCGCCCTTGCCATGGACAAGGAGAAGGCCAAGCAGGTCGCCAAGCGGGTCGGCATGCCGGTCGCCGAATCGAAGGTGGTGAGCCGGTCGGAGGCGGCCGAAAAGCATGTGATGGCGCCGCCCTATGTGATCAAGCCGGTCAATGAGGGATCGTCCTTCGGCGTGCTGATCGTGCGCGAGGATCAGGCCCATCCGCCGCAGGAACTCTATTCGGCAAACTGGCCCTATGGCGAACGAATCATGGTCGAGCGCTATGTTGCGGGGCGCGAACTGACCTGTGCCGTCATGGGGGATGTGGCGCTCGGGGTGACGGAAATCATCTCGGAAGGCCACGCTTTCTACGATTATGACGCGAAATACGCCCCCGGCGGGTCAAAACACCAGTGTCCGGCGGAAATTAAACCAAATATTTACCAAAAGATTCTGACACTGTCGCTCAAGGCTCATCAGGCGATTGGATGCAGAGGCGTGACCCGTTCGGACTTCCGTTTGGATGATGGGCTGATGGGGACGGGCGAGCTTGTCTGGCTGGAAATCAACACCCAGCCGGGCATGACGCCGACTTCGCTTGTGCCGGAAATCGCGGCCCATGCGGGGCATCCCTTCGAAGAACTCCTAAGCTGGATGGTGGAGGACGCAAGTTGCAACCGTTAGGCCCCTCGGCCCACAGGCTCGAATCTGCCGATCCCGGCGATGCGGCCATCGGCTCGCAGAACCGGGTCGTGCTGCCGCGCCTGCTGCGCAAG
The DNA here is from genome assembly GCA_020441665.1 of Nitratireductor sp. Taxonomy (GTDB): domain Bacteria; phylum Pseudomonadota; class Alphaproteobacteria; order Rhizobiales; family Rhizobiaceae; genus Salaquimonas. The sequence continues at coordinate 53,164 of JAGRLT010000045.1, forward strand.
CCGGTGCGCCACGCGAAGCGCTTCCTGAGCGGCGGCGTGCGGGTGAGCCGGCGTGGTGTGCTGTTGTCGGCCGCACTGGCGGGGCTTGTGGCCGGCGGTTTCTATCTCGATCGCTCGGGCGTTGCCGGCGCCTGGAAGGCGCAGGCCGCCGATGCGCTCGGCATCGTGGTCGCGCGCTATCGGATTTCCGGCAACCGGGAAGTGCCGGACACCGAAATCGTCGCCATGATCGCCGCCGATCCGGCCGACACGATCTTCGGCTACGATGTCGAGGCGGCGCGCGAGCGCCTGCGCGCGCATCCCTGGATCTCGGAAGCCATGGTCGCCCGCAACTATCCCGACACGATCACCATCGACGTGACCGAAACACGCCCCTTCGCCGTCTGGCAGGCGCCGGACGGGCTCAAGCTCATCGGCAAGGATGGTGCGGTGCTGGCCGATTATGACGGCAATCGCCGCGGCCTGCCGCTGATCGTCGGGCCGGGCGCCAACAGCGCGGCGGCGGCGATGCTGTCGCTGATGCAGCGCTATCCGGAGATTTCCGCCCAGACCCGGGCGCTGGTGCGCGTCGGCGAGCGGCGCTGGGACCTCGAGCTCGGCAATGGCGCCGGGAGCGTCGTGGTGATGCTGCCCGAAAAGGGCTATCCCGAGGAGGTCGCAAGGCTTGCCGAGCTGATCGCCAGGCAGGGCCTGCTCGATCGCGATGTGACGCGGATCGACATGCGGATGGCCGACCGCATGGTGATCCGCATGTCGGAAGAGGGCGGCGAGCTCGTTCGCGCCCGGCGCGCCGACCAGATCAAGCATCTCACCTCGGCCCGCAGGGAGCGCAATACATGAGCCTCCTTCGCAATGACGGTTTTATCTCCGGCCTGAGGCCGCTTTCGAGCAAGAAATCCTCGGTGATCAGCATTCTCGATGTCGGCACGTCGAAAATATGCTGCATCATTGCCCGCCTGCACCCCTGCGAGCAGAGCCAGGTGCTGCCGGGGCGCACCCATACGGTCGAAGTGATCGGTATCGGCCATCAGCGTTCGCTCGGCATCAAATCCGGCGTCGTGGTCAATCTCGACCGGGCGGAACAGGCGATCCGCAAATGCGTCGATGCGGCGGAGCGGATGGCCGATCTGACGGTCGAATCGCTGATCGTCAACGTCTCGGCCGGCCGCCTCGTCAGCGAAGCCTTTTCGGCCAATGTGGAAATCGACGGCCACGAGATCACCCGCAAGGACATTTCCCGAGTGCTGCATGCGGGCGCGCGCCATGCGCTGGCGCCCGATCGTTCGGTGGTCCACTCGCTGCCGATCGGCTATGCGCTTGACGGAGAACACGGCATTCTCGATCCCTGCGGCATGGTCGGCCATTCGCTCGGCGTCGACATGCATGTGCTGACGGCGGAGAACGCGCCGCTGCGCAATCTCGAACTGTGCATCAACCGGGCGCATCTCTCGATCGAGGCGATGGTGGCGACACCCTATGCTTCCGGGCTTGCGGCGCTCGTCGACGATGAAAGCGAGATGGGCTCTGCCTGTATCGACATGGGCGGCGGCACGACGACGCTGTCGGTGTTCATGAACGGCCGCTTCATCTATTGCGATGCGATCGCCATTGGCGGCCATCACGTGACGATGGATCTCGCCCGCGGGCTTTCGACCCGGCTCGAGGATGCCGAGCGGCTGAAGGTGCTGCACGGTTCGGTGCTTGCCGGCGGCAGCCATGGCGAGGACACGGTGAGCGTGCCGTCGATCGAGGGCAATGGATCGGAGAGCCAGAGCCAGGTTTCGAAATCGCAACTGACGCGGATCATAAGGCCGCGGGTCGAAGAAACGCTGGAGATGATCCGCGACCGGCTGGCGCGCTCTGGATTTGCCGATGCGGTGGGAAAGCGCGTGGTGCTGACCGGCGGCGCGAGCCAGCTTACCGGCGTGGGCGAACTGGCGCGGCGCATCCTGTCGAAACATGTGCGCGTCGGCCGCCCGATGGGCATTCGCGGCATGCCGGAAGCCGCCAAGGGACCGGCTTTTTCAACCGCGGTGGGCCTGCTGGTCTATCCGCAGGTGGCATCGATCGAATTCGCGCCGCCCCGTTTCGAGGAACCCGGCTTCCTCAAGACCGGGACGGGTGGAAGGCTGCAACGCCTCGGCCAGTGGCTGAGGAGCAGTTTGTAAGGGGAATTCCGCACCCACGGCGGGGTGCGGAGGGAAAGGTTCTGGAAGGCGACGTCGTTCCGGAACCCAAAATGGAGACGAGGAAATGACGATCAACCTTCAAAAACCCGATATCCGGGAACTGAAGCCGAAAATCACCGTATTCGGTGTCGGCGGCGGCGGCGGCAATGCCGTCAACAACATGATCAATGGCGGGCTCGAGGGCGTCGAGTTTGTGGTTGCCAATACCGATGCCCAGGCGCTTTCGATGTCGAAGGCGGAGCGGATGATCCAGCTCGGCATCGATGTCACGGAAGGGCTTGGCGCTGGCTCCCAGCCTGATGTGGGCGCGGCGGCCGCCGAAGAGTGCCTGACCGAGATCCAGGACCATCTGAGCGGCACCCATATGTGTTTCGTCACCGCCGGCATGGGCGGCGGCACCGGCACGGGGGCTGCCCCGGTCGTGGCGCGCGCGGCGCGCGAACTCGGCATTCTGACCGTCGGCGTCGTGACCAAGCCGTTCCAGTTCGAGGGTGCCCGCCGGATGAAGACGGCGGAAGCCGGCATCGTCGAACTGCAGAAGAACGTCGATACGCTGATTGTCATTCCCAACCAGAACCTTTTCCGCATCGCCAACGACAAGACCACCTTTGCCGATGCCTTCGGCATGGCGGATCAGGTGCTGTATTCGGGCGTTGCCTGCATCACCGATCTGATGGTCAAGGAAGGCCTGATCAATCTCGACTTCGCCGATGTGCGCTCGGTGATGCGCGAAATGGGCAAGGCGATGATGGGCACGGGCGAGAGCTCCGGCGAGGGCCGCGCCATGCAGGCCGCGGAAGCGGCGATTTCCAATCCGCTGCTCGACGAGACCTCGATGCGCGGCGCCCAGGGCCTGCTGATCTCGATCACCGGCGGCCGCGACATGACGCTGTTCGAGGTGGACGAGGCGGCGACGCGCATCCGCGAGGAGATCGATTCGGAAGCCAACATCATCGTCGGCGCCACCTTCGATGAATCGCTCGATGGCATTTTCCGCGTTTCGGTGGTTGCGACCGGCATCGACAATTCGGCCGGCCAGACCAATCCGCTGCCCCAGCCGGTTCGCGCCCAGCCCGCGATGCGGCCCTCGATGCTCGCGGCTTCTCCGGCGGTAAGGCCCGCGGCGGCGCCTGCGCCGAGCCCGGCGCAGATCGCCGTGCCTGTGGCGGAAACGGCACCGATTGCCGATGCGGTCGGCGGCGAACGCGACGGGGTGCGGTTCGCGCCGCTCAAGGTTCAGGCCGATACGCGCGAGAGCGATCTCGTCGATGCCTTCGAGAACGCGCTCGAGAAGGAGCTGATGCCCGCAGAACCCTATGTGCCGCCGGCAGCCGAGCGGCCGGTGACGGCACCGGTAGCGGCCCGGATCGCCGATAGCGAGGAGATCGCCTCGCCCCAGCGCAGGCCGGCCCAGCCCGCAGCACCCGCCGAACAGCGCGAGGGAACGCCGTTCAGCCTGCTGCAGAAGCTCAAGGCCGGTTTCGGCGTGCGTGAGCATCACGGCGAGCACGATCACGGCCATGCGGCTCAGGGACAGGTGCAGAAGCGCGAGCCGGTCGCCGGCCCGCAGGAAAAGGTCGCCAGCCTCCAGCCGGCCCAGCCCGCCGTTCAGCCCGTGATGCGCGAGACGGAGAGCCCCTATGCGCCGCGCCGGCCGCAAAGCCAGGCGGGCCAGCCCGGCCAGGTTGATCAGACCGGCCGGCAGGTGCCGCAGCCGCGCTCGCTGAACGACGATGACCAGTTGGATATTCCGGCCTTCCTGCGCCGCCAGGCCAATTGACCGGCCGGCGGCGATGTATGGCAGCGCAAAAGCGTTAACCAAGTCCCCCTGCTGTGCCGAAATGCGGCAGGGGGTTAATCCTTGTTAACCCTTTCCTGCTAAATGATTCGCGTTACGCACGATCACGACCCCTGCGTAACAAACCGTAAGAAAGCGTGATTTGGACTTTTCATTTCCCATGGGTACACATAGGCAGCCAGAGTCGGGGATAAGACTTGTGGCACAGAGTACAGGGAGGCCTCGCCTTGAGGGGAGCCGGAGCGGTTTTACAAAGCTCCAGCGGATAGGCGGCCTTTGCAGGGAAATGGGGATGAAAGTGCTGGGACACCAGACGACTCTTCGTGAGAAGCTTGAATTCGCGGGTATCGGCGTACACTCCGGACTGCCGGTGACGATGACGCTGCTCCCGGCCGAGGCAAACACCGGCATCGTCTTCAACGTGACCTGCCCCAGAACCGGCGCCAACAAGGATATCCCTGCCAATTTCACCTCCATCGGCGCGACCGATCTCTGCACCGTCCTGGGTTCCATGGACGGTGTTTACATTGCCACCATCGAGCATCTGATGGCCGCCCTGCGCGCGATGAATGTGGACAACCTCATCGTCGAGGTCGAGGGCAATGAAATCCCCGTCATGGACGGTTCGTCGCGGCCTTATGTCGAGGGCATCCGCGAAGTCGGCCTCAAACAGCTTTCCGCGCCGCGCTGCTTCATCCGCGTGAAGAAGCCGGTTCGCGTCGATATGGGCGCCTCCTGGGGCGAGTTCGTTCCCCATGACGGTTCCCGCTTCGAGGTGGAAATCGATTTCGACAGCGACGCCATCGGCCGTCAGGTTCTTTGTGCCGATCTTTCCAGCGAAATCTTCGAAAAGGAAATCTCCGGCGCCCGCACCTTCGGTTTCATGAAGGACGTCGAGCGTCTTTGGGCCGCCGGTTATGCGCTCGGTTCCTCGCTCGAAAATTCCGTGGTGATCGGCGACGACAACCGCATCATCAATCCCGAGGGCCTGCGCTACGAAGACGAGTTCGTCCGCCACAAGACCCTCGACGCCATTGGCGATCTTGCCCTTTCCGGCGCTCCCATTCTCGGCTGCTACCGCTCCTATCGCGGCGGCCACAAGCTCAATTCCCTTGTTCTCAAAGCCCTTCTTTCCGACCGCGAGGCCTTCGAATTCGTCGAGGTTCCGGTCAATCAGCCGCGGGTCGCCTATTCCGAGCTGGTAGCCGTCGGCGCTCCGGCCTATGCGGCGGTGCTGGTATAGCCGGCAATCGCTGAAAGCCTGTTGTTCAGGCACGTTTACCCCGCATCCACACAGACGTGTTTACGCTGCCGCAATGTTGCGGTAATTGGATGCGATGAGCCTGACCGGGAACCGGGGACAGCTCCCATAGCGGTCGTGTTTTGCCAGGACGGACGGTCTTGCGAGAAGGGCCGGCGATCGGCAGCAAACCCGGTAAGCCCGGCGGAAATACTGGTTCAGACGAAGCAAATGACTAACGGGCGTTCACATTTTTTTGCTGCGAGGCCGCTTGGCCGATGGGCGGGCGCTGCCGCGCTTGCGGGCATGCTCGTGCTTTCGGGCTGCAAGTCCAAGGATGTCAGCGCGAGCGATTTCGTCGACGATATCCAACCCGCCGATACGCTCTACAACCAGGCGCTGGCCAGCATCGATGCCGGCAATCTGTCGCGCGCGGCGAAGAAATTCGAGGAGCTTGACCGCCAGCACCCCTATTCGGAATATTCGCGCAAGGCGCTGGTGATGCAGACTTTCATCGCCTATCGCCGCGGCCAGTACGAGGATGCGGTGCAGTACGGCCAGCGCTACGTGTCGCTCTATCCGGGCGATGAGGACGCCGCCTATGCGCAATATCTGGTCGGCATGTCGCATTTCCGCCGCATCCCGGACATCACCCGCGACCAGAGCGTGAGCGCGCGCGCCTACAACGCCATGCTCAATCTCGTCGAGCGCTATCCCGACAGCGAATATGTCGAGGATGCCAAGGCCAAGATGCGGGCCGCCGAAGACCAGATCGCCGGTAAGGAAATGCTGACCGGGCGCTATTATCTCGAGCGCCGTGAATATCAGGCGGCGATCAACCGGTTCCGCTATGTGGTCGAGAAGCACCAGACCACCCGCCACATCGAGGAAGCCCTGGCACGGCTGACAGAGTCCTATTATGCCATCGGCCTGGTCAACGAGGCGCAGGCGGCGGCGGCGGTGCTCGGCCACAACTTCCCGGACAGCCAGTGGTATGCCGATTCGCTCAAGCTGCTGCAAAGCGGCGGGCTTGAACCGCGCGCGGATCCCAAGTCCTGGCTCGGCGCGATCAACCGCAATCTCCAGCAAAGTTCCTAGAACCCTTCATGCTCGTTCAGCTCACGATACGCGACATCGTCCTTATCGATCGGCTGGACCTGACCTTCGGCGACGGCCTGTCGGTGCTGACCGGCGAGACCGGGGCGGGCAAATCGATCCTGCTCGATGCGCTGTCGCTGGCGCTGGGCGCGCGCGGTGATGGCGGCCTGGTGCGCAATGGCTGCGACCAGGGCCAGGTGACGGCGATGTTCGATCTGGCCAGCGGCCACTCGGCCGAAGCGCTGCTGGCGGGGCAGGGGATCGAGCATGAGGGCTATCTGATCCTGAAGCGGGTGCAGTCCGCCGACGGCCGCAGCAAGGCCTATGTCAACGACCAGCCGGTATCCGTCTCGCTGATGCGCCAGATCGGGCAAAGCCTGGTGGAACTGCATGGCCAGCATGACGAGCGCGCCCTGCTCGATCCGGCGGTGCATCGCAGCCTGCTCGATGCGTTTGGCGGGCTCGAAACGCTGGTCGGGCGAACCGCAACGGCGTGGAAACTGTGGCAGGGCCGCAAACGCGAGGCTTCGGATCTGGCCCGGCAGGTGGCGGCGGCGCGGCGGGAGGCCGATTACCTGCGTGATTGCGTTGCCGAACTTGGCGGGCTTGCGCCGCAACCGGGCGAAGAGGAAGACCTTGCCGACCGGCGCCAACGCATGATGAAGGCGGAAGCCGTCGCCAGCGATCTCAACGAGGCGGCGGAGACGCTTTCCGGCGATGGTTCGCCGATACCCGTACTGACGGCGCTTGCCAAGCGGCTGGAGCGCAAGGCGCGGGAAGCGCCCGGCATGCTGGAAGAAGCGGTGCGCCAACTCGATGCGGGGTTGGATGCGATCTATCGCGCGCAGCAGGAGATCGAGGCGGCCGTCCGGCAGGCGGAGTTCGATCCGCGTGAACTGGAGCGGGCCGAGGAACGGCTGTTCGCGCTTCGGGCGGCCTCGCGGAAATATTCGGTAGCGGTGGAAAACCTGCCCGAACTGGCGGTGAAGCTGGCCGACGATCTCGACGCGCTCAATTCCGGCGAGGAGCGGCTTGATGCGCTGGAAAAGGAGGTGACGGCGCTCGAGGCGGCCTATTTCGAGGCGGCGGAAGCGCTGTCCGGCGAGCGCGCCCAAACGGCAGAGCATCTTGCCGGCGAGGTGATGAAGGAACTGCCCTCGCTGAAGCTCGAAACGGCGCGCTTTATCGTGCGCCAGGTCGCCGAGCGCGAGGCGGCGGGGGCGACGGGCCTGGATTCGATCGAATTCTGGGTGCAGACCAATCCCGGCAGCAAGGCGGGACCGATGGTTAAGCTCGCCTCGGGCGGTGAACTGTCCCGCTTTCTGCTGGCGCTCAAGGTGGCGCTGGCCGATCGCGGCTCGGCGCCGACGCTGGTGTTCGACGAGATCGATACGGGGGTTGGCGGCGCGGTCGCCGACGCGATCGGCAGGCGGCTGAAACGCCTTGCCGAGCGGGTGCAGGTCCTGTCCGTCACCCATGCGCCGCAGGTCGCGGCGCGGGCCGGCAGCCACTTCGCCATCGCCAAGCGGGAAGTTGCCGGCGAGGCGCGCGTTGCCACCGGCGTCCATGCGATCACCGGCGACGAGCGGCGCGAGGAGATCGCCCGCATGCTTGCCGGCGCGCAGATCACCGATGAGGCGCGGGCGGCAGCCCAGCAATTGATCAACCCGTCGGCGGCTTGACGCCAAAGGCCGCCGCGTTATCGTGTGGCCACGTTGCCGGTCGGCAGCGGGGAGGAACCAGAATGAAGCCGATGCGCTCGAGGGTCAGCCGGAGCCTGTTCGTATTGTGTCTGGCGGCGCTGCCGCTCGGGGTTTTGGTGCTGTCGGCGGCGGCTGGCGTCAAGGTCAAGGTCGACACCAGCTACTACCCGATTTCCGGCAAGGACGGCGAAGCGCTCAACGCCAGCATGCTGCGGGGCGGCGGCAGCCGGATCAAGCTCAATCACGCGGTGGCGGCGACCGAGACGGAACTCGATTTCGGCGAACCGAAAATTTCCATCAGCAATGGCAAGTGCCAGGTCGACGCGGTCGATGTCTATCTTTCGATCCACTACATCTATCCGAAGTGGAGCGGCCGTGGCCGCGCATCGCGGGAAATGCGCGAGCGCTGGGATGCGTTCTGGCAGGAATTGAAGCGCCACGAGGAAAACCATGGCGAGATCGCCAGGGCGGGCGCCAGGGCGCTGGAAGAGCAGTTGATGGCGATGAACGGCAATGTGGCGATCGGCTGCGCCGATTTCGGCAGTCTGGCGAAATTCCGGCTCGAGGCGATCGTGCGCAAGACGCAGATGGCGCAGAAAAATTTCGACCGGCGCGAATATGCCGTCTCCAGCAAGATTTCCAAGCTGCAGCGGCTGCTCTACGAATCGCGCTAGTTGTTTCAGGTACAATTCAGGTCTGGAAACGCCGCCGGCGGTATGCTTGATGGTAGCTGTTTTTTGTTCGCCTGCCAGTAGTGCGCCATGCCCGATTTTCCGTCGACAAAACCCGCCGAAACGCTGACGCCCGAAGAGGCGGAAGCGGAACTGACCTGGCTTGCGGCCGAAATCCTGCGCCATGACGAACTCTATCATGGCGGCGATCAGCCCGAGATCAGCGATGCGGCGTATGACGCCTTGCGGCGGCGCAACCTTGCGATCGAGCAGGTCCATCCCGAACTGATCCGGGAGACTTCGCCCTCGCGGCGGGTCGGGTTCGTTGCTCTCGACAAGTTCGAGAAGGTGACCCATTCGATCCCCATGCTGTCGCTGTCGAATGCGTTCAGCGACGAGGATGTGGCCGATTTCTGGGAATCGGTCATGCGGTTCCTGAAACTCGACGAGCGGCCCGCGCTCAGCGCCGAGCCGAAGATCGACGGCCTTTCCCTGTCGTTGCGCTACGAGAACGGCAAGCTCGTTTCGGCGGCGACGCGCGGCGACGGCACGGTGGGCGAAAACGTCACCGAAAATGCCCGCACCATTGCCGACATTCCCTATGTGCTCGATGGCGAGGATGTGCCCGAGATCGTCGAGGTGCGCGGCGAGGTCTACATGACCAAGCAGGCCTTCGCGGCGCTCAATGCCAAGCTCGAAGCCGATGGCAAGCCGCTCTACGTCAATCCGCGCAACACCGCGGCGGGGTCTCTGCGCCAGCTCGACAGCGCGATCACAGCGCAGCGGCCGCTGCGTTTCTTCGCCTATGCCTGGGGCGAGATGAGCGCCGTGCCGCGGGCGACGCAGATGGAGATGGTCGCGCTGCTCGGCCAGTGGGGGTTCAAGACCAATCCGCTGATGCGGCGCTTCAGCGAACTCCGGGCGCTGCTCGACCACTATCATGCCATCGAGGAGGAGCGGGCGGCGCTGCCCTACGATATCGACGGCGTCGTCTACAAGGTCGACGATCTTGCCCTGCAGGGGCGCCTCGGCATGCGGTCGAATTCGCCGCGCTGGGCGACGGCGCACAAGTTTCCAGCCGAGAAGGCCTGGACGATCCTCAAGCAGATCGAAATCCAGATCGGCCGCACCGGTGCGCTGACGCCGGTGGCAAGGCTCGAACCGGTGACCGTTGGCGGCGTCGTGGTCACCAATGCGACATTGCACAATGAGGACTATATCCGCGGCATCGGCAATGACGGCCAGCCGGTCCGTGACGGCAAGGATCTGCGCGCCGGCGACACGGTGATGATCCAGCGGGCGGGCGATGTGATCCCGCAAGTGCTCGATGTCGATCTTGAGAAGCGTCCGGCCGATGCGGTCGCCTTTACCTTCCCGACCCGCTGTCCCGCCTGTGGCAGCCATGCGGTGCGGGAGGAAAACCGGACGACCGGCAAGATTGACGCCGTGCGGCGCTGTACTGGCGGGCTGATCTGTCCGGCCCAGGCGGTGGAGCGGCTGAAGCATTTCGTCGGCCGCAACGCTTTCGACATCGAAGGGCTGGGCGACAAGCAGGTCGATGCCTTCTACCAGGACGGGCTGATCGCCAATGCCGCCGATATCTTCACCCTTGGCGAGCGCGACCGGCGCTCGCTGAAACGGCTGAAGGACCGCGAGGGCTGGGGCGAGACCAGCGCTGCCAAGCTGTTCGAGGCGATCGATGCACGGCGCGCCATCGCACTGCACCGCTTCGTCTTCGGGCTGGGCATTCGCCATGTGGGCGAGCAGACGGCGAAGGATCTGGCGCGCGCCTATGGCACGGTCGAGGCCTTCAGCGAGGCGATGGAGAAACTTGCCGGGGGCGACGAGGCGGTGCGCGCCGACCTGCTCGCCATTGACGGTATTGGCGGCACAGTCGCCTTCGCGCTCGAGGAGTTCTTCGCAGAGCCGCGCAATGTCGAAGTCTACCGGGCCTTGCTCTCTGAAATCCGTCCGCAACCCGCAGAACAGGCAGCCAGCGATACGCCGGTCGCCGGCAAGACGGTGGTGTTTACCGGTTCGCTCGAAAAGATGACGCGCGACGAAGCCAAGGCAATGGCCGAGCGGCTGGGCGCGAAAGTGTCCGGCTCGGTATCGGCAAAGACCGACCTGCTGGTAGCCGGCCCTGGCGCCGGCTCCAAGCTCAAGAAGGCGCAGGAACTCGGCATCGAGACGCTGGACGAGGATGGCTGGTTCGCCCTGGTGGGCCAGATGGGGCAGATGCGGTGAACGATATGAGCAGAATGCAGCCCGAAACCGCCGATGCGGGTTTCGAAGTGCGGAAGGGCGTCCGCGAGTTTGTGCTGGTTGCCTTTCCGGTCGCCATGTTCGGCGTGATGTTCGGCGCGGCGTCCTCGGCTGCCGGCTACTCCGTCGGTGTGACGGTGTGGTCGAGCGCGGCGATCTTTGCCGGCGCCAGCCAGTTCGTCTTCCTCGACGTCTATCGGCAGGGGATTCCGGTCTGGTCGGTGGCGCTGGCCGTCTTTGCGGTCAATTTCCGCCACATCCTCTATTCGGCGGCGCTGGCGCGGAAGATCGCCCATTTTTCGTTTGTTCAAAAGACAGCGGCGCTCTTCCTGCTCACCGATCTGCAATTCGCCATCGTGGAAAAGCGGTATGAGGCGGAGCGCGGCCGGTGGCGGGTGGCTCCGGCCTTCTACTTCGCCTTCGGGATCTGCTCCTATTGCCTTTGGCTCGTTACGACCGGGCTTGGCGCCGTCTTCGGCGCGCTGATCGAGGATCCGGCGGTGATCGGGTTCGACTTCGTCCTGCCGATCTATTTCCTGTCGATCCTGATGGGGTTTCGCGCCCGGCGCTCCTTCCTCCCGGTCGTCGTGGTCAGCGCTGCGGCGGCACTGCTGGCACAGAAATGGTTCGGCCCGCCCTGGCATATTTCGCTCGGCGGCATCTGCGGCATTCTGGCGGCTGGCATTCTGACGGCGATCCGCGGCGACAAGCCGGTGGAAATCGGCGATGCGATGATGCAGCCGCCCGGCGGCGAGGGGGCGGACAATGGGTGAGATGCTCACATCCTTCTGGTCGCAGCCCGTGGTCTGGGTGCTTGCGCTGCTGGGCGTCGTCACCTACCTCACCCGGATCGGCGGCTATCTGGTGCTGTCGCGCTTCAGGCGCATTCCGGCACCGGTCAAATCGGGCCTTGAAGCCGTGCCGATGGCGGTGATCACCACGCTGGTCGTGCCGCCGGCGCTGAGTTCCGGCGTGGCGGAATTCTGCGCCGTGGCGGCTGCCGGCATTGCCAGCCTGCGCCTGCCGCCGGTGGCGGTCATCCTGCTCGGATTGGCGGTGCTGGTGGCGCTGCGGCAGATGGGCCTATAGCGCAAGCGTCGCCTGTTCCAGCCAGCCGCGGTCGGCGTCGTCGAGGTAGCCGGACAGCGCCTCGCGCACCCGCTCGTGATAGGCGTTGAGCCAGTCCCGTTCGGCAGCGCTCAGCATATGCGTCTCGATCAGCCGGCGATCGAACGGACACAGCGTAATGGTCTCGAACCCCAGCATCGCCGTTTCGCCCCCCTTGATGGCGCTCGCTTCCTCGACGACGACGAGATTTTCCAGCCGGATCCCGTATCGGCCCTCGCGGTAGTAGCCCGGCTCGTTTGAGACGATCATGCCGGGCAGGAGTTTCTGCGTGCCGCGTTTCGAGATCGATTGCGGTCCCTCGTGGACGTTGAGATAGGCGCCGATGCCGTGGCCGGTGCCATGGGCGTAATCCTTGCCGGCCGCCCAGAGCGCGGCGCGGGCAAGCGGATCGAGATCGATGCCGCGCGTACCGTCCGGAAAGCGGGCCATGGCGATGGCGAGATGGCCCTTGAGCACCAGCGTGTAGTCCGTGGCGGCGCCTTCCGGCGGCTGGCCGATGGCGACTGTCCGGGTGATATCGGTGGTGCCGTCCTCATACTGGCCGCCCGAATCGACGAGATAGAGGCTGTCCGGTTCGAGGACCTGATTGGTCGTCGTGCTGACGCGGTAGTGGACGATGGCGCCATTGGCGCCGGCGCCCGAAATGGTGTCGAAGGCGATTTCCCTCAAGGCGCTGTTCATGGCGGTGGCGGTCGAGGCACGGCAGGATTCGAGCTCCTTGGCCGCCGAGATTTCGTCGACGCTTCCCGGCGGCTGGCGGTCGAGCCAGGCGAGGAAGCGCGCCATGGCGACGCCGTCGCGCAACTGGGCGGCCCTGGCGCCGGAAAGTTCGGCATCGTTCTTGACCGCCCGCATCAGCGCTACGGGGTCGTTCGCCTCGATGAGGCTGCCAGCATGGTCCGACACGATACCGGCAAGCTTCATGGCGACGAGGCGGGGATCACAGTGAAATGCCTTGCCGGCGGCGTTTTCGGCGATCCAGGCTTCGAGCGCGGCGGGCGGCTTCAGTTCCGCGACGGCCCCGAGCGCGGTTTCGGTCTCGTCCTCAAGCTTGCGGCGATCGATGAAAAGGACGGGCCTGCCGCCATCGGCCGGGAGGATCGCGAAAGCGAGCGCCAGCGGATTGTGCGCGACATCGCTGCCGCGCAGGTTGAAGGTCCAGGCGATCGAGGCCGGATCGGTCTGCAGCAGATGGTCCGCACCGTCGTGCTGGAGCTTTTCGGCGAGCGCGGCAAGCTTTTCCCCGGCCGAGCGGCCATGGAAGCGGGCGGGATGCAGCCAGGCGCGGCCGAGCGGCGGCTGTGGCCGGTCCTTCCAGATCTGGTCGATCAGATTGCCGACGGGCCTGAGTTCCGCGCCGGCTTTCCTTGCCGCCTTCTGCCAGGCCTGGTGCTCGGCGATCGTCAGGGTCCAGGGGTCGAAGCCGATGGTCTCGGCCTTGCCGACGGTTCTCGCGGCGAAGTCGGGAGGCGGATCGCCGATCAGGTTCTCGATCGCAAAGGCCGTGGTGTCGGCCTGCCGGGAGGCCTGCAGCGTATACCGGCCGTCGACGAAGAGATGGGCGCGTTCCCGCCCGATCAGGGCGAAGCCGGCGGAACCGGAAAAACCGGTCAGCCAGGCAAGACGCTCGGCGTTCGGCGGCAGGTATTCGTTCTGCTGTTCATCGCCATGGGGCAGCAGATACCAGTCCAGCCCCTGAGCCTGCATGGTCTTGCGCAGATCGGAGAGCCGGGCCGCCGGCGGGTTGGCATGGGAAGGCGGATCGAAGGATTGAAACATGATCGGAGCCGGAAAAGATGCATCTGGGTGATCTGTAGCGCCAGGCATGCGCTGAGCGCAAGGGAGGGCTGAACGCAGCCCGATTGTTGAACCGAAGGGCGCGTCCTAGATTGGCTGTTGGGAGGGAAGCACTCGAAGCAATAGGAGTATCCCATGTCCCTTTTCGCAAATTTCGGCAGGCGGCTGATCGAGGCGCGCGAGCGCCAGGCAAGAGCCCAGGTCAATGCGATTCTGAGCCGCCTCAGCGATGAGACGCTTGAGCGTGCCGGTCTGAGCCGGGCAGATATCGAGCCGTCGGCGAAAGCCGACCTGTAACGCCGCGCGCCGTCCTACGGCGGTCCGGCGAGCAGTGAAAAAAGGCGGGCCCGGACCCGCCTTTTTCATGTCCGGCGCGCGGAGGGTTTGAGCAGGACGAGCGTCATCCAGCCGTCGCGATAACGGGTGTGGGCAAGATGCAGGCCCTGCAGCCTGTAGGCGGCGGTGATGCGGGCGCGCTGATGGGGCAGCAGGCCCGACAGGATCACCGTGCCGCCGGATGCGGCATGGCGGGCGAGATCGGCAGCCATGGCCTGGAGCGGCCGGGCGAGAATGTTGGCGACGATCAGATCGAAGGGCTTGCGTGCCGCAAAGGAGGGATGGGTGAAACCGGCGGCGGTGATCGAGGCGATGAGGGCGCCGACGCCGTTGAGCCTGGCATTTTCGGCGGCGATGTTCATGGCGACGGGATCGATGTCGCTGGCCAATACCGGGCAATGCATCGCCTTGGCGATGGCGATGGCAAGGACACCGGTGCCCGAACCGAGGTCGAGGGCGTTTTTGAATCGGCGTCGCTTCATTTCCCGACCGATCATGTCGAGGCAGCCGGCGGTGGTGCCGTGATGGCCGCTGCCAAAGGCGAGCGCCGCATCGATCAGGATGGCGTGTTCATGGGCGCGTGCGCAGCCCCTGTCATGGCTGCCATGGACGACGAAACGGCCGCCGGCGCGTACCGGCGCCAGGCCTTCGAGTGTCCGGGTCACCCAGTCCTCGTCGCCGAGAACCTCGCGCGCGATGGTGATCGCGGGATCGCGAACCGAGAGAATTTCCCGGATCGCCGCTTCCGCTTCGCCTTCCTCTTCCGGCGGCAGATAGACCGAAACGCTCCATAACCCCTTTGCCTCGTCGCTCTCGAAGGAAGCGACGGGATAGCCATCCGCCTCGAAACGGGTTTCGAGTTCGCCGGCCAGTTCCGTGGCCTGCCGTGCCGGACATTCGAAATAGAGGCGTATCTGGTTCATGGTTCCCGCGCGCTTTTGACGGGACGCCATAGCGGGCGGCGTCGCGGGTTACAAGCCTCTGGCAGGGTGCAGCGAAAACGGCCGTCCGAATGTGTCGGGCGGCCGTGTTCGATTGAACCGGGGTTTTTCGATCAGAGCGCGTCTTCGCCGATTTCGCCGGTGCGGATGCGGATGGCGTTTTCCAGGTCGAAGACGAAGATCTTGCCGTCGCCGATCCTGTTCTGACCGGCGGCGGCGCGGATCGCGTCGATCGCCTTTTCGGCGGTGGCGTTGTCGGTGGCGATTTCGAGCTTAACCTTGGGCGTGTAGTGGATCTGGTATTCGGCACCGCGGTAGATTTCGGTGTGGCCCTTCTGGCGGCCATAGCCCTTGACCTCGGTCACGGTGAGGCCGGCCACGCCCAACTCGTTCAGTGCCTCGCGGACATTCTCAAGCCGGTGCGGCTGGACGATGGCGACAATCATCTTCATCGCTAAATCTCCTCTGATTGCGCGTTTCGGGCCGGATCAATGCCGGTAGCCTGTTTCACCGTGATAGCTGAAGTCAAGGCCCTCGGTCTCCTCGTCCTCGCTGACGCGCAGGCCGGTAACCGCCTTGGCAAGGCTCACGATGATGGCCGTGGCGACCGCCGACCAGATGGCGACGGCGACGACGCCAATTGCCTGAACCACGAACTGGCCGCCCATCGAGACGCCCTCGGCAAGCCCGGCGCCGCCATAGCCGACCGTGGCGAGGAAGGGCACCAGCAGGGTGCCGGTGGCGCCTCCAATGCCGTGAACGGCAAGGACGTCGAGACTGTCATCGACGCGCAATCTGAGCTTGATGAGATCGACGGCGGCATAACAGACCAGACCGCCGGCAAGGCCGAGCAGGATGCCGCCAAGCGGGCCGACGGTACCGGAAGCCGGCGTGACGGTGGCAAGGCCGGCAATCGTGCCGGTAACCAGGCCGACCAGGCTCGGCTTGCCGAAGCGCAGCTTTTCGACCACCAGCCAGACCAGCGAGGCGGTGGCGGCGGAAAGGTGGGTGGCGATCATCGCCATGGCGGCGTTCTGGTTCGCGGCGACGGCCGAGCCGGCGTTGAAACCGAACCAGCCGACCCACAGCAGCGCCGCGCCGACCATCACCATCCAGGGTGCGTGCGGCGGCAGCACCCGGTCGGGAAAGCCCTTGCGCGCGCCCAGCATGATGGCGATGACGGCTGCCGAGACGCCGGCGGTGACATGCACGACGATGCCGCCGGCGAAATCGATGATGCCGCGGCCGGCAAGCCAGCCGCCGCCCCAGACCCAATGGGTTACCGGGGCATAGACGACCAGCAGCCAGAGCGAACAGATCAGCATCACCGCGCCGAACCGGATGCGCTCGACAAAGGCGCCGATCATCAGCGCCGGGGTGATGATGGCGAAGGTCATCTGGAACATGGCGAAGAGGGATTCGGGCAGGGTGCCTGTAAGCGCCTGGCGATCGATGCCGGCGAGGAAGAATTTCGAGATCCCGCCGAGCCAGGCCGTGCCGGCGTCGAAGGCAAGCGAATAGCCGAAGGCAAACCACAGAAGCGAGGCGGCGCAGGCTACCGCGATGCACTGCATCAATACCGAAAGAATGTTCTTGGCCTGCACCAGACCGGCATAAAACAGCGCCAGCCCCGGCAGTGTCATCAACAGGACCAGAGCGGTGGATGTGAGAATCCAGCTCGTATCGGCTGCGTTCATGATGCTCTCTCCCCTCAATGCCGTGCCCGGCGGCTCCCGATTGGGCGGTAGAGAGGCCAAAACTGCCTGTTTTGCAAGCGGCGCCTGTTGAAAAAATCACCAATAATGAGTTTTTCAAAGGAATTGCCTAGATTATAGGCATATTGCCCAATTCAGCGTCAGGCTAAGGGCCGGATCTGCCTGCGGCTTCAGCAGCGGCGGTGCGGGCCGCATCCGACAGGCGTGCCTTCCGCGCCGCAGAAGACAGCAAGGCCGGCACCACGAGGATGCCGACCTGCCGGGGGAGAGGATGAATGGAATGTTGTTGGTTCAGACCGGCCGGCGCTTCGGCGGCCGGCCCGGAGCGCGGTCAGACGTTCAGTCGTCGGAATCGGCATCACCGCCGCGCCACCAGCCATGTCCCTTGCCATGGCCGTGGCGGCGTTCGCCCATATGTTCGCCCATCTGCTCGATGCGGGTCACGACGGTGGCGCGCTGTTCGTCGTTGAGCGTGTTGTAGAAGGAGACGAATTCGGGAATGATCGCGTCGGTGCGCTTGTCGAATTCGCTCTTGATCTGGTCGCGCAGCTGGTTGACCTCGTCGACGGTCAGCGTGTCGTCCGCAGCCAATTGCTTGAGCTGACCGGACAGCATGGCCATGAATTCGGGCCGCGAGCCGCGGATTTCGATCGCCTTGTCGGCCACCTTGCGGAAGGCATCCCTCTGGGCATCATCGAGATCGAGCCGCTCGGCGATCCGGTCGGTTGCCCAGGCAGCGCGCTCCTCCGGGGTGCGGTCATGCCATTTCGAGGCGAAGGCAGCGGTGCCGAGCAGGGCGGCAACGACGCCGCCGATGATCCAGGAGCGTTTTTTCAGTCCAAACATGTCCAGTCCTTTCGAATAGCGCGATTGCGCGGCGGGGGCGTTTCTTTGGTTTGACTGTGCTGATTTTGGGATTGGTGGCGTGGGATTCAACTTACAGCTTGGTAAGGTGGGTTAATTCTCCGTAAGGTGGGCCTGTAGGGCTCCAGGGTATGGACGAAGGAGAGGGCGACATGCGCAAACTGCAGGTGCAAGGGGTTCACCACATCACGCTGACGGGCGCCGACCGGCAGACCTCGATCGATTTCTGGGAGGGGGTTCTGGGCATGCCGTTCGTTTTCGAGCAGCCCAATCTCGACAATGCAGATGAAAGCCATCTCTATTTCGATCCCGGCGACGGGCGGCTGATCACGGTGTTCACCAAGGAGGACCGCGTCGCCGACCGCCGCCGCACGCCGACCGAGCCGGGTTGCGTGCATCATCTGGCCTTCAACGTCTCGCGCGCCGTGTTCAACCAGGCGATCGAGGCGCTCGAAGCGCGCGGTGTCGGCCATTCCGGCGTCAAGGATCGCGGTTTCATGGATTCGATCTATTTCAAGGATCCGCTCGGCCTGCTGATCGAGCTTGCGACCTACAAGTTCGAGCCGCCGGCGGGCTTCGGCCATGGCGAGGTGCTGATGGAGGCGCATCGGGTGCGGGTCGGGCAGGGTGACCGGGCGATCGGCGAAACGCATCTTGCCACGGCCATCGAGGCGCTTTCGAGGCGCCATCGCGCGAGCCTGTCCGACGACCGGGAACCGAAGAACCCGTTTGCCGGCAAATAGCCGGCTCCAGGTGTTTGGAGCCGGGCCCCGATCATGGCTTTTGGAGGCTTCAGTTCGAGAGGCGCAGGTCGGAAATCTCGTTGCCGATCGCCTGCATGGCCGCCAGCAGCGCATCGCCTGAAACATCGAAGTAGTATTTGCTGCCATCCGCCTTGGCCGAAGCGCAGTCGTAAAGCAGTTGCTTGACGCTCGATCCGTCGGAAACATCGTAGGCGATCGTGAAAATCTTGTAGGCAGCTTCGCCGTCACCGTCGATGATCGCCTTGATGTTGTTGCAGGTCGTTGCCGTATGCGCATTCATCGCGGCGACAGCGCTCATGCCCGTCGAAAGCCCGTCGAAGACGCGTCCCTGCTTTTCGTAGCCCCAGGAGGTATACTGGGAATCGTTGTCGGTCGACTGGCCGGGATAGGTGTTGTTGCCGTCGGTCAGAACGATGATGTACTTGTCGTTCTCGGTCTCATAATAGGGACGCCCCTCGGTGAAGGGTTTGCCATTGGAAAGCGTCCGCCATCCCCAGGCTATGCCGGCCTGGACGTTGGTGAACCCGCCCGCCTCCATGGCATTGATCGCATCGCTGATGGTGGTGGCATCGCTCGAAAGCGGCGTGAGCGGCTGCGTGGTGCAGCCGAAATTGGGTCCGTTGTCTCCGTAGTCGCGGCTGTAGTAGCTGTTGTAGTTGCTGCGCTTGGCATCCTCATTGTACTTCATCGCCCAGTCCTGGCGCCATTGCTGGCGCGTATAGGTGCCATAATTGGCCCCCTTTCCCGGAATGTCCTTGAGAAGGCGATCGACGTTGCGGTACGAATCCCAATAGGTCAGACCGTCCGGGTTGGCATAGGCCCGGTAGTAGTCGTCGAGATAGCTGTTGGAATAGTCGTCGTCTTCCGAGCTGTTTTCCTCGTCGGGTTCATCCGGCGCGAACATCGGCACGAAAAGCGTGTCGGCGTTCAGATCCGAAGGCTCGTCATCGGTGGTATGATACGGCCAGGGACGCATTTCGACACAGCCGCCCCAGTTCGTGTCCAATGCGTCCAGCAGGCTCCAGCGGGTCAACCACTCGCTTGTAGTGGTGCCCGACGCAGTGATGTTGGATACGCTGCCGCCGATTTGCCCCTTGTAGCCGGACGACGGCGCCGTCAGTCCCGGCCAGCTGTCGCCACGCGTGCTGGCGCCGGACCAGGCGATATTTTCATGATGAATGGAGGACCAGCCATACATGTCCATCCAGTCGTCTCCACGGTGGCTGCTGCCGATGTTGACCGAATGTCCGAAAGGCACAACGGAAATCTTCACCGGATCGGGCTTGTTGGATATGTTGGCAAGGGCCAGCAACTGGGTGACCAACTGGCCTGCCGCTTCCTTTGCCTTTTCCAGCCGGGTTGATGTCGTCGAACCGGTGTAGGAATCCATCGAGCCCGAATTATCGACCACGATGGCGACTTCGATGGTCTTGTTGCCGGCGGTAACCTCGGAGACGATGTTGAGAAGCACGTCATCGAGCCCGAGAAATTTCATAATCGGATCATAGTCATAGTTTGCCGTGAGGCGAATACGCTTTCCCGAATTGGGAGCCTCGACGAATTGAAAAGCGAGGTTGACCTTCTGGCCGTCGATGGCGCTGCCCAGATTGGATTCAAAAAAATCGGCGGCGTAGCTCTTCAGTTCGGCCTCGTCGGTGGTGATCGACAGATGCTTGCCCGTGGCGAGCGCGGACGCGTCCAGAGCATATTGAAGCTGGCCGCGGATGCGGCTGATCGTCGACATTTCGACGGCCGCGGTAACGACGCCCATGACTGCCGGCATCGCCAGGGCAAAGATCATGACGTAGGTTCCTGCTGTGTCGCGTAGGAACTTGCGAAACATCGCGGCGAGCTTTTCGTCGTTGGCCATGGATCCACCCTGCGGCGGCAAATTATCACCTGGCTCCTAATCTGCGGTGAGCGACGACCACGTATTTTAGTTCAAGTTTTCCCGATTGCGTTGAGGATGTCGCAACCCTTGCCGAGCGCGCGCGAGCACTTCAGTGATGGTGTTCCTCGGCGGTCGCTTCCACCAGCGCCGAATTGAAATAGCGCAGGCCATGGGTCAGATAAGCCCAGCCGATGATCCTGTTCTCGTCCTTCTCGTCGACCACCGGCAGACGCGCATGGCCGCCCTGGTCGAAGGTGCGCAGGGCGTGTTCCAGCGTCCAGGACGGTTTGAGAAAGGCGTCGCCGCGGTCGGGGTCCATGACCGGGTCGCCGTCGTCTTCGCCAAGCGGCGACATGAAATCGCGCACCCGGCGCTGGCGCAGCAGGGTTTGCTGCGGCCCCTCATTGACGAAGATGCCGCGCATTTCGAGCTGCCAGTGGAAGAAGGAATGGCCGTGAAGCGCCTGGGCGATGCCGTTCGAGATCGAGACGGTCAGCAGCAGGCCGATGGAAAGTGCATAGCCGCCGGTCAGTTCGAACACCATCACGGTGGTCGATACCGGGGCGCCGAGCACGGCGGCGGCGACCCCGCCCATGCCGAGGATCGCGTAAAGTCCCTGGCTCGAGGCCATGTCGGGGAAGAAGCCCGCGGCAATCAGGCCGAAGGCGCCGCCCGCCATGGCGCCGAGATAGAGCGACGGTGAAAAGACGCCGCCGCCGAAGCGCGAGGCCAGGGTGATGGCGGTGGCGATCGTTTTCGCCACCAGCAGGCAGAGCATCAGCGCCAGTGGCAGTTGGGATTTGAGCGCCTGGTCCGTCGCCTCATAGCCGACGCCGAGCACCTGGGGAAAGCCGAGCGCGATGATGCCGATCAGTACGCCGCCAAGGGCCGGCCGCAGAATGAGGGGAATGCGCAGATCGCGCGAGAAATAGTCACAGCCGATGAGCGCGAACTGAAACAGTACGGCGACGAGACCGCAGGTGACGCCGAGCAGCGCGAAGGCCGGAAACTCCCAGAAGGAAGTGATCTGGTAGGCGGGGATGGCGAAGGCCGCCACATCGCCGAACCACAGGCGGGAAAAGATGGTCGCGGTCACCGACGAGATCACGATCGGCACGAAGGCCCGCATGGCATAATGGCCGAGGATCACTTCATGGGCGAACAGGACGCCGGCGATCGGTGCGTTGAAGCTGGCGGAGACGGCCGCCGCGACGCCGCAGCCGAGCAGGGTGCGCTTGCCCCAGTTGGGCAGGGCGAAGTGGCGCGCTATGCCGTTGGAAAAAGCCGCTCCGAGATGGACGACCGGTCCTTCGCGGCCGGCGCTGCCGCCGGCGCCGAGCGACAGGGCGGTGATGAGGGCCGACGCGATCGCCTGGCGGAACTCGATGCGGTTCTTGCCGGTGGTTCTGACCTCGATGACGTCGGCAACCGCGAAGGTGCGGCGTCCGGTCAGCAGCCGGTCGATGCAGAAGCCGACCGCCAGCCCGCCAATGACCGGGCCGATGAAGACGTAATACCAGGGCAGGCCGGCGAGCCGGTCGGCGAGGCGCTCGCTCATCGTGCCGGCCCACAGGAACTGCACCGCGCCGATCATCTCGCGGAAGACGATGGCTGCCAGCGCGACGACAAGCCCCGCCGCAAGCGACAGGAGCCAGACCATGGGCTGGCGCGATTCCCAATGCTGCCGGAGATTGGGCTCGATCCAGTCGCGGACGATTTTCGGAAGTTTGCCGATCAGTTCCGTCATGGTCCACAAGTCATGCTGTCCAGAGCCTCCCGCACGGCTACCGCGTCGGGCCGCAGAGCAGACCTGGGCGGAGCCGGGCCGAACCGGTCGAAACCGGGGCGGAAGCCTCTCCTTACGCATTTGAGCCCGCCAAATAAAGGCCAATCTCGGCCGGGCGGGTCCGGGTTGTATCGGGCAAGCCTTTTCTTTTGTGCCGCGATCGCTACAGTCGGATCAGGCATGTGTATGGGTAATGTTGCAGGAGAGCGGCTTGAACGTGATCGAACCGGGAGCCGGGCGGCGGCTTGGCGACGAGGAGACGGCAGCCGTCATCGGCATTCTGCGGCAACGCTTCGGCGAGCGGTTGCAGACCGGCGAAGCGATCCGGCGCGAACATTCCCACACCACGACCTATCTTGCAGCGCAGCTTCCCGATGCGGTGGTCGTCGCGCAGACGACGGAGGAGGTCGCGGAGACGGTGCGGATTTGCGGCGAGTACGGCATGCCGGTGATCCCGTTCGGCACCGGCACCTCGCTTGAAGGCGGCGTCAACGCGCCGTTTGGCGGCATATCGATCGATCTGCGGACCATGGATCGGGTGCTTGCCGTCCATGCCGAGGATCTCGACTGCACGGTGCAGGCGGGCTGCACGCGCGAGGCGCTCAACAGCCATTTGCGCGATACCGGCCTGTTCTTTCCGATCGATCCCGGCGCCAATGCCTCGCTTGGCGGCATGGCGGCGACGCGCGCCTCGGGCACCAATGCGGTCCGCTACGGGACGATGCGCGACAATGTGGTGAACGTCACCGCGGTGATGGCCGACGGCTCGGTGGTCCATACCGCGCAGCGCGCCAAGAAAAGTTCCGCCGGATACGATCTGACCCGCCTGCTGGTCGGCTCGGAAGGGACGCTCGGCATCATCACGGAACTGACGGTGCGGCTGTGGGGCATTCCCGAGCGGATCGCCGCCGGGGTCTGCCAGTTCCCCGATGTCGATGCGGCCTGCCGGACGACGATTTCGGTCATCCAGGCGGCCATTCCCATTGCCCGCATCGAACTGCTCGACGCGCTGCAGATGGAGATGGTCAACCGCTATGCGAAGCTCGCCTATGCCAACCGGCCGACCCTGTTCGTGGAATTTCACGGCTCGCCGGCCGGCGTCGAGGAACAGACGGCCTTCTTTCAGGCGATTGCCGAGGATCATGGTGGCACGGCGATCGAATGGGCGGAAAAATCCGAGGACCGCAACCGGCTGTGGAAGGCGCGGCACAATGCCTATCACGCGGTCACGGCCTGGCGGCCGGGCGCCAAGGCGGTGGCGACCGATGCCTGCGTGCCGATTTCGCGGCTGGCCGAATGCGTCGGCGAAACCCAGGCCGATATCGAGCGCCTGGGGCTGACGGCGCCGATCGTCGGCCATGTGGGCGACGGCAATTTCCATGTCTCGCCGCTGGTGATGATGGAGGACGAAGACGAGGTAGGGCGCATGGAAACGATGGTCGCGCGCCTGGCCCGCCGGGCGATCGCCATGGGCGGTACCTGCACCGGCGAACACGGCATCGGCCAGGGCAAGATGAAATACATGGCGGAAGAACACGGGAACGGGCTGGCGGTGATGCGCGCCATCAAGAAGGCGCTCGATCCCGCCGATATCATGAACCCCGGCAAGGTGGTGCCGGACTGAACTTTTTGATTGCCCGCCGGGCAAGCCGGCCTAGGTCATGAAGAAGGGTTTTCCATGAGCGGGAGGCCGCGCGATGTGATGGGCAAACCGGGGGCGAAAGGGAACTGACTCAGGGTGTTTCGTTTCTTCCTGTTCACCGGCATTGTGATCGTCATCGCGCTGTTTACGGCGCTGGTGGCGCCCTATTTTGTCGACTGGACCAGCTACCGCCGGGATTTCGAGCGCCAGGCAAGCCAGATTCTCGGCCAGCCTGTGAGCGTTGGCGGCGATGCCAATATCCGCCTCCTGCCCCTGCCATCGGTTTCCTTCACCCGATTGTCCGTCGGCGAGACGGCCGAGGGCGAGCCGATGATGACGGTCGACCGGTTCTCAGCCAATGTGGAACTGGCGCCGCTGCTTTCGGGCGAAATCCGGGTCGTCGATATGCGCCTCGACCGGCCGCATTTCAACATGGCGGTGGATGAGAACGGCCGGATCGACTGGACCAATCGCCAGCAATTGCTGGTCGATCCCTCGCAGGTGAAGCTCGACAAGCTGACAATCGCCGATGCGAGCTTTCTGCTGACCGGGCTTGCCAACGGCCAGACGATCACCGGTGACGCGATTTCAGCCGATGTCTCCGCCGGTTCACTCTACGGGCCGTGGCGGATCGGCGGGCGGGGCCGGATCGGCGGGCAGGATACGCGGTTCGAGATCGCCACCGGGCGCCTGACCGAGGCCGAGACCCTGCGGCTGAAGCTGACGGCGATGCGCGACGGACTGCCCTATGAACTGCACGGCGACGGGCCGGTCAGCCTGCGCAATTCGGTGCTGACATGGAGCGGTGAATTCACCACCGTTCCGCTCGGGCGCCAGGCCGACGGGCTGCGGGCAAGGGGCCAGGAAATCGGCCTGCCAGTCTGGACCCACGGCAAGTTCGAGCTCAGGCCGGCCGAACTGCATCTGCCGGAAATCGGGATCGAGATCGGCTCGCGCGACGATCCGTTCGTGCTCACCGGTCAGGGGCGCGCCGATCTGCGCGGCGAGGGCGGTTTCCGGCTCGAGCTCGACGGCCGCCAGATCGATGTCGAGCGGCTGGCCGAGATGCGCGGCACCGACATGGGGGATGCCGTTTCGCTCGAGGGCAGGGTGGCGCTGATCCGCGGCATCCTCGATCAGGTGCCGATCCCGCAGGTCAATGGCGTGTTCGATTTCGAGATCCCGGCGATCGTTTCGGGCGAGACCATGATCCGGGAAATCGGCGCGACAATCCGCCCGGCGGGAAAGCGCTGGCGCGTCGACCGGCTCAATGCCCTGCTGCCCGGCAATACGACGCTCGAATTCACCGGTTCGGTGGGCAAGGGCGACGATTTCGGCTTTGACGGCGATCTTCTGGTCGCCTCGCGGCAGGTATCAGGCCTGGCGGCCTGGCTCGGCGGCGGGGCGCACCCGCTGGTGCGGCGCATCAAGTCGGCGGGGCTTTCGGCCAATGTCACGATCAAGCCTGCCCAGATCGATCTCAACCAGCTCGAAATCCTGCTCGACGGCAATCGCATCACCGGCCGGATCAACCGGCTGGCGCCGGTCGCCAATGCCGATGGCAGCATGACCAAGCCCGCCCTGGTGGCGGAATTGAAGGGCGACCTCATCGCGCTTGACGATCTGAGGGCGCTCTATCTGATGATGGGCCAGGAGGATGTGGTCGCCGCCAGCCACGATTTCGACGTGTCGATGGAGGCCGGCCGGCTGACCGGCTTCGATCTCGCCGCCGACGGGGTCAATGTCCAGTTCCAGTTGCGCAAGGGGGAGGTCTCGATCTCGCGGCTCGATGCGGCGGACTTTCTCGGCGCGGCGTTTACCAGCAGCGGGCAGATCCGCAATGTGCTGACCGATGCTAGCGGCAATCTGAAAGTAGCCGTCACGGCCGGCAGCCTGGCGCCGCTGCTGGCGGAGTTCACCCGGCGGTTCGGCGAGCTGCCGGTGATCGGGACGCTCGCCGCCGACCCTCGCCTGACGGCCGAAAGCAAGCTCAGCGTCGAAATCGATGCCGGTTCCGCTGCCGGGGGCATCGGCAACCGGAACCGCTATGTGGTTTCGGGCATTGCGGGCGGAACCGCGATCGACATCACCGGAGGGTTCGATGGCGGGCTGGCCGTGCTGGCACAGGACGGGTTTGCCCTCTCGGTCAGCGCCGAGAACGATGACGGCGCCGCCCTGCTGAGCCAGGCCGGGCTCGGCGCGTTCGGTTTCAACCCGCTGCTTGGTGGCGTCGATGATCCGCTGAAGGTCAATTTCGAACTGCTCGGCAGCCGCGACAAGGGCTACACGACCTCGTTGACCGCCAATGCGAAAGGTACGGCGGCGACTGCACAGGGCGTGTTCTATCCGGCACCCGGCGAAGCGGCCAACTTTCAGTTCGACGTCACCTTCGGTTCGCATGACATCGCGCCGCTGGTCTCGGCATTCGGCTATGCGCTTCCCGGCCTCGACGTGGTGTCGGGCGAGGCCGTGCCGTTCTCGGTCAATGGCCGGCTTGCCCGTACCGATCATGCGGCGATCGACTGGGATGTCAGTGGCGGACAGATTGCCGGCAACCGCTTTTCCGGCAAGTTGCAGAGCAGACGGGCACCGGATGACGATCTGGCCGTCACCGGTACGCTCGGTTTCGATCGGATCGATCTTGCCGCGCTGTTCGCAGGCGCCTTCGGCCTTGCCCCATCGCCCTCGCCCGATGCTGGATCATCTTTCTCGCCCGAGGAGTTTGCCGGCGCGGTGTTCGCAAACCTCGATGCCGATATCGCGCTGCGCGGTGCTTTTGCCGATGCGGGGCTCGGCGCGCCGATCGGCCGCTATTCGAGCCGGGCGCGCCTTGATGACGGTTCGCTGGCGCTTACCGGGATCACCGGCGACTGGGCCGGCGGCGCGCTGAGCGGTCAGGCGGTGTTGCAGGCCGGCGAGGCCTATGGCTGGCAGATGCAGGTCGAGGCCAAGGGGGTTGAGCCTGGCGAGGCGTGCCGCATCGCCGGCGTGCCGCAGGTCGTGTCCGGCAAGATCGACTTTTCCGGCACGTTCGACGGGATCGGCAAGTCGCCCCGGGCGATCGCCGGCAGTCTCGGCGGCAATGGCGTCGTCACGGTCAGGGGCGGGCAACTCTCGGGTATCCGCCAGGACGGCATGGAAGAGGTATTCGCCGCCGCCGACAAGGAGGGGTTCGAGATCGGGCCGGACACGGTGGGTGCGGTGGTGCGCGCCGTGTTCCTGTCGGGGGCGACCGGGTTCTCGGTCGACGGCGCGCCGGTGGCGGTGAGCCAGGGGCTGGTGCAGTTGCGCAATGTGGCGCTGGTTTCGACCGGCAAGCCCGATCCGGTGCTCGATGCGTCCTATGATCTTGTCGGCGGGGCGGCGCAGATCAGCCTGCGCATGGTGCCGCCAGCGGGCGCGGAAGCCCTGCCTGGCGCGAGTAGCGATATCGTCTATCGCTGGAGCGGCGCGCCCCAGGCGCCGGCACTTTCGCTCGATACGTCGGCGCTGGAGGGTTTCTTGTCGGTCCGCGCCTTTGAGAGGGAGCAGCGGCGGGTGGAGATCCTGCAGGCAGCCCTGCTCGAGCGGCAGCGCCTGCAGCAGGACATGACCGCGACGCGGGTCCGCGAGCGCTGGCGGCAGGCGAGGCTCGAGGAACGGCGGCGGGTGGAAGAGGAAGAGCGCGAGCGCATCCGGCTCGAACAGGAAAGGGAGGCCGAGCGGCTGCGCACGCTCGAGGCCGAGCGCCAGGCGGAGGAAGCAGCGGCGCGACGGGCCGCCGAAGAAGAGGCCGCGAGAAAGGCCGCCGCCGAAGCGGCGGCACGCCAGGCCGAAGAGCGGGCGGCCGCACAGGCTGCGGCGGAAGCGCGGAACAGCAGCGAGATCAAGTCGGGTGTGGAGGCCCAGGCCCTGCCTTCGATCGGACCCGGTCAAACGCTGCCGGAAGCACTACCCGAAGCACCGACAGACGCGCCGGCCGGCACTTCGGGCGGCGGGTTGTTCAAGAACATCGAAAAGCTGCTGTTCAACACGCAATAGGCCTGCCGGTCTTCTCAGCCCTTGCGCTCCGCCGCCTGTCTGACGGTCCTGAGCACGAACAGCCGCAGCGCCGAGGACAGGTTGATGTCGGGCGGCCGATCGGCGTCGATGCGGGCTATGAGACGGGCGAGCGGGACGTCTCGGGCCTGCGCGATCGCCACGAGTTCGGCGTGGAAGTCTTCTTCCAGGGAGAAGCTGGTACGATGGCCACGGATCGAAACCGAATGTTTCCGCATCGCCATCGCCGCTGTCCGATCAGGCTTCGGGCTTGTCGAGGCGCTTGCCGTCATGGCCGCGCCGGGCCTTGTCGGCTTGCGCGCGGGCCTGCATCTTTTCGCGTTTGCTCAGGCCGTGCGCGACACGGTTCTGCTCGGCCTCCGCCGCGCGGGCGCCGCGTTCGGCGCGTTTGCGCATCCGGCGCAGATTGATGATTTCGGCCATGGCGGTTTCCGGGCGTGATCGGCGCTATTTCTTGTTGCGGAAGGCGTCGAGCGATACGACCTCGCCCTGCCGGTCGCCATCCCTGCCGTCATCCTTGGCGTGGTCCCTTGCCGGCTCCTCGGCGGCATTGCCCGGAGCAGCGCCCTCGGCGCCCGCCAGTTCAATGACTTCGTGCTCTTCCTCGGCTTCCAGTTCGGCCGACAGCTCTTCGGGGGAGACGTCGAATTGCAGGCCGAACTTGACGGACGGATCGAAGAAGGCCTGGATCGCGGCATAGGGCACGACCACGCGCTCGCGGATGTCGTTGAACGTCAGATCGACCTCGAAGCCGGTCTCGCTGGCGACAAGATTCCAGTAGGTATGCTGGATGACGATCGCCATGGATTCAGGATAGCGCTCGCGCATGCGCTTCGACAGCCGGACGCCGGGGGCGGTCGTGTCGAAGGTGATGAAGAAATGATGGTCGCCCGGCAGGCCGGCCACGGCGACTTCTTCCAGCACCTTGCGGATGACGCTGCGCAATGCGTTCTGGGTCAGGACGTCGTAGCGTATCAGATCCTCGGTGACCGGTTCTTCGCTCATGGCGGGTTGGTGTCTTTCCTCAAGGTTACGCGCATGCTGCGCTGGACCGCTGCAAGACGGTATACAGGAGATATCGCATCCCTGGCAAAAGGAAAGCAACGTCTTTTGACGGGAAGGGCGAGGTGCCGGCACCTGACAAGCGGTATTCAAAGAGGGAAAAGTGGAGGCTTCTGTTGCAAGGTGCCTCCGAACCCCGCCTAGCAGAGCATACCCGCTAGGAGTTTAGGTGAGACTGTCGCACCGCCATTAGGCAGCGAGACGTGCCTCTGCATAGTTGTCGTTTGCAACTATTGAGATTGGCCCGATAACGGTGGCTACCATGCCGAACGAAAACGCAGTCTTTACACCCTCGTCGATCCTGTTTCGCCCCCGTCAGAAGCCATCCGGACCGATGTCGAAGGATGGTTTCTGGTGGAGGCGCCGGGTACCGCCCCCGGGTCCGATAGGCTTATTACACAGGTCATTTATCGTCATAGCCGGAAAACCGGCACGGCCAATGTAATGGTTCTGAGCGACAATTTCCAGCGCGGAACGGGCAAAAACCAAAACCCCCGCCCTTCGGGTTTCGAAGAGCGGGGGTTTTGTCGGAAGCGGGGTCGGGAGGAGGCCCCGCTTTTCAGGCAGGCCGGTTAGCGGACGAGCGGGCGGCCGCCGTCGCTGGCATCGACATAGCCGTGGAAGTCGCTACCGGCGGCGATGCCGGTGAAGCCGGAAACCTGGCCATGGTTCTGCCAGCGGACCGCCAGCGGCGCACCGCCATCCTTGGCATCGACATAGCCGTGGAATTCACCGCTGGAAACACCGGTAAAGCCCGATACCTGGGCAGCGTCATAACCGGCCGCGGTGGCAACGAGCGGGATGCCGCCGTCTTTCGCATCGACATAGCCGGCAGAGGCGGCAGTAGCGGTTGCAACGGAGAGAGCGATAGCTGCGAGAAGGGTTTTCATCGGATTGTCCTTTCAAAGACTTTGCTGGCCAGGCGTGGTTTCGGTTTCGATGGCCGGTTGAAAACGTGTCAGAGGGAAGAAGCGCCGGTAGGCTTTCGGTTTGGGAGGGGAGGAGGGGAAAGCCGTTCCGGCGCCACCGCCCTCTGACAGGAGCGAATATGGCAGCGCGCCCGATCACTTGGAAATGAAAGGGCAGCGAGAAAGCCGTGAAGATCAGTCGCGCGAATGCGAGCCGGGATGACAAGACTGCGAGGCGCCATCACGGCCCCGTGAGAAGCCTTGAAAGGGTGAAACTTTTTCCCATCATGGGGCGTTACCCCCGGTTTGCCGCCGTCCTTTCACAGAAAGCCGGATGCTGCCGTGTTCCTTTTTCGCCGCTTCGCCGCTACATAGGAAGCGCCAGTGAATCGAAGCCCAGTCGGAGTGTGGCGATGCGGCAATATCTCGATCTTCTCGAAACGGTGCTGAAACACGGAACCGACCGGGGCGACCGGACCGGCACGGGCACGCGCTCGATCTTCGGCCACCAGATGCGCTTCGATCTGTCGAAGGGCTTTCCGGTACTGACCACCAAGAAACTGCATCTGCGCTCGATCATCATCGAATTGCTGTGGTTTCTGCGCGGCGAGACCAATATCCGATGGCTGAAGGACAATGGCGTATCGATCTGGGATGAATGGGCCGACGAGAACGGCGATCTCGGCCCGGTCTATGGCTATCAGTGGCGATCCTGGCCGGCGCCCGATGGCGGCGCGATCGACCAGATTGCCGGTCTGCTCGAACAGATCCGCACCAATCCCGATTCCCGCCGGCTGATCGTCTCGGCCTGGAACCCGGCGCTGGTCGACGCCATGGCCCTGCCGCCCTGTCACTGCCTGTTCCAGTTCTATGTGGCCGACGGGAAACTGTCCTGCCAGCTCTATCAGCGTTCGGGCGACATCTTTCTCGGCGTACCGTTCAACATCGCTTCCTATGCGCTGCTGACGATGATGGTCGCCCAGGTCTGCGGTCTCGAACCCGGCGATTTCGTGCACACTCTGGGTGACGCGCATCTCTACAGCAATCATTTCGAACAGGCCGAGCTGCAACTGATGCGGCAGCCGAAGGAATTGCCGCGCATGCGCATCAATCCGCAGGTGCGCGACCTCTTTGCCTTCAGCTTCGAGGATTTCGAACTGATCGGCTATGAGGCGGAAGCCCATATCAGGGCGCCGGTCGCGGTTTAACAGCGATGACAAAGGCCGGGCGTGTTGCCCGGCCTGTGCTTTTTCGTGCTATTTCTTCAGCGACTGGTTGAACTGCGTTAGCTGATGATAGGTCTGGCCGGCGCGCCACATGATCACCGGCGTGCCGTCGGCAAAAGTGCCCGAGAAATAGTGGATGCCGTCGCGGTTGAGCGTGGCGAGCACGGTTTTCTTGTCCTTCGCCTTCAACTGGAACTTTGAATCATAGCCCGTGAAGCTGTAGCCCAACTGCCAGTTGGCGACCTGCTGCATCTGGGCGCTGGTGCAGCCGCGGATCTTGGAAAAGCCCGTATCGGCGCCCTTGCCATTCAGCTTGTAGAGGGAATCGACCGAAACCTCGCAGGCACAGTCCATCCGGCCATCGGTGATCATCCAGACGCCCTTGATGTCCTGCTCGGAGCGGATCGTGCCGGCCGCCACATTGCCGGCGATTGCCGCCCCCAGCCCGCCGCCGAGCCGGCCGCCGATCTGCTGGATGATGCCGCGCTGCACGGCCTTGCCGGTATTCTTGGCGACCGCCGTGCCGAAATCGGCGCCGCGCGGCGGCTTGGCGGGCGGGCCGCCGGCGACGGGGATGGCACATTGTCCGGGGGCGGCGGCGACCTGAATCTGTGCCGCGCCGGCGCCTGCCGGTTGTGGCTCGCTGGAGACCATCGCGGTTTCGACAGAGGGTTCGGTGGCGGGCTCGCCGGCTGCCGAGGGATCGGCGGCCGCACCGGGCGGCGGCTGTTGGTCGGCTGCGGCGCTTTCAAGCGCATTGTCGCCCTTGGCCGACTGGCTTGATTGGCAGCCCGGCAATATCAGAAGTGATGCGCCGGCTGCACAAAGCAGGGCGAATAGAAGCCGCGAATGCTCCCGGCGACGGACGTCAGACATGATTTCCCCCCAACAGGTTTGCTTGGGCCGTGTTTTGCCCCATGTGTTTTGCCCCACATGTTTTGCCCTAGGGGCCACTTTATCCAAATCCGCCGATGTGCAAAGGGTTTGTCGGCGGAAAAAAACCATCAGGTGTTGAAAAAATGACCGATTCCAGACGGTTGCCGGTTGTTTCGATGGTGGTCGCGATCGCGGCCAACGGGGTGATCGGCGTTGCCGGCGGGTTGCCCTGGCGCCTTTCATCCGATCTCAAGCGCTTCAAGCGCGACACGATGGGCAAGCCCGTCATCATGGGCCGCAAGACCTGGGAATCGATCGGCCGGCCGCTGCCGGGCCGCGACAACATCGTGGTGACGCGGCAGGATGACTATTCGGCGCCGGGGGCCCAGGTCCGCGCATCGGTCGAGGACGCCATCGCGCTGGCCGGGCAATTGACCGCCGGGCAGGAGGGAGCGGCCGAAATCTGCATCATCGGCGGCGGGCAGCTCTATCGCGAGGCGATTGCGCGGGCGGACCGGCTCTATGTGACCCATGTTCTGGCCGAGCCCGAGGGCGATACGCGGTTTCCGCCCATCGATCCGGCCGAATGGGAGCCGGTCCACCGCGAAGCCTTTCCCAGGGGCGAGAAGGACGATGCGGAGACGCTCTACGTCATCTATGAGCGCCGGTCGGCCGGCCGGCGCGGCGGGTAACCCTGCGCGGGAAAAAAGCGCGCCTGGAAGCGGCAGGCCGTGCCGGTTGCCGTTGAAAGCGGGGCAGCGCATCCCTATAACCAGCAAAACGGCAAACGGATGCAAAGGATACTGAATGCCCTGGAACAATCAGAATGGCGGTGGCCCATGGGGCAGCGGCGGTGACAATGATGGCGGCGCGCCCTGGGGCAAGGGCTCCGGCGGGCCGAAGAAGGGCGGTGGCCAGCCGCCGGACCTCGAAGACATCATCCGCCAGGGCCAGGAAAGGCTGAAGAACGTCATTCCCGGCGGCGGCGGGTTCAGCCCGGGCATCATCGCGCTGATTCTTCTGGCGGCCGTGGCGCTGTACGGCTTCAAGTCGATCTATACGATCCAGCCGGACGAACTGGGCATCGAACTGCGTTTCGGCAAGGCCAAGCAGGATGTGTCCGAGCCGGGCCTGCATTTTCTGTGGTGGCCGGTGGAGACCTATGAAGTCGCCAATATCCGCGAAAACCAGATCAATATCGGCACGGTGGGGCGCGGCTCCAATTCCAGCGGCCTGATGCTGTCGGGCGACCAGAACATCGTCGATCTCGCCTTTTCCGTGCTCTATCAGGTTACCGATCCCTCGGCCTATCTGTTCAACACCCAGCAGCCCGACGAACTGGTGCGCCAGGTGGCGGAGAGCGCGATGCGCGAGGTCGTCGGCCGGCGGCCGGCGCAGGACATCTTCCGCGACGACCGCGCCGGCGTTGCCAATGAAGTGCGCCAGATCGTTCAGGACACGCTGACCGAGTACAAGACCGGCCTGACGGTCAATGCGGTCAACATCGAGGATGTGGCGCCGCCCGGACCGGTCGCCGACGCGTTCGACGAAGTGCAGCGCGCCGAGCAGGACGAGGACCGCTTTATCGAAGAGGGGAACCGCTACTCCAACCGCATTCTGGGCGAGGCGCGCGGTGAAGCCGCGCAGATCCGCGAGGATGCGGCAGCCTACAAGAACCGGGTCGTCGAGGAAGCCAAGGGTGAGGCGCAGCGCTTCATCTCGGTCTATGACGAATATTCCAAGGCGCCGGAAGTCACCCGCAAGCGGCTCTTCCTCGAAACCATGGAAAAGGTTCTGAGTGGCTCTGAAAAGGTCATTATCGAACAGGGACAGGGGGGAACCGGCGTGGTGCCATATCTGCCGCTGCCCGAAATCCAGAAACACAACCAGAGCCAGACGGGAGCCAGCCAATGACC
Source organism: Nitratireductor sp. (assembly GCA_020441665.1). Classification (GTDB taxonomy): domain Bacteria; phylum Pseudomonadota; class Alphaproteobacteria; order Rhizobiales; family Rhizobiaceae; genus Salaquimonas. The sequence continues at coordinate 87,018 of JAGRLT010000045.1, forward strand.
AGGGGACCGATCGTACTGATTGCGCTGGCAATCCTCGCCTTTCTCGGGCTCAATTCCTTCTTCGTGGTCAATGAGCGCGAACAGGCCATCGTGCTGCGCTTCGGCGAAATCCGGCGGGTGGAGAGCGAGCCTGGTTTCTACTTCAAGTTGCCGCTGACCATGTTCGAGATGGACAATGTGCAATATGTCGAGGACCGGCTGCTGCGCTTCGATCTCGATGACATCACGGTCCAGGTCTCGGGCGGCAAGTTCTACGAGGTCGATGCCTTCGCGACCTATTCGATCTCCGATCCGCGCCGTTTCCGCGGCCAGGTTTCGGGCCGTATCGAGCTTGCCGAGCAGCGGCTGCGCACCCGTCTCGACGCGGCATTGCGCCGGGTCTACGGCCTGCGCGGCTTCGAGGCCGCCCTGTCGGAGGAGCGCGCCGCGATGATGCGCGAGGTGCGCGATGAATTGCGGCCGGCGGCAAATGAGCTCGGCCTGCAGATCGAGGATGTGCGTATCCGCCGCACCGACCTGACGCAGGAGGTTTCGGAACAGACCTACAACCGGATGAGCGCCGAGCGTCTTGCCGAAGCCGAGCGGCTGCGCGCCCGCGGCCAGGAAGCGGCCCGCCGCATCCGCGCCAAGGCCGACCGCGAAGTGGTCGAGATCAAGGCCGCCGCCCAGCGCGACGGCCAGGTTCTGCGCGGCGAGGGGGATGCCGAGCGCAACGGCATCTTTGCCGATGCCTTTACCCGCGACCCGGAATTCTTCGAGTTCTACCGCTCGATGACGGCCTATCTGCAAGCGCTGGAAAAATCGGGAACGACCATGGTGCTGTCGCCGAATTCGGAATTCTTCCGTTATTTCGGCACCTCGTCGGGCAATGTGCCCGCATCGCAAGGCACCGGACAATAGGGCAGATCCGCGCCCCGGCTGGAAGCAATTCCGCCGGGGCCGTTTTTTTGATGCCGGCTGGATCTTCGATTGGAGTTTCGGCCCAGATTTCGCCCAGTTGGGCTGCGAATCTTGGCGGCATGGCAGGAGGACGCTTGCAGGAATTCGTTATCGCCATCGGCCTGTTTTTCGTTCTTGAAGGTTTGATCTACGCCGCCTTTCCCGGCGGCATCAAGCGGATGGCGCAGGAATTGCCCTCGATTCCCGACCATACGCTGCGCACCGTGGGAACGATTGTCATGGCGTTGGGGGTGCTGATCGTGTGGTTCGTGAAAAGCTGAGCCCGCCAAGGAAGGGGACCGGCGCCCATGCCGGCCCGAAACAGAGGACTGAGAAATGTTGAAACTGCTGGCCCGGCGCATGCGCTTCGGCAAATCCCCGGCAAACCGTTGTCTGGCAATGCTTGCAATCGCGGCGGTGCTCGCCGCGCCCGGCCTTGCGCCGACGGGCGTCTCACCGGCTTTCGCCCAGGGGGCGGGCCCGGCCTCGGTCGCCGATCTTGCCGAGCGTCTGCTCGGCTCGGTGGTCAACATCTCCACCTCCCAGAAGGTCAAGGTGAAACGGCCGCAAATGCCGATCCCCAAAGTGCCGGAAGGCAGCCCGTTCCAGGAATTTTTCGACGATCTGTTTCCGCGCGACGACAATGGCGACGACGAGGGCGCAACGCGCAACCGCCAGTCGCTGGGCTCGGGCTTCGTGGTCAGCGAGGACGGCCTGATCGTCACCAACAATCATGTCATTTCCGATGCCGACGAGATCATCGCCAACTTCGCCGATGGCACCAAGCTGGTCGCCGAACTGATCGGCACCGATCCGAAGACGGATATCGCGGTATTGCGGGTGAAACCGGCCGGCAAACTCACCGCCGTGCCGCTGGGCAACTCGGAGAAAAGCCGGATCGGCGACTGGGTGATGGCGATCGGCAATCCGTTCGGCCTTGGCGGATCGGTGTCGATGGGCATCGTTTCGCAGATCGGCCGCGACATCAATTCGGGCCCCTATGACAACTACATCCAGACCGATGCGGCGATCAACCGGGGCAATTCCGGCGGCCCGCTGTTCAACATGGCCGGCGAGGTGATCGGCATCAATACGGCGATCATTTCGCCCTCGGGCGGTTCGATCGGCATCGGCTTCGCCATTCCCTCGAACCTCGCCAAACCGGTGGTCGACCAGCTGGTGGAGTTCGGCGAGACGCGGCGCGGCTGGCTCGGCGTCCAGATCCAGCTCGTCAGCGACGAGATCGCCGAGAGCCTCGGCCTCGACGCGGCCCGGGGGGCGCTGGTGGGCGATGTGTTCTCCGACGGGCCCGCCGACCAGGCCGGCATCGAATCGGGCGATGTCATCCTTTCCTTCGACGGCAAGGCGGTCGATGTGATGCGCGACCTGCCGCGCATCGTCGCCGACACGCCGGTCGGCAAGGAAGTCGACGTGGTGGTTTTCCGCAAGGGCAACAACGAGACCCTGCGGGTGACCGTGGGGCGCCTCGAGGAAGGGGAAAAGGCGATCGATGCCTCCGGCAGCAAGGAGGATGAACCCTCCGCCGACAAGGAGGCCGATGCTCCGATCCTCGGCATGACGCTGCAGGAATTGACCGACGAATTGCGCGATGCGGAAGCGGTGTCGCAGGAGGTCAAGGGCGTCTATATCCTCGATGTCGCCGACGGCACCAGCGCGGCGGACAAGGGGGTCGAGGCCGGCGACATCATCGTCGAGGTCAATCAGGAAGCGGTCAAGACGCCGGGCGATGTGTCGGCGCGCGTCGCCGAGCTTGCCGGCGGCGGGCGCAAGAACGCGCTGCTGATGATTTCCAACAAGGAAGGCAATATCCGCTTCGTGGTGGTGCGCATCGAGGAGTGATACGTTTGCCCAGGCCATTGGAAAGGCGGTCCGGCGGGCCGCCTTTTGTTGTGCAGCATTAAACCTCCACCTCCGGTGGAGGACTGGACAAGTTTTACATCTTCGGAAAGAGACCTCCTCGCTTGAACCATTGCAGTGGTTTCACTCAAGCGAGGAGGTTTTGATGGA
>JAGRLT010000046.1 GCA_020441665.1 Nitratireductor sp.
CCCCGCCGCGATCCCGTCCGCCATCTCGCGGTGAGTCTTGCCGACCCCGGAAAACACGATGTCCTGCGCAGAGATTCCGGCCGCCAGCGCGCGCTGCATCTCGCCGCCGGAAACGACATCTGCGCCGAAGCCCTGCCGTTGCAGCACCCTGATGACGGCGAGGTTCGGGTTTGACTTGAGCGCATAGGCGATCAGCGGATTGTCGAGGCCGGAGAGCGCCTCTGCGAAAACCTGCGCATGCCGTTCGAGCGTCGCCCGCGAATAGACATAGACTGGCGTCCCGACCGCCTCGGCAATCTCTGCCAGCGGCACGTCCTCGGCATGAAGCACGCCGTCTGCGAAGGTGAAGTGGTCCACGTCCCTATTCCTTGGGCGGCAGGTCGAAGGCGTCGTTGGCGCGTTCCTCGGAGCGGCGGCGCAGTTCGACGTTGCGTTCGGGCACCGCCTGCGTCGGCGGCACCAGCAGGGCATCGGCGTCGAGCGGAACATCGCGCCCATAGGGCGCGACGGGCAGGCTCTTGCCCTGCTTCGGCTCGAGCGAGGCACGGTTGCCGCAACCGGCAAGCAGGGTGCCGACCGCCAGGATCAGGAACGCAGCGCGGATCATGCACCCATCCCCAAAGCATTGCGCGCCTCGGCCACCCGCGCGCGCACCTGATCGGGCGCGGTGCCGCCATGGCTGCAACGCGCAGCCACCGATGCCTCGACCGACAACGCGGCAAAGACCCGCTCATCGATCCGCACGTCGATGGCCTTGAGATCGTCCAGCGACAGCGCATCGAGCGCCACGCCGCGCTGCTCGGCCAGTTTCACCGCCGAGCCGGTGATGTGGTGCGCCTCACGGAAGGGAATGTCTGCCTCGCGCACCAGCCAGTCGGCAAGGTCGGTCGCCGTCGCGTATCCCAACTCCGCCGCCTCCCTCATCCGGTCGGTGCGGAAGGTGCTGTCGGCGACCATGCCGGTCATCGCCGCGATGGAAAGCGCCAGCAGAGAGGCCGCCTCGAACACCGGCGGCTTGTCGTCCTGCATGTCCTTCGAATAGGCGAGCGGCAGGCCCTTCATCGTCACCATCAGCGCCGTTGCGCAGCCGACGATCCGGCCCGAATGGCCGCGCACCAGCTCGGCGGCGTCGGGGTTCTTTTTCTGCGGCATGATCGAACTGCCGGTGCTCAGCGCGTCGGGCATGCGGACGAAGCCATAGGGCTGGCTCGCCCAGATGATCATTTCTTCGGCCAGCCGCGACAGGTGGAGCGAGCATTGCGCCGCCGTCATCAGGTAATCGAGCGCGAAATCCCGATCGGACACGGCATCGAGGCTGTTCGCGGTAGGGCGATCGAAGCCGAGCGCCTTGCTGGTCATCTCACGGTCGATCGGAAAGCCGGTGCCTGCCAGTGCTGCGCTGCCCAGCGGGCTTTCGTTGAGCCGCGCGCGCGCATCGGCAAAACGGCTGCGGTCTCGCCGGATCATCTCGTAATAGGCCATCAGGTGATGACCCAGAGTAACTGGTTGCGCGGTCTGGAGATGGGTGAAGCCGGGCATGATGCTGCCTGCATGCTCGCCCGCGCGGGTGACCAGTGCCTGTTGCAATGCCAGCAGACCGGCATCGGCCTGATCGATCGCCTCGCGCACCCACAGGCGGAAATCGGTCGCCACCTGATCGTTGCGGCTGCGGGCGGTGTGTAGCCTACCAGCTGCCGGGCCAACGATCTGGGCCAGCCGGCTTTCGGTGGTCATATGGATGTCTTCGAGGTCCCAATCCTCCGGCACACCGTCGGCTTCGTACTCGGCGGCAACCGCGTCGAGACCATCGGAAATCGTTGCGGCATCCTCTGCCGTCACGATACCCTGCTGCGCCAGCATGGCGACATGCGCCTTCGACCCGGCGATGTCCTGTCTCCACAACGCCTTGTCGAA
>JAGRLT010000047.1 GCA_020441665.1 Nitratireductor sp.
CAGCCATCGCCGACGCGCTTTCGCAGGCCGGCTGGCCATCCGACAGGCCGGTGATCCTCAATCCCGGCCATACCGGGGGCGCCCTGGAATTCGCGGCGACCTTCGCCCGCAGCGGCCGCGCAGCGCCTCCGGTCGTCGAGTTCTCGACGCTGACTTATGTGGCGCGCAAATACCGTCCCGATGGCGTCACGGTCAGCGGTCGCGCGAAATCCCTGAAGGCGGCGGTTCTCGGCGGCGGCATGGATATGCTGGATTTTGCCGCGACGCTGTTTCCGGGCGTCGTGCCGGTTGCCGATGTGATTGCCTCCGACCTGTCCAACGTCAACATGGTCCTGCACCCGCCGGGCGCGGTATTGGCGGCTGCCTGGGTCGAGGCGACGGGCGGCGATTTCACCTTCTATGTCGATGCCATGACGCCGGGCGTCGCACGCATCATGAAGCAGCTCGACGACGAGCGGCGAACGGTCGCGCGCGCCTATGGGCACGATCTGCCGAACCTGATCGAGGAGATGAAGCTGCTCGGCACGGTGGAGGCCGATGTCGAGGATACGCAGGATTACCGCGCGGCGATCGCCGGCGGCGAGGCCAACAAGCACATCAAGGGGCCGGATTCGCTCGAATACCGATACTACAAGGAGGATTTCGGCCATGGATTGCTGCCCTTCCTCGAGTTCGCGCAGATCGCCGGGGTCGACACGCCGGTAGCGCGGTCGCTCTACAGTCTGGCCGAGATCGCCGTCTGTACCGATTACCGCCAGGGCGGACGCACCGCCGGCGCCATGGGGATCGAGGGCCTGAGCAAGGATCAGCTGATCGAGAAGGTGCGTGTGTCATGAACTGGGACAAGACCGTCATCGCCGTCGTCGCCGGCGATGCCCGCGAACAGGAAATCGCCCGCTGTGCCGTGCGCGCCGGCGCCACCGTGCGTGCCTATGGGTTCCCCTGGCCCGAGGGCGGCATCGAAGGCGTCTATCAGGCGAGCGATGCGGCGGATGCGCTGAAGGGCGCCGACATCGCGCTGTTCCCGATCCCGGGAATTACCGCAGAGGGCGCGCTTTTCGCGCCGAAATGCCCGGAAAAGATCATCCCGACGCGCGAAATGCTGGCCGGGATGAACAGGCCGGGGCACATCATTCTCGGCTGGGCGGATGCCAATCTCAAAGCCCATTGCGAGGTGCTTGGCATTACGCTGCACGAATATGAATGGGATGTCGACCTGATGCTGCTGCGCGGCCCGGCAATCGTCGAGGGCGTGCTGAAGGTGATCATCGAGAACACCGACATCACCATCCACAAATCGAACGTCATGCTGGTCGGGCAGGGCACGATCGGCTCGCTGCTCACCCACACGCTGATCGGGCTCGGCGCCCATGTGCATGTCGCCGCGCGCAACGCCGTGCAACGTGCCGCGGCCCATGCGGCGGGCGCGGAAGCGCTGACGCTGGAGGAAATGCCGGCGTTTCTGCCGCGCAGCGATATCGTCATCGGCAGCGTGCCGAAGCAATTGCTGGGGCGCGACCTGCTTCAGCAACTGCCCAAGCACGCGCTGCTGGTCGATGTTGCGGCCCCGCCAGGCACCATCGACCGCGAGACGGCGGCCGAGCTTGGCCTCAAAACGGTCTGGGCGCGGGGTATGGGTTCGCGCGCGCCGATCACGGTCGGCCGCAGCCAGTGGAGCGGTATCAGCAGACGCATCGAAGGCATATTGGAGCAGGCATCATGAAGGCGGATCTGGTTATCAAGAATGCGCGGGTCGTCCGGCACAACGGCGAATTCCACGGCGGCGTGGCGGTCAAGGACGGCAAGATAGTCCTGACCGGCGCCGATCACGTCCTGCCCGACGCCACCCGGACCATCGACGCGGAAGGCCGCGTTCTGATGCCGGGCCTGATCGATCCCCATTGCCATCTCGGCGTCAAGTTTCCCTTTGCGGAAGACATGCGCACGGAGACCGCGGCAGCCGCTTCCGGCGGCGTCACGACGGTGCTGCTCTATATCCGCAACCTGAAGGAATCCTATCTTCCTTTCTATGAGGAGAGAAAGACGGCCGGCGAGGAAAACTCGGTGATCGATTTCGGCTTTCATTTCGGCATCCAGCGCGAGGAGCACATCGCCGAAATCCCGGAAATCATCGCCAGGACCGGGGTCAAATCCTTCAAATGCTATTTCGGCTACGAGCCGGACAATCCCATCGGCATCGTGCCGGCGACCGATGGCTGGGTCTATGCCGCGATGCGCATTCTCTCGCAAGTCCCGGGCGGTGTGATCAACGTCCATTGCGAGAACACGCAGATCGCCTCCTGGATCAAGAAGGAGATCGCGGCTTCCGGCCGCCAGGATCTCGGCGCCTATACTGAATCGCGCCCGGCCTTCTGCGAAGTCGAGACGATCCGCCGGATGATCTTCCTGGCCGAGAAGACGGGCTGCTCGCTGCATCTGGTCCACACTTCCGTCGGCATGGGACCGGTGCTGGCCGCGGAAGCGCGGGCGCGCGGCGTCCACGTCACGGTCGAGACCTGCCCGCATTATCTTACGCGCACCTGTTACGACGAGGATCTGGACATGCGCGCCAAGATCTCGCCGCCCCTGCGCGACCGCAACGAACTCGAGGGACTTTGGGCCGGCATGCTCAACGGGTCCGTCTACAGCCTCGGTACCGATCACGTGCCCTTCCTCCCGAAGAAGCTGGAGGATCTGTGGACCGAGTTCCCCGGCGTCGTCAGCTTTCCGTGGGAACTGTCGCTGATGCTGCATTTCGGCGTTCATCAGCGCGGCCTGCCGCTGACGCGGCTGGTCGAGCTCAACTCGTTCAATCCGGCGCACCGCTTCGGCCTGTGGCCGCGCAAGGGCCACATCGATGTCGGTTTCGATGCCGACCTGGTTCTTGTCGACCTCAACGAGGAACGTACCGTCCAGCATACCGGCAAGGGGACCTGCATCTATGAAGGCTGGACGCTCAAGGGCTGGCCGGTGATGACGGTGGCGCGCGGCGACGTCGTCTACGAGAACGGCAGCGTCGATGACAGCCACTATGGCCGCGGCCGCTGCGTGACCGTGCCGGCATGACGATGGACGGCATCGCTCATCTCGATCTGGCCGGCCGGGATCCTCTGATCCCGGCCACGCTCGACCTGCGGGATGCCGTTGCCAAGATCGTCGCGCGCAAGACTGCGCTGCGCCAGGAGCGTCTGTCGGGGATCCACAACCCATGGGGGCATGCCGTCGCGTTCACCGATCCGTGGACCTTTCTCGATCTCTGCGAGAGCCGGCTCGTCCTCGACGCGGCCCGTGCGGTGCTGGGGCCGGATTTCATCCTGTGGGACAGTGAGCTGTTCGCGGAGAGCCGGACCTATCGGGCGTTTCTCGATGCGGGGCGGGAAGGGCGCTACTGGCCCGTCACGCCTCGCGCGGGCGCCGTCATTCTCGTGCCGGCCGGTCGCACGCTGCCGGAGGCAAGGGCCGTGTCGCTCGACGAGGTCGCGCCGGAGAGCCTCGGCGCAATCCAGCCGGACGAGCCGCTTTACGTGATCCGGCTGATGCCGGCCACGAGCCGTTTCGATCGCGATCCCGCCCATCCGGCCAACCGCGCCTGCATGGAAGAACAGGTCCTGATCAACCATGCCAATCGCCCGCTCTGGCTGCTCAGCGGCAGCGACCGGGCGGGAAACGATCTGGTTACCGGTTTCGCGCCCGCCGTGCCCGTCTGGGCATCCGGGCCGAAATTCGCCGACAAAGAGGAGATTTGAGATGCCATTCGTTGTTGTTGAGATGTGGGAGGGGCGCACGGTCGAGCAGA
>JAGRLT010000048.1 GCA_020441665.1 Nitratireductor sp.
GGACGGTTCCAAATCCGGTCCAACAGCATCGCGCCTGGATTTATCGGCGACACGGAAGGGACCAGGCGCGTTGCTGGCGACGCCGCCATTTCCTCGGTATTGCAAAATACGCCCCTTTCGCGACTGGGGACGGTGGACGACGTCGGCCAGATGGCCTGCTTTCTCGCTTCACCCCTTGCTTCCTTCGTGACGGGTGCTCTGATTGTCGTCGATGGCGGCCACTATCTCGGGGGGTCGTCCTCAGTGAACTCGTTTCTCGCTTCTGCCACGGCCTAGCCAGAAACCATCCGGGCCGGGACAGCAGACCGGCCACATACCTTTTTGTTTTGTGAGATCAGACATCATGACCACACCCTTTGAGTTGGATTTTTCCGGAAAGCAGGTTCTGGTCATCGGAGGATCGAGCGGCATCGGAAACGGGATTGCCCGGGCCTTTGCAACCGGCGGCGCTAATGTCCATGTCACCGGCACAAGGGCATCCCGCGACGACTACAGCGCCGAGGACGGGTCGGACCTGTCGGGTCTCACCTACTCGCAGGTCGATCTCAGCGACCATGCCGCGATCGACCGCTATCAACCTCCCTTTGACAAGCTCGACGTTCTCGTCCTCAGCCAGGGCACTGTCGTCTACAAGCGCGGCGAGTTCGAACAGGACGGCTGGATGAAGGTCATCGACCTCAACCTGAACAGCCTCATGGCCTGCGCGAGGCGGTTCAAGGGAATGCTGTCCGCCGCCAACGGCTCGCTGATAATCGTGAGTTCGGTGTCCGCGTTTCAATCGAATATCGGAAATCCCGCCTATTCGGCCTCGAAGGCCGGTGCCGTGGCGTTGACGCGAACCCTCGGCAAGGCATGGGTCGGCGAGGGGATCAGGGTCAATGGCATCGCACCGGGCCTGATCGACACGAAACTCACCCGGGTCACGACCGGAAATGAAACGCGGCTCAAGGCAGCCGTCGCGTCGATCCCGGCCGCTCGGCTCGGTACGCCCGCGGACATTGCAGGGGCTGCACTTTTCCTCGTCTCACCGCTGGCCAATTACATCGTCGGACAGACCATCATCGTCGATGGTGGAATGACGTTGTCATGACGGTCACCGCAGGGGAACCTGCTGGCCGCGAGATGTGACCTTTCATCTGGTCGTCCGGGCTGCTTCGTCGCCCGCCCCTCCTCTCAGAACAAGCACAGCATCGGCAATGCTGACGACGATCGCCAGCGGGCGACGGTATCCGCATCGATAGCGGCGGCGTTCGGATAGGCCTGAATTATTCCCACTCGATCGTGCCTGGAGGCTTCGAGGTCACGTCGTAGACGACGCGGTTGATGCCGCGGACCTCATTGATGATGCGGGTGGCGGCGCGGCCGAGAAAGGCCATATCGTAGGGATAGAAATCGGCCGTCATGCCATCGACCGAGGTGACGGCTCGCAGCGCACAGACGAATTCGTAGGTGCGGAAATCGCCCATCACGCCAACGGTCTGGACCGGCAGCAGCACGGCGAAGGCCTGCCAGATCTCGTCATACAGGCCGGCTTTTCGGATCTCGTCGAGATAGATCGCGTCGGCCCGGCGCAGGATGGCGAGCTTCTCGCTCGTCACGCCGCCCGGGCAGCGGATGGCGAGCCCCGGCCCCGGGAAGGGATGGCGGCGAATGAAGCTTTCGGGCAGGCCGAGCTCGCGGCCGAGCGCCCGCACCTCGTCCTTGAACAGTTCGCGCAAAGGCTCGACCAGCTTCATGTTCATGCGCTCGGGCAGGCCGCCGACATTGTGGTGCGACTTGATCGTCACCGAGGGGCCGCCCGAGAAGGACACGCTTTCGATCACATCGGGATAGAGTGTGCCCTGGGCGAGGAATTCGGCACCGCCCAGCTTGCCGGCCTCCGCCTCGAAGACATCGATGAACAGCCTGCCGATGGTCTTGCGCTTGACCTCGGGATCGGCCTCGCCGGCGAGCGCGGAGACGAACATGTCCGACGCGTCCACATGGACGAGCGGGATGTTGTAATGCTCGCGGAACATGGCGACGACATCGGCCGCCTCGTTCAGCCGCATCAGGCCGTGATCGACGAGGATGCAGGTGAGCCGGTCGCCAATCGCCTCATGGATGAGCACGGCGGCAACGGAGGAATCGACGCCCCCCGACAGGCCGCAGATGACGCGCTTGTCGCCGACCTGTTCGCGGATCGCGGCAATCGCCTGGTCCTTGTAGGCGGCCATGGTCCAGTCGCCGGTGAAGCCGGCGAGCCTGACGAAATTCTCATAGAGCTTGCTGCCACGCGGGGTGTGGTGCACTTCGGGGTGGAACTGCACCGCATAGAAATGGCGCGCCGTGTCGGCGGTGATGGCGAAGGGCGCGTTGGGCGAGGTGCCGTAGACCTCAAAGCCCGGCGCGATCTTCGAGACGTGGTCGCCATGGCTCATCCAGACCTGCTCGTCGCCTTCGGCAAACCAGCCCTCCAGCAGGTCGAGCCTGCCGTCTGCCGGCGTCACATAGGCGCGGCCGAATTCCGCCGTGCCCGCGCCACGCTCGACCATGCCGCCGAGGCAATGCATCATCGCCTGCTGGCCGTAGCAGATGCCGAGGATCGGCACGCCGAGGTCGAACACCGAGGCCGGCGGCATGGGCGCGCCCTCGTCGAAAACCGAGGCGGGACCGCCGGAAAAGATCACCGCCTTCGGCCGCATCGCCCTGAGCGTCTCGTCGCTGACGTTCTGGAAGGGATGGATTTCGCAATAGACGTTGAGCTCGCGCAGGCGGCGCGCAATCAGTTGCGTGACCTGGCTGCCGAAATCGATGATCAGAAGGGTGTCGGGATGGGCTGTCGCTGTCATGGCAAGCGCATAACCAAGCCCACGGCTTTGCGCAAGACGGAAGGCACGGGGAAAATCGCTTTCCACCGCGCTCTTGCTACTTCCCTCGGCCGGGCGCGCGCCGGCCGGAATACCTTCTCAGAGAAGCCCCTGGGCCAAGATCATCAGGACGCCGGCAAGGGCGATGTAGCCGGCATCGACGCCAAGCGCATAGCCGCTCTTGCGGGTAAAGGCGCCGCCCGAAAGCACGAAGGCGGCAGCCGCCAGGATCGTCAGGATCGCGGTCAGCAGCATGTTCTGGGTCGCGGTGATGCCGATGACGGTTGCCAGCAACAGCAGGGCGATCGCCTGGGTGAGCAGGGCGAAGGCCGGCATCTCGTTCGCGCTGCCGAGTTCAACGCGCGAACCCTCGGCCCATTTGACGCCGAAAAGCCTCGGACTGTACCACAACCAGCCGGCAAGGAAGGCAGCGACGGCGCCGACGATCACCGCCAGCCAGTTGACGTTTGCAAGTTCAGCCATGGTTTTCCTCCGTGGTGCGACCGGTCGCGAACTATCAGACCGTTTCGGCGAGTTTGGCAAGGATCGCCGTCCAGCCGCCCTGATGGTTGTCGCGGCTTTCCTCGCTCGGAAACTTCACATGGGTGAGTTCGACATCGGTCGCCCCCGCGCCCACCGCGGTGAATGTCAGCGTCACCATGCTGCCATCGATCGAAAACGGCGATTCCCAGGTGAAGACGATGCGCGTATGCGGATCGATCGCCTTGTAGATACCGCCATGGGGGATTTCCCGATCGGGCGTCGCCATGATGATGTCGAACCGACCGCCGACGCGCGGATCGGTTTCGGCTTTCGGCACGCTCATCGTCTCGCCCGGCAACATGAAGCGGGCCAGCATCTTGGGGTCGAGCCAGGCATTGAAGACCTTTTCGGCCGGCGCGTTGATCCGGCGGCTCACGCTCAGGGACAGTTCAGTCATCGCTTTCATCCTCCATCAGGGTCTCGTCCAGCTTGATGAGACGCAATTCCCAGATCGAACGAAGCTGCGAGAACCACTCATCTATCCGGTGGACCGGGCCGAGTTCGGCGCTGATCCAATGGACGCGACCGGCGGTGCGGCGCGAGACCAGTCCCGCCGCCTCCAGCACCTTGATGTGCTTCGAAACCGAGTTGAGGCTCATCCGGTAATAGGCGGCCAGATCGGTTACCCGGGTCGGCCCCTGCTGTACCAGGCTGGTGAGGATCGACCGGCGGGTCGGATCGCTCACCGCCTTGAGGATTTCGGACAGCCTGTCGTCGTCGCTCCTTCGTTCAACCATTTAGATGAATATACCTGAAGCGTTACAATAATCAACCGTTTGGATGAATATTTTTCGGATCACGGGATCTCGCCTTCGATAAGGGCTTCCTCGATGCGATCGACGGCGGCGGCGAGCTTCTCGTCGACGATGTGGAGATAGCGCGTCCAGTCGCCGACATGACGCAATTCCTCCGCTCCGTCGGACACGCCGCGCAGCGCAATCAGCCTGACCCCGAAATGCTGGCAGGCGCGCAGAACGGCGAAGGTCTCCATGTCGACCATGTCCTCTGGGATCGCCTGATAGGCGCTGCCGGAGATGATGTCGGCGCCGGTCGAAAGGCTTGCCTCGGCAAGGCCCGGCACCCGGACCGGCAGCGGCAGGACGGCCGGCAGGTCGAGGAACGGGGTGACGCCCCTGTCAAAGCCGAGCGGCGAGGCGTCCATGTCCCGATAGGCGACCGATACGATCTGGCGGACTTCCGTTTGCGGCAGTTTGGCAGAGCCCGCCGAACCAAGCGAAATCACATAGTCGGGTAACATGCCCTCATGCTGGAGGCGGGACAGCGCTGCCGAAAGCGAGACGGCTGCCTCCACCGGGCCGACACCGGTCACGAGCGGCACGAAACGCTGTTTCAGATGCTCGCCGTATTCGGCCTCCGCCGCCATGACGAAGAGCAGCGATCTGCCGCCAACCGATTTGAGCTTCATGGGTTTTCCCTGCCCTTCCCGGCCCGGCTCAAGCCACACTGCGTTGCATCACGGCGATGAAGAAGCCGTCGGTGGCGGTCGAAGCCGGTGTCAGGGTGATGCAGTCCAGGTCCGACGACCAGGGCTGCGGCTTGTCGAAGCCGTAGAGATCCTGCCAGACCTCGCCGACCGAGACGAGTTCCCAGCCCGTATGCCGCTCGCCGAAGGCGTAGACCTGCTGCTCGTTCTCCTCCGGGAAGACCGAGCAGGTGACATAGACGAGAAAACCGCCGGGTTTGACAAAGTCCTTCGCCGCATCGAGCACGGCCGCCTGTTCGCTCTGGCGGGTTTCCAGCAGGTCCGGGGTCAGCCGCCATTTGGCATCGGGCCGGCGGCGCCAGGTACCCGACCCGGTGCACGGCGCATCGACCAGCACCCGGTCCATCCTGCCCTTGAGGGGGGAAAGATCGTCCTTCGGCTGATGCACCTGGGCATTGCGCACACCGGCGCGCTTCAACCGTTCCCAGATCGGCGCCAGGCGGTTGCGGTCGGCGTCATGGGCATGGATCTGGCCGGAATTTTCCATCGCAGCCGCCAGCGCCAACGTCTTGCCGCCGGCGCCGGCGCAATAATCCAGCACCTGTTCGCCCGGCCTTGCATAGACGAGATCGGCGACGATCTGGCTGCCCTCGTCCTGGATTTCGAACCAACCCTTCTGGTAACCGGCCTCGGCCTGGACATTGGGCAGGCGCCTGGCGCCGCTGCCGGGCGGAATGCGGATGCCATGGCGGGCGATAACCGTCTTTTTCGCCTCCTTCGCATCGAGCGATTTCAGCACCTTGTCGCGATCGGCCTTCAGCGTGTTGACGCGCAGATCGAGCGGCGGACGGCCGGCCAGCGCCCTCGCCTCGGCGACCCATTCCTCCTCGAAATTCTCCTCGAAGGAGGCGACGCACCATTCCGGCAGGTCGGCCTCGATATGGGGATCGGCAAAGGCAAGGTCGCGGGTTTTCGCCCGTTCGAGCGCCTCAACTGGAATCTCCGGCGCGAATTTGTCGTCCGCGAATGCCTGCTGCAGATCGGCAAGGCCGGTACCCCAGTCACGCTGGAGCGTGGCAAAAACGGTTGCGGCCGGGCCGTCATCTTCCATCAGCCAGGCGGCGGAAGCCTGTTTCCTGAGCGTGTCATAGACCAGATTGCCGATCGCCGCCCGGTCCCCGGCGCCGGCAAAGCGATGCGACAGGCCCCAATCCTTCAGCGCCTCGGAAGCCGGCCGCTTGCGCGCCGCCATGTCCTCCAGCACCTCGATTGCCGCCTGTACCCTGCCGCCCAGCCTCACCGGGTCACCCCTGGGCAAACAGCATGGTGGAAAGCAGAAGCTCGACCAGCATGAGCAGGACGACCTGCATTCCGCGGATGAACAGGCGGCGGCGGCGGAAGACGCGGTTCTCGCCGGTCATTTCCTGCAGGTGAACACAGCGCAGGGCGACAAAGGCGAAGGCCAGCAGGACGGTGAGCCAGCTCGAAACCCTCAGGGCAAGGCTTGCCGCAACCAGCGCGTAGAAGATGACCGGCAGTTCGAACTGGTTCGCCACGGCGCGGGTGAAGACCCGCAGCTGCTCCGGCTCGTCACGGGTCGACTTGAACACATCGGGCTCGACCTGTTTGGCCTTCAACGCCGTCATCCGTGCCTTTGAAAGCTTGAAATAGGCCATCAGCGTCACGATGACCTGGCCGGCCAGGGCAAGGCACAGCAGCCTGATCTTGAGATCCGGCGCGAAGTCCCACAGGGCCGTTAATGCGTTCATGAGACGCTCCTAATTGCGGTGGTAGTTGGGGCTTTCCCGCGTGATGGTCACGTTGTGGGCATGGCTTTCCATCAGGCCCGCCCCGGTGATGCGCACGAAGCTGGCCTTCTGCTGGAAATCGGCGATGTCCCTGCCGCCGACATAGCCCATGGCGGCGCGCAGGCCGCCGGCAAGCTGGTGGATGACGTGGCCGGCCGCGCCCTTGTAAGGTACCTGCCCCTCAATGCCTTCGGGAACCAGCTTGTGGGTGTCGCTGACCTCGGCCTGGAAATAGCGGTCGGCCGAGCCGCGCGCCATGGCGCCGACCGATCCCATGCCGCGATAGGCCTTGTAGGAGCGGCCCTGATGCAGATAGACCTCGCCGGGGCTCTCCTCGGTGCCGGCGAGCAGCGAGCCGACCATCACCACCGAGGCACCGGCGGCAATCGCCTTGGCGAGATCGCCCGAATATTTGATGCCGCCATCGGCAATCACCGGAATACCGGATCTCGAGGCGGCTTCGACGGCCGCCATGATGGCGGACAGTTGCGGCACGCCGACACCGGCGACGATCCGGGTCGTGCAGATCGAGCCCGGTCCGATCCCGACCTTCACCGCATCGGCACCGGCATCGATCAGTGCGCGGGTTCCTTCCGCCGTCGCGACGTTGCCGGCGATGATGCGCACCGAGTTCGACAGCTTCTTGATGCGGGTCACGGCTTCCAGCACGCGCTGGGAATGGCCATGGGCGGTATCGACCACCACCATGTCGACACCGGCATCGATCAGCCGTTCGGCGCGTTCATGGCCGTCCTCGCCGACGCTGGTGGCGGCGGCGACGCGCAGCCGGCCCTGGGCATCCTTGACCGCATTGGGATTGAGCTGCGACTTCTCCATGTCCTTGACGGTGATGAGGCCGATGCAATTGCCGTCCTTGTCGGTGACCAGCAGTTTCTCGATGCGGTGCTGGTGCAGAAGCCTGCGGGCATCGTCCTGGCTCACCCCGTCGCGCACGGTGACGAGACTGTCGCGGGTCATGAGTTCCTGCACCTTCTGGCGCGGGTCGGAGGCGAAGCGCACGTCGCGGTTGGTCAGGATGCCGACGAGCCTGCCGGTGACATGGCCGCCCGTGCCGCCATTCTCGACCACCGGAATGCCGGAAATCCGGTTCTTTTCCATCAGTGCCAGCGCGTCTTCGAGCCGGGCCTCGGGGCCGATGACCAGCGGGTTGACCACCATGCCGGACTCGAATTTCTTGACCTGGCGCACTTCCTCGGCCTGTTCGGCGGGGGTCAGGTTGCGGTGGATGACGCCCATGCCGCCGGCCTGGGCCATGGCGATGGCGAGCCGCGATTCGGTCACCGTGTCCATGGCGGCGGAGAGGATCGGCAGGTTGAGCTCGATGCCGTCGGCGACGCGGGTGCGGATATCGACCTGTGCCGGCATGACGAGCGAGTGGCCGGGTTGCAGCAGGACGTCGTCAAAGGTCAGCGCGATATCGCCGGTGGTGGTCTGAATGATCTTGGACATTGCCAACCCTCTTGAAAAAGGCATTTGGTGCGGCCGGGCGACAGCCCGCCGGGACAAGGATAAACAGGGGCACTTCGCCCCGCTCCTGCTGGGTTGGCACGGGTCGTTATCATGGCCGTGACGGCAGTGCAAAGCCTATTCGGCGCGCAGCACAGAAAATTGCCGGATTGATGCGGCCGGGTCTCCGGCCACCGGCCGGAACCCTCGGGGCAGCACGGTTTCAGCGGATGCGATAGACCTTCAACAGGTCGCTCGACGCGGAAAGCCGCTCAAGCCAGGCCGGCTCGTTGCCGAGGAGGAGCCGCTTTTCCATCGGCTGGCGGGTCTGGGACGTGGCGGCGAATTCCCGCGCCGTCCGGGCCTTGCCGGCCCGGCAATAGACCAGATAATCGGCCTTGCGGCGGCGGGCGATCTCGCGCGCCGTTTCGCTGTCGGCCTCGAAGAAATCCTCGGTGTCCAGGATCGCCCGCTCGTTGCGGTGATAATTGCCGCCGATGATCGTGTGCGGCGTGAAAACCAGGATCGCCGGACCGGTATTGAGATCGTTGAACACCGTCCCGCCCGGCAGGCTTGCGAGCAGCGCGAACTGGGATGCCTTGTTGCAGGTGACCGCATTTTCGTCCGGATCGGCGCTCCCGACCTCGTCTGCGGCCGCTACCGCCGGAGATGGCGGCGGCGCATCGCTCGACGGTAGCGCTAGATCGGCCGCGACGCTCCATACCGTCGGGAACAGCGGCAGGCAGAGCAAGGCGGTGAGCGCCAGCCTGGCGGGCTTTGCAAGCCTTACCGTCGCCGCGACCCGCCTTGCGATGAGATCGGCGAAGATGACGCAGAACGGCACGGTGGCGAACACGACCATGCGCAGGGCACGGATCTGGAAGAAGGACAGGACGAGCCCGATGGCAAGGATCGCCAGAATGGGCAGCGCGCGCGCGGGAAGAAGGCCACGCCAGGCCAGAAGCGCCGTGCTGGCGAGCATCACCCCGATGAAGAGCGGAACCGCATAATGGGCGGCACCGAAGCGGTTGGCGAAATCGATCAGCCCCTGTGCCTCGAAAATGGTCGACAGCCAGCGCTCGGAAAGTTCCGGACTGACGGCTGAAAGCGGTCCGGCCATGCATTGCGGAAAGGACTTCCAGAAGATCAATGCCGAGCCGCCGCCGGCAAGCCCACCGGACGCAAGCCGTGTTGCGATCGCCGCGACCGGCGACATCGCCCCGAGAAAGCGATCGACAAGGGACAGCGCGACAAAGCACAGGGCGATCAGACCGATCAGGGTGAGATAGACGACCGAGATGGCATCGCAGTAAGGGGTGAGCCAGGCCGATGGCGGCAGCGAGACCGGATAGAGCACGGCCAGGGACAGCCCCATCCACAGGCCGATCTGCCGCAGCGTGGCGGACGCATGGCGCAGGCCGAGCGCCCAGGCGAGGCCGAGCCAGAAAAGCAGCAGCAGGACGAGGGCGAGATTGTCGAGCCCGATCACCAGCGACAGGGTGATCGAAACGCCGGTCAGCGGCAGCGCCCAGGGCCGGTCGCGGGAAACCAGGCCAAGAATGGCGGTGTAGATGAGCAGGGCCTGGACGTTGTGATGGTCGATGCGGCCGGGAACGGACAGTTCCAGTGCCGCGATGTTGCTCAGCGCGAAAAGCACGACGAGAAGGCGGTTTGCCTGCGGCCAGATGCGCTCGGTGATCGCGATGATCGTCAACAGGGTGGCGAACAGCACCAGCACCGGCCAGATCAGGGCGGCAATCCGCAGCGCCGTGACCGGCTCCGTGAAAAGACCGGCAAGCGCGGCGAGCAGGGCAATCGGAACGTCGACCAGGCGCGACCAGTGCATGTCCGCGCCGGCGGGCCAGTTCATGCGTGGAACCGACACGTCATACCAGCCCTGGCCCGCCATCCAGTTCATGACCTCGTGCAGGCGCAGGAAATCGTCGGAATCGGCCATCGCGCCTTCAAAGAGCAGATCGCCGACCGGCTTGAAGAAGGCGGCCAGATAGAAGAGCAGCACCCACAAGGCGATGCGGGCCAGCGAACCGCGGGCATCCCGGTCCGCGCTGTCTGCCAGCGGAAGAGGATTGGCCATGCCATCGACCATGATGCGTTCCTCGGGAACCTTTGCTGCGGACCGGGCTCCATCGGCGCGCGCCGCCTTCCATCCGCCGGGAAATTCGGAGGTGGGGAGCCGTTTTGGCACAGATTCGGCCAGCCGATTTAAGATTTGGTTTACGGCGTCCGGTTACCTTTGCGGCAAAAGTACTGACAGTGGCGGATGGGGTTTCATGCTGCAACTTTCCAAACAAGAGAAAGCGGAAATGGCGAAACGGGCCGAACTTGCAAAGCAGATGCGTATCGCCGTGCTCGTTCCCTGCATGAACGAGGAGGTCACCATCGCCAATGTGGTGAAGGATTTCCGCAAGGCGCTGCCGGGCGCCACGATCCATGTCTACGACAACAACTCGACCGACAATACCGCCGAGGTGGCGAAGAAGGCCGGCGCCATCGTCGGCTATGAGAAACGGCCCGGCAAGGGCAATGTCGTTCGCCGCATGTTCACCGAGGTCGACGCCGATATCTATGTCATGGTCGATGGCGACGATACCTATGACGCCGCCGGCGCGCCGAAGATGATCGACCGGCTGATCTCGGAAGGTGCCGACATGGTGGTCGGCGCCCGGATCGGCGCCGACAGCGATCACCAGCGCCGCGGCCATGCGGCCGGAAACCGGCTTTTCAACCTGCTCTATACCCGCCTGTTCGGCCGCGAGTTCACCGACATCTTTTCCGGCTACCGTGCCTTTACCCGGCGTTTCGTCAAAAGCTTTCCGGCGGTCTCCGCGGGTTTCGAGATCGAGACCGAACTCTCCGTCCATGCGTCGCAATTGCGGCTGCCGGTGAGCGAGATCGCCTTTGAGTACAAGGACCGGCCGGAGGGTTCGGAAAGCAAACTGTCGACCGTGCGCGACGGATTGCGCATTCTCAAGACGATCATCGTGCTGCTCAAGGAATACAAGCCGTTCTGGTTCTTCGGCGCGATCGGCCTTGGCGGCATCGTGCTTGCCCTGCTGCTGGCGCTGCCCGTCTTCATCGAGTTCGCCCAGACCGGCAGGGTCGACCGGTTCCCGACGGCGATCCTGGCGACCGGCATCGTCATCGTTTCGATGCTGACGATCACCGCCGGCGTCGTGCTCGATTCGATCCGCCGCATGCGGGCGGAAATCAAGCGCATGTTCTACAACATGACGCGCACCCGCGCCGGCGAGTAGGCGCCATGCGGCTCGACCAGATATTGCTGATCCTGGTTCCGGTGATGATCGCCTTCGGCCAGTTCCTGTTCAAGATGGCGGGCAGAGAGCTTTCCGGCAATATCGGCCGCGACCTGTGGAACATTGCCTTCAACCCGTGGTTCGTCGGCGCCGCGGCGCTTTACGGCATCGCCTCGTTCCTGTGGGTGATCGCCCTGTCGAAGACCGATATCTCGCGCGCCTATCCCTTCATGGCCTCGGGCTTCGTCATCGTGCCGATTCTCGGCTTCGTGCTGCTGGGGGAAACGCTCAACCTGACCTTCCTGCTCGGCACGGTACTGATCGTCGGCGGCATTCTGGTGGTCAGCTATTCCTGAAAAAAAAGGCCGGTCGCGCGACCGGCCTTGCAATCTTCGCGACGATGCGGCGTGCTTCGCGACGATGCGGCGTGGCGCCTACATGCCGAGCCCGCCGACGCAGACATATTTCGCCTCAAGATAGTCCTCGATGCCCTGATGGCCGCCCTCACGGCCGAGACCGGACTCCTTGAAGCCGCCAAACGGCGCCTCGACGGTGGTGATCACCCCTTCATTGACGCCGACAAGGCCATATTCGAGCGCTTCCGACACCCGGTACATGCGGCCCAGATCCTGGGTGTAGAAATAGGCTGCCAGGCCATATTCGGTGTTGTTGGCAAGTTCGATCGCCTCTTCCTCGGTCTTGAACTTGTAGACCGGCGCGATCGGCCCGAAGATCTCTTCCCGGGTAAAGCGCATGCGCGGCTTGGCATCGGCGATGACGGTCGGTTCGAAGAAGGAGCCGCCCAGCGCATGGCGCTTGCCGCCTGTGACGACCTTGCCGCCCTTCCTGGTAGCGTCCTCGATCATCGATTCGACCGTCTCGACTGCGCGCAGGTCGATCAGCGGGCCCTGCTGGGTGCCATCCTCGGCGCCATTGCCCACCTTGAGGTCGGCGGCGGCGGCGGCGAGTTTCTCGACGAATTTGCCGTAGACCTTCGACTGGACATAGAAGCGGTTGGTGCAGACGCAGGTCTGGCCGGAATTGCGGAACTTGGCGGCAATCGCGCCTTCGACCGCCCGGTCGACATCGGCGTCGTTGAAGACGATGAAGGGCGCGTTGCCGCCCAGTTCCATCGAAACCTTCTTGACCGTGCCGGCGCACTGCTTGAGCAGCAGTTTGCCGACCGCCGTCGAACCGGTGAAGGTGACTTTCTTGACCTTCGGATTGCGGGTGATCTCGCCGCCGATCTCGGAAGCCGAACCGGTAACAATGTTGACGACGCCCCTGGGAACGCCGGCTTCCTCGGCGAGCAGGCCCCAGGCGAGCGCCGAATAGGGCGTCTGGGTGGCCGGCTTGATCACCGACGTGCAGCCTGCGGCGATGGCGGGGCCGATCTTGCGGGCCAGCATGGAGGAGGGAAAGTTCCACGGCGTGATCGCGGCGATGACGCCGACCGGCTGCTTGGTCACCATGATGCGGCGGTCGGCCCAGGGGGCGGGAACGATGTCGCCATAGACCCGGCGGGCCTCCTCGGCATACCACAGCACATAGCCGGCCGACATGCCGACCTCGCCGCGCGCCTCGACCAGCGACTTGCCCTGCTCGGAGGTCAGAAGCTGGGCCAGCGTCTCCTGATTGTCCATGATCGCATCGTGCAGGCGGCGCAGCATCTTCGAGCGCTCGAGCGCCGTCGTCTTGCGGAAGGTCAGAAAAGCCTCGGCTGCCGCGTCGATGGCACGGGCGGTTTCGGCCTTGCCGCAATTGGGAACCGTGCCGATGATCTCGCCGGTGGCGGGGTTGTTGACGTCGATGGTCTCGCCGCCATCGGCATCGACCCATTCGCCGCCAAACAGGTTCTTCTGTCTCAAGAAGGCATTCGAGTTTGCAAGCATTCAATATCTCCCGAAGTCCGGGCCGGCGCAGTCCAATGCGGCCCGATGCTGGTTAACGCAGGTTCGTCCCATTCGTCAGGGAGGAGCCCTATCGATCCTCCCGCCCTTTCACAAGAAACCGGCGGCAGGGAAGCATGTTTCGCCGCTGCGGGCCATATCCCCCGAAGGATAGTCAGGCGGCCGGCTGTCTTTCCGCCTGGGGCGCGCGTATCGCTGCCTCGGCGTTTTCCGCATCGGTGAGGAAATCGGCCGGCGCGGGCGGGCACTCCCGGAAAATGCGGGCCTGGCAGGTGGCGCATATCTCCTGATCGAGCGTCGGCACGATCTCGGCGATCGCATCGCCCTTGGAGGTGTGCACATGCTCGGTCGACAGGGCCTCGGACACATGGAAACGGTTGAGGCGCTTGATGGCGGCGACCTGCTTGGCCTGGACGTGGAAGGAACCACCCCGCCGCTTGCGCCGCCGCGCCTCCTCGATCAGCAGTTCGGCGGCGGGCAGATCCATCTCGCCGACGCCCTTGACCATGAACAGCATGTGCTTCTGCCTGGCGCGCTTGCGCTCGATCTCGCGGAACTTGCGGCGGACATGCTCGACCGATCCGAAATAGAACGGACCGTCCATGCGCACGAAGACGAGCTGCGGGCATTCGTTGAGCCCGTTGGTTTCGGAATTGCGGAAGACCCGGTGCTTGGTGTTGGGATCCGGCGCGCCGATGCCGATGAAGGGATGGGCCGACTTGTTGAGGAAGATCAGGAAGGACAGCATGACGCCGATATAGATGGCGAATTCGAGATCGATGAAGAGGGTCGACACGAAGGTGATGAAGGCGATCGAGGTCTCGGCGCGGCTCGTCCTGATGATGTGCAGCAATTCCCTGAAATCGATCAGCCGCCAGGCGACCAGCATGATGACGCCGGCCATGGCCGGGATCGGCACATAGGCGAAGAGCGGCGCGACGAAGATCAGGATCAGCAGCAGGAAGATCGCGGCGAAAACCGAAGCGAGCGGGGTCGCCGCGCCCGCTTCGTAGTTGAGGCCGGAACGGGTGAACGAACCCGACCCCGCATAGCACTGGAAAAAGGCACCGACGGTGTTGGAGACACCCTGGCCGATGAACTCCTGGTTGCCGTCAATGTCCTGGCCGGACTTGATCGCGATGGCGCGGGCGATCGACACCGCCTCAAGCAGGCCGACCAGCGCGATGGCGAAGGCCGCCGGCGCCAGATCCCCCATCTGGCCGATATGCATGCTCGGCATCTGGAAGCTCGGGAAGATCGAAGGGATGGCGCCGATCACCGCGACGCCGTTTTCGTGTCCCTGGATCGAAAAGCTGGCGAGCGAGCCGAACAGCAGGCCGAAAAGATAGTTGGGCGAGCGGGGGAAATAACGCTTCGATACGACGGCGACGGCGAGCGAGACAAAGGCGATCAGCGCCGAGCGCCAGTCGAACAGACCCACATTGTCGTAGAGCCCGACGAAGAATTCGACCGTTTCTTCGGGCCGCGGCAGGGAAATGCCGAGCGTGTGCCTGATCTGGCTGAGGGCAATCAGCATGGCGGCACCGGCCATGAAGCCGGTCATCACCGAATGGGAGACGAAATCGACCAGAGCGCCGAGGCGCGCCAGACCAAGCGCGAGCTGAAAGACGCCGACCAGCAGGGTCAGCGTGATCGCCGCCTCGATCCATTGCGGCGAGCCGGGCTCAAGCGTGCCGGCCAGGGCGCCGAATACCAGCGCCGAAATCGCGGTGGTGGGACCCGAGACCACATGCAGGGAGGAACCGAACAGCGCCGCCAGGATCGCGGTGATCACCGCCGAATAGAAACCGTATTCCGGCGGCAGGCCGGCGATCGCCGCAAAGGCGACGCCCTGGGGCAGGCCTATGGTCGCGCCGGTGATGCCGGCAAAGACATCGGCGCGCAGGTTCTTCGGCGTTACCAGATGCCACCAGGTCAGGAAAGGCAGCAGCCGCCGCAGCGACAATCCCTGCAGATAACCGACCAGGTCTTTCGGGCGGAAGCCGACCATTGGAGTTCCGTGTGTTGCTAGCCGTCATGCCGTGAAGACACCACGGTGCGCTGTTCGCAGTGCGCGCTCTCTATTGTGAGAATACCGGAGGCGGTAGGACCAGTTCGGCGGTTTCTTCCACCGAATTGCCGCATCTGCGTGTGTCAGGCTGAAATGCGCCTTTGACCCTGCAGAATCAAGCCCAAAACCACGAAACTGCTCAGCGCGAACACGACAATGAAATGCTCGAGCGTGCCGCCGATCAGCAGGCCCAGGACCGCGGCGGCAATCGAGGAAATGATCCGCGCGACGCTTTCCACCAATGAAGAGGCGAAACCGGCAATCGCGCCATGGGGATCGAGCGCGAGCGCGACGCAGTTCGAGACCATGGTGAGGAAGCCGGTGGCAAACAGTGCCAGGATCGCCGAAAGTGTGTAGGCGTTCATCAGGCCGGCAAGGTTCGCGGCGGCGATCAGCGCTGCCGAGCCGGCGGTGATCAGCCCGCCGGTCCTGAGCGCGAATTGCGGGCCGTGACGGTGGATCAGCCTGCGGTTAAAGGACTGGCCGACAATGATGCCGAGCCCATGCACCGCGAACAGCATGGCAAAGGGCGCGCCCTCGATGCCGAAACTGTCGCGATAGACCTTCGGGATCGAGATCAGGATCAGCATCATCAGGGTGAGGACCGGACCGAGCAGCAGCGCGTAGTAGCGCGATTGCGGATGCCGCAGGACCGCGACGGCATCGCGCCACAGCCGTCCGGGCGCCATGGCGTCGGGCCGGCGCTCGCGCAGGGTTTCAGGCAACACAAGAAGCCCCACCGCCAGCAGGACGAGGCTGAACAGCAGGATGGCGGCGAACACCATCCGCCAGGTGCCGAACTGCATGAAGGCAACGCCCAGCAGCGGCGCGACGATCGGGCCGAAGGCGAAGACCATGGTGGCGAGCGCCATGTTCGCCGCCAGTTCGCGGCCGTGGAACAAATCGCGCAGCACGGCGCGGGCGATGATCGGCGCCGCCGACGCGCCGACGCCCTGAATGGCCCGCCCGGCGAGCAATTGGGCGGCATCGGCGGCAAGCAGGCAAAGCACCGTTCCGCCCGCCACCAGCGCCAGCCCGCCGAGCAGGATCGGCCGGCGGCCAAAGCGGTCGGATATCGGGCCCATGAAGATCTGGCCGATGCCCATGGTTGCCAGGAAGGTGGGAACGGTCATCTGGACCAGGCTGTAGTCGGCGGCGAGATCGGTGGAGATCGCGCCAAAGGCCGGCAGCAGGATGTCCACCGAGAAGGCCGATATGCTGAGCAGCAACCCGCAATAGATGATGATCTGATTTGGTTTCATGCCCGCCCATAGCTTGGTGCGCGGGCCGCGCAAAGCCACTTGTCGGGCAAATCCGACAATTCCGCTGAATTGATCACGCGGAAGATTGACCGGCAAGGCGGTGCGGCGGCAATAAGGCGTCATGGCGATTGTCCGACTGTCCGATTCCATGATCAACCAGATTGCCGCCGGCGAAGTCGTCGAGCGGCCGGCGAGCATCGTCAAGGAACTGGTGGAAAACGCCATCGATGCGGGTGCCGACCGGATCGAGCTTGTCACCGCCAATGGCGGCAAGGGGCTGATCCGGATCACGGACAATGGCCATGGCATGGGGCCGGACGATCTCCGGCTGGCGATCGAACGCCATTGCACCTCGAAACTGACCGACGACCTGCTCGATATCCGTACGCTGGGCTTTCGCGGCGAGGCGCTGCCATCGATCGGCTCGGTCAGCGCTCTGACGATCGCCTCGCGCCCTGCCGGCGCGGAGCATGGCTGGCAGATCGGGGTCGATCACGGTCATGTTCGGCCCGTCGGGCCGGCAGCGCTTTCCGCCGGCACGGTGATCGAGGTGCGCGATCTGTTCGCGCATGTGCCGGCGCGGCTCAAATTCCTCAAGAGCGAGCGGGCCGAAACCGCGGCGATCACCGATACGGTCAAGCGCATGGCACTGGCCTTTCCGGCCGTGCGGTTTCATTTGCAGGGTTCGGACCGCGCTACGACGGACTACCCGCCCGGCTCGCTCGAGGAGCGCATCGGGCAGGTGCTGGGAACCGATTTCGTGCGCAATGCCATCGAAATCGATGCCGAACGCGAGGGCATCCGGCTTACCGGGCTTGCCGGGTTGCCCACCTTCAACCGGGGCAATGCGCTCAACCAGTTCTTCTTCGTCAACGGCCGGCCGGTGCGCGACAAGCAATTGCTCAGCGCGGTGCGCGGGGCCTATTCGGATTTTCTCGCCCGCGACCGCCATCCCGTCGCGGTGCTGTTCGTCGATCTGCCGCCGCAGGAGGTCGATGTCAACGTGCATCCGGCGAAGGCCGATGTGCGCTTTCGCGATCCGGCCCTGGTGCGCGGCCTTCTGGTCGGCGCGCTCAAACAGGCGATCGCCGCGGCTGGCCATCGCGCGTCGAGCGAGGGCGGCAGCGGCATGCAGGCAGCCTTCCGGCCGGGGAACTGGCCGCAACGGCCGGCCAGTGCCGGCTATTCGGCACCGCTCGGCGGAGCCGGGCAGGCTTACGGGGCCGCGAACGGGGCTCCGGGCGCGCCTTCCGGCGGCTTCGCGGAACATGCCGCCGATTTTCAGCCGGATTTCGGTGCCGCCACCGCGCCCAGCGGACAGGTCGTCCCGCCCGCCCCCGATATGGCCGCTGCTTCGCTACACCATCCGCTGGGCGCGGCGCGGGCGCAATTGCACGAAAACTACATCATCGCCCAGACAGACCGCGGGCTGGTCATCGTCGACCAGCATGCCGCGCATGAGCGCATCGTCTATGAGGCGCTCAAGAGGGGACTTTCCGACCGCCTGCCCTCGCAACTCCTGCTGATTCCCGAAATCGTCGACCTGCCGGAAGAAGACGTCGAGCGGCTTGGCGAAGCCGCCGCCGATTTCGAGCAGCTTGGCCTGTCGCTCGAAAAGTTCGGCCCCGGAGCGGTGGCGGTGCGCGAGACGCCGGCCCTGCTCGGCGAAATCGACGTGGCGGGCCTTGTCCGCGATCTCGCCGACGAGCTTGCCGAATGGGGCACCAGCCAGGGCCTGCGCGACCGGCTCGAACATGTCGCGGCGACCATGGCCTGTCACGGCAGCGTGCGGGCCGGGCGCATCCTGAAACCCGACGAGATGAACGCGCTGCTGCGCCAGATGGAGGCGACGCCCAATTCCGGCCAGTGCAATCACGGCCGGCCGACCTGGGTCGAGCTCGATCTCAAGGACATCGAGCGGCTGTTCGGTCGCTGAGAACCTTGCGCTCGGCATCCGTCTTGCTTAGATGGAAGCCGTCAGAAGAGGTGGTACCGATGCTCGAACCCGGCAGCAAAGAAGCCAAGATCCGCTACGGCGATGCCGATTTCCAGATGCTCTCGCCGGGCTCCTATGTGCGCTGCGCGGTAACCGGCGAGGCGATCCCGATCGACGAGTTGAAATACTGGTCGGTGGCGCGCCAGGAAGCCTATGTGGATGCCGCCGCCTCGCTCAAGCGCGAACAGGGACTGGCCTGAAGGTCTAGGCGATCTTTTCCCTTGCCTTCTGCTTTGCCCGGTCGGCCTTGCGGCTCTCGGCGCGCTCCGCGCTTGCCGCCTTTTCCTCGCGCAGCCGGCGCTGCTCGAAACGGGCAAGCGTTTCGCGGATGATGCGCTCATCCGTGCCGTCGTCGCTAAAGGCCAGTTCGATGCTGGCAACCAGGCTCTCCCTGGCCAGCCGCTCATGGGCCTCGCCCGAGCCGATCAGCCGCACATAGTCCTTGGCGGTGGTCACCAGTTCCGCCTTCATCAGCCTGGCGCGGTCGAGAAGCTCGGTGATCTCGCTGCGGGTGAAGGGATGGTGATCGGGGAAGGAGCGCACCATGGCGAGCTGGCCGCCTGCCGAAACGAGGCTGTCGAAAAACTTCTGTGGATCGGCGATGCCGGAATAGGCCAGCAGCGACTTGCCGCGCCATCGCTGGGCGTTGATCATCCTTGTGCGGGCATGGTGCACTGGCTTGCCGCTGCGCGCCGCGAGCCGAACGACCTTTTCGCCCGCCGGCTCGTCGCCGATGATCAGCACCGCATCGGCGAACGGCAACTGGTCGGCGATGCGCACCCGCAACGGCCCCGCCGGCATGGCGAAACCGTTGCCGATGCCGCGCTTGCTGTCAACCACGACCAGGGCATAGTCCTTGGTCAGGCGCGGGTTCTGAAAACCGTCATCCATGATGACAAGGTCGCAGCCGATTTCCGCCAGCAGTTTCGCGCCGGCGACCCGGTCTGCCGAGATCACCGTCGGCCGGGTGCGGGCGAGCAGAAGCGGCTCATCGCCGACATCGCCCGAATTATGTTTCTTGGTGTCGACCCTCTCCGGCCCGGAAATCCGGCCGCCATAGCCGCGGGAGAGAAAGCCCGGCGCCAGGCCCATGGCGACGGCGGTCTTGGCGAGCGCCAGTGCGGTCGGCGTCTTGCCACCGCCGCCGGTGACGAAATTGCCGATGCAAAGGACCGGCACCGGAACGCTTCCAGCCGGCTTTGCGCGCATCGCAAGGGCCGCCGCGCGGCTATAGGCAAGCGACAACGGCGCCATCAGCCAGGCCTTGAGGCCCGGTTCCTCGAACCAGAAAGGTGGGGTTTCGCTAACGGCCATTGCCGATTTCCTCGAGCTTGCGTTTGACCGTCAGCGGGAAGACATAGGAATCGAGCACCTCGATGGTGCGATCGAGCGCGCCGCGCATCTGGCGCACGGTTTCCTCGGCGGCGGCGATCATGCGGTCGCGCTCGGCGGGGTTGCGCAGCAGATAGGCCAGGTTGGCCTCCAGCATCGCGCCATCCTCGACGAGGCGCACCGCCTTGTTGTTGAGCAGGTTGCGATAGGAATCGCGGAAGTTCGAGACGTACTTGCCAGACAGGATGGCGGTGCCGGTGGTTGCCGGCTCGAGCGGGTTCTGACCGCCGAAGCCGGCCAGGCTGCGGCCCATATAGACGATCGGCGCCAGACGCAGGTAGAGCCCCATCTCGCCGATCGTATCGCCGAGATAGACGTTCGTGACCGGCCGGATCGCCTCCTTGCGGCCGCGGCGGGCGACATCGAGACCGAGTTTCCTGGCCAGTTCCTCGACCTCGTCGCCGCGTTCGGGATGACGCGGCACCAGGATCGCCAGAAGATCGGGAAACTGCCGGCGCAGATTGACATAGGCCTTGAGAAGGATCTCCTCCTCGCCGCGATGGGTGCTGGCGGCGATGAACGCCGGCCGCCGGCCGATCTGGCCGCGCAGGGTGGCAAGTTCACCGGCTTCGAAAGGCAGGTCGCGCGTATCGACCTTGAGATTGCCCGAAACCACCACCGGCCGCGCGCCGAGACTGCGATAGCGCTCGGCATCGATCTCCGACTGGGCGATGACGTGGGAAAAGTTTTCGAACAGGGTCGAGGCAAGCCCGGTCGCATTGCGCCAGCGCTTGAAGGACTTGTCCGACATGCGGGCATTGACGAGCACCAGCGGGATGCGGCGGGTGCGGAGCCTGGCAATCGAGGTCGGCCAGATTTCCGATTCGGTGAAAACGGCGAGATCCGGCTTCCAGTGTTCGAGAAACCGGTCGACGGCCTGTTCGAGGTCGAGCGGCACATATTGGTGGAAGGCGCCGCGCGGCAGGCGCTTTGCGACGACCCGGGCCGAGGTCACGGTGCCAGTGGTCATCACGGCATTGACGCCGAGGGCGTGGACCCGCTCGATCAGCGCCAGCACGGCCATGGATTCGCCGACGCTGGCGGCGTGAAACCAGACCAGCGGGCCGCTGGGCCGGTCGGTGCTCGGATAGCCGTAGCGCTCATAGCGGCGGGCGCGCTCCTCCTTGCCGCGCCGCGCGCGCAGTGCCAGAAACGGCCCCATGAAGGGATAGATCAGCCGGCCGAAGCGGCGATAGCCGGCCAGCGTCATGCGGGTCAAGATGTCGGACATCGCCACTGACTTTCAGCTCCCTTTGACCCTTCCCGCGCCGCGATCCGACTTCATGCGCCGTCCCCGGAGCCGGTTTCGGGCTCGGGATTGCCGGTCAGTGCGTAGGCGCGCGCCGTGATGCGGCGCATCTCCGCCTGAAGCGCCTGGCGCGCGCCTTCCAGCGCGGCCTGATCCGCATCGCCAGCCACCAGAATGCGCTCACCGGCAACGATTGCCGACTTGCCGAAAGGCAGGTTGATTGTGGTGCGATCCCAGCTTTTCGGCAAGACCCAGCGGCGCGAGGAGGCGACGGCCAGCGGCACGATCGGCCGGCCCGATTTCTGGGCGAGCGTGACGATGCCGAGGCCGACGCGGCGGGCCGTGCCCTTGGGAATGTCGGCGGTCTGCAGCACGTTCTCGCCGCGATTGAGCGTCGCCAGCATTTCGAGGAACCCCTTGAGCGCGCCCTTGGAAAGGGTGTGGCGGGCATTGCGGCCGCCGGAAGCGCGGATCGTCTTGGCGCCGAAGGCTTCGGCGACCCGCGCCGTGATCTCGCCGTCGAGGCTGCGCGAGATCATCACCGAACCCGAAAGCCCGATCGGGATGGCCGGCAGCAGCACGTGCTGGCCGTGCCAGACCGCCACGATGACCGGAAGCTCCGGGGTCACCTGGTCGAGAATGTCCTCGGGCTCGACCACCCAGGAATTGGTGCGGAAGACGAGTTTGAGGAACCGCACGGCAAGCCAGGCCGACACCGCCGCCAGGGCGGTATTGCCCGACAGGCTGCGCCCCCAGGAACGCAGCCAGTTGGGCGTTCGACCTCGCCGGGCCCTGGTGGCGGGCGGCGTATGGGGATCGGGCTGGGTCATGCGGAACCGGTTATCGTCACGGCGGGCCGATCAGCCGTAAATGCCGTCGCCATCGGGATCGAGCACCTTGTGCAGATGGACGATGAAATAGCGCATATTGGCATTGTCGACAGTCTGCTGGGCCTTGGCCTTCCATGCGGCATGGGCGGAGGCGTAGTTCGGAAACAGGCCGACAATGTCAACCGCGCCAAGATCGCGGAAGGTGACGCCGTGCAAGTCGTTCAACTCACCACCGAATACGAGATGCAGCAACTGGCCGTCCTTTTCAACGATCTTGCCATCCTTCTGATCTGTGGTTTGATCCGTCATCTGTCGCTCCCATGGCCCTTGCGGGCTCTCCGTGATCTGTGCGGCACTAATGAAGAAATCTGCCCTGTTTCGCAAGCGCCATCAGCCGCTCGATGCGGTTCGAGCCGGCCGCCAGAAGCGATCCGTGCTTGGGCGAGCGGCGATTGTAGCGCAGCGCCTCGCCGCCGGTATCGACCATGGCGCCGCCGGATTCCGACAGAATGATGTCGGCGGCGGCGAGATCCCAGTCGCAGGCGCCCGAGCGGGCAAAGGCGCCATCGACCCTGCTGTCCGCCACCATGGCAAGGCGGTAGGCAAGGGAGGGCACGAAAGGCAGGATCGCCAGACCGTCGCCGTGGACGGCGCGGATCGCCTCGTTCAATTTGCGCGACGCCGTCAGCGAGGTGATTGCCCCGCCCGATATCCGCGCGATCGGCGCGCCATTGCGCGTCGCGCCCCCGCCGGCAAGGGCGGCATAGGTCTCGCCAAGCGCCGGGCATTCGAGCACGCCGGCAACCGGCCGGCCGGCCTCGACGATCGCCACCGACACGCACCATTCCCTGCGGCCGTCGAGAAAGCCGCGCGTTCCGTCGATCGGATCGACGACGAAGAGCCGGTTCGTTTCGAGCCGCTCGGCACTGTCCTCGGTTTCCTCCGACAGCCAGCCATAGTCCGGGCGCGCCGCGCGCAGGGTCTGCGACAGAAACCGGTCGACGGCGTAGTCGGCCTCGGAAACCGGCGAATTGCCGTTCTTGTGCCAGACCTGATTGTCAGCGCGAAAATAGCGGGCCGCCAATGCGCCGGCCTCGCGCGCCGCCTCGACGATCAGCGCCTGATCGGCGGCAATCCCCTGCGCCGCACTGCTCATTTGCCACCGATGGCCATGGTATCGATCAGAAGCGAGGGGGCGTTGACCGCGCCG
Organism: Nitratireductor sp.; assembly: GCA_020441665.1. Taxonomy (GTDB): domain Bacteria; phylum Pseudomonadota; class Alphaproteobacteria; order Rhizobiales; family Rhizobiaceae; genus Salaquimonas. Next base: position 23,307 of record JAGRLT010000048.1, read on the forward strand.
CGAAATTCGAGGTCGCTCAACGGCGTCAGCGCCAGGAACATGTCCTTGAGATTGCCGGCAATGGTGATTTCGGCGACCGGATAGGCGATCTCGCCATTCTCGATCCAGTAGCCGCTGGCGCCCTTGGAGTAATCGCCGGTCACCATGTTGATGCCGTGACCGATGGTCTCGGTGCAGTAGAAACCGGTACCGATCTCCCGCGCCGTCTCGGCAATCGTCCTCTCGCCGGGGGCGATCCAGGCATTGGTGGAGGAAGGCGCGGTGCCCGAACCGCCGCGGCTGGCGCGGGCATTGCTCTCAAGGCCCAGTTCGCGCGCCGTCGCGCCGTCGAGCAGCCAGGCCTGCAACACGCCGCCATCGACCAGCACCATCTTCTCGCAGGCCAGCCCCTCACCGTCGAAAGGCCGCGAACCGAGGCCGCGCATCCTGAGCGGGTCATCGGTTACCGTGATCGCGGCGCTGGCGATCTGCCGGCCCATCCGGTCGCGCAGAAAGCTTGTCTTGCGCGCGATGCTGCTGCCGTTGATGGCACCCAGCATGGCGCCGAGAAGCCCGCCGCTCAGACGGCGGTCGAGGAGCACGGGAAAGGCACCGCTGCTGACCTTGCGCGGATTGACCCGACGGGCGGTGCGCTCGCCGGCGGTCCGTCCCACCTCGGCGGGCGGGCGCAGATCGGCCAGGTGGACGGCGGAGGAAAAATCGTAGTCGCGTTCCATCGCCTCCCCTTCGCCGGCAACGAAGGAAGCGGAGACCGAATGGCCGGTGCGGGCGAAATTGCCGGAAAAGCCGTTGGACGCAGCCAGTACGAAGCCGGTATTGTAGGCGCCCGCGGAAGCACCCATCGACTTCATCACGCCGTCGACGGCAAGGCCGGCGGCTTCGGCCTCAAGCGCCGTTTCGCGAAAGCTGGCGGGATCGGGCTCGAGCGGGTCGACAAGATCGAGATCGGGCCAGGAGCGGGCCAGTTGATCGGGATCGGCGAGGTCCTGATAGGGATCCTCCGGCGAGACCCGGGCCATGGCGACCGCGCGTTCGGCCAGCATCTGAAGATCGGCGGGCTGGTTGGTCGCGACGGTCGCAACCCGCTTTCCGGCAAAGACACGCAGGGAAAATCCGTCGCCTTCCGAACGGCCGGTATTTTCGACCTTGCCCTCGCGTACCGAAATTCCGCTCGAATAGCCGTTCGAAACCACCACATCGCATTTGTCGGCGCCGGCCTTGAGCGCGGCGGCGACCAGGCGGTCGGCATCGGATTGCAGTTTTTCAAGATCGATCGGCAAGGGAGTTCCAATACGGTGTTCGCCCGGATGAACGGCCATCGGGACAGGCAGGGATGTCCGTTTTGAATAGGGTCTCGGAGGGTTGGCTTCAAGCCCCCGCTACGACCTGATTTTCCATCGCCGGGTTGACGCAGAATTCACCCGGCGCGCGTTGACAGCCCCGATGCAAGAGCGCACAGGCTTCCATCTGGCCTAACCGGGGATCCATCTTGAGCAAATCCGCACCACCCAGCCCGCAGTCCAATGCCGCCTTCACGACCGGATCGACCCTGCGCCATGTGATCGTCATGGCGACGACCGGCGCCATCGGTCTGGTGGCGATCTTTCTCGTCGATCTCGCCAACCTGTTCTACATCTCGCTGCTCGGCCAGCAGGAACTGGCGGCGGCGATCGGCTATGCGGCAACGATCATGTTCTTCGCCGTTTCCATGTGCATCGGCTTTACCATCGCGGCGAGCGCGATCACGGCGCGGGCGATCGGCTCGGGGGACGAGGAAAGGGCGCGGGCCTATGCCGGGGCCTCGCTGATCGTGATGTTCGCGGCGACCGTGGCCGTGTCGCTGATCCTCTACCTGTTGATAGACTGGTCGCTCGGCCTGCTGGGTGCGGTGGGCAGAACCCGGGAAATCGCCGTCGAGTTCATGCAGATCACGGTGCCCTCGCTGCCGCTGCTGGCGCTCGGCATGGGGTGCTCCGGCCTGTTGCGCGCCAAGGGCGACGCCAAGCGTTCGATGTATGTGACGCTTTCCTCGGGCGTCGCGGCGGCGCTGATCGATCCGTTGCTGATCTTCTATTTCGATCTCGGCATCACGGGGGCTGCCCTGTCGGTGGTGCTGGTGCGCTGCCTGTTCGTGCTGGTCGGTTTCCACGGCACGATCCGGGTACATGATATGGTGGCGCTGCCGGGCGCCGACCTGATCCGGTCGTTCCTGCCGGCCTTCTGGCGCATCGCCTGGCCCGCCGTCCTGACCCAGATCGCAACACCGGTGGGCAATGCCTATGTCACCGGCGTGGTGGCGGGCTTCGGCGATGATGCGGTCGCCGGCTGGGCGATCGTCGGGCGGATCATCCCGCTTGCCTTTGCCGCGATCTTCTCGCTGTCGGGCGCCGTCGGACCCATCCTGGGGCAGAATTACGGCGCCGGACGGCTCGACCGGGTCAACAGCACGATGCGCGACGCACTCGGCTTCACCCTGGTCTATGTGCTCGCCATGTGGATCCTGCTGGCGCTGCTGAAGGACGTCATCGTCGTCGTCTTCAGCGCCGAGGGCGATGCCGCCGAGATGATCGCCACCTTCTGCTACATCGTCGCGGGAACGCAGATCTTCACCGGCATCCTGTTCGTCGCCAATGCGGCGTTCAACAATCTCGACCACCCGTTCTATTCGACGGTCTTCAACTGGGGCCGGGCGACGCTGGGCGTCATTCCCTTCGCCCATTACGGCAGTGCGTGGGGTGCCGGCGGCGTGGTGGTCGGCTGGGGGCTTGGCGGGCTGGTGTTCGGCGTATTGGCGCTGATCGCCTGCTACCATGTGCTGAAACACCTGCCCAAACAGGCGGGGCGCGAGGGCATCCAGCTGCGCGTGCCGCCCGCCGCCCATTCACCCTTCACTTCCGGGCGCGGCGCCGGATTGTAACGGCTTCCTCAGGCTGGCGGCCGGTCCTCCAGCAGCCGCTCGAGGCCGCGCCGGGTCTCGTCATAGACCGGCTCGGTTTCCTTGAGGATGCGCTTCACCTTGAGAAAGTCGAGCACGCGGTAGGAATCGACCGGCGGCCGGATGAACAGGTCCGGCGGCGCGGCGGCGCGCATGAGATTGGTGATCGACTGCATCATCAACTGGCTCGCGCCAAAGGCCGCATCGATGCGCGCCGGCAGGGTGCCGGGCTCGCCCTTGGGCAGGCCGACCACATCGATGGCAACCACCCTGCCGCCGCCACCGCTTACCAGATCGAAGGGCAGCGGATTGGCGATGCCGCCATCGATCATCACGCAGCCGTCGATCACCACGGGGCGAAACAGGACCGGTATGGCGGCCGATGCGGCAATCGCCTTGCGCAGGTCGCCGGTCTCGATCACCGCGACACGGTTGCCGTAGTAATCCGTACCGGTGATCTTCAGCGGGATGGTCAATTCGTCGAAGCGGGCGGGAAACGCTTCCGGCAGAAAGACCTCCAGCACGCGCTCGACATCCATCTGACCGAAGCCGCCGGGGCCGGAAAGGGCCTGCAGGGGCTGCGGCCGCAATTTCCACAGCCTGGCGAATACGCTGCTGCGGCTGGAAAAGGTCGACAGAAACAGGTCGGCGATCGCCTCACCCGACATGCCCGATGCGTAGCCGGCGCCGACCAGCGCGCCGATCGAGGAACCGGCGATGGCAGCGGGCCGCACGCCCATATCGTCAAAGGCGCGCAGGACGTGGGCATGGGCAATGCCGCGTGCGCCGCCACCGCCAAGGGCAAGCGAAATCCGGTTCTGCGGGCGGGCTGCGGTCATCGACAGGGTCAGTCGGCGGCGGCATCGGTCGGCGGCACCGGGGCACCGATGGTGATGACGGCCGGTTGCGCCGACAGAAGCCGTTTGGCCATGGCGCGGACGCCTTCCAGCGTCACCGCCTCGATGCTGTCCCGCCGCCGGTCGATATAGTCGATGGGCAGGCCTTCGGCCTGGAGCGCGACCAGCACATCGGCGATCTTCGAGGAGGTGTCCAGATTGTTGATGGCATAGGCCCCGAGAATATACTTGCGCGCCGCCTCGAGTTCCTCCCCGGTTGGCCCCTCCTGCGCCATGCGGCCGATTTCGCTCTGCATCAGCGCCAGCGCATCGGCGGCCTGGTCGGGCCGGGTCGAAAAGCCGCCGGACAGATAGGCGGCGTGGGCGAGGGTGACGAGATCAGAGCCGACGCCGTAGACGAGGCCGCGCTTCTCGCGGATCTCGTCGTACAGCCGTGAGGAAAACGTGCCGCCGCCCAGAATGTGGTTCATCGTATAGGCGGTGAAGAAATCGGGATCGGAGCGCTTGACGCCGGGATAGGCGATCACGACGGAAGCCTGCGGGGCGGGAAACGCGATGTGACGGGCAAAGCCCAGTTGTGGCGCCACATCCGCCACCGGCATGAGTTCCGCCTTAGCCGGAAGACCGGCGAAAGCCAGGTCGATCAGCCGGCCGGCCTCCTGCGGGCTGACCGCGCCGACAAGGCCGATCACCAGATTGTCGCGCGCCATCAGCCTGCGATGCTGGGCGACGATGTCCTGCCGGGTGATGGCGGCAAGGGTCGTCTCGTCGCCGTGCACGTCGCGGCCATAGGGGTGGCCGGCAAACAGCATTTCGCGAAACGTGTCGCGGATGACGGCATCGGGATCCTTGCGGGCGCGGACCGCCGACTGGATGTAGCCGGCGCGGATACGCTCGAGCGAGGCAGGTTCGAAGCGCGGGCGAAGCAGCATGTCGGCGAGCAGGGCATAGGCCGGCTCCGCCTCGCCGGCCAGCACCCGCATGCCGCCGGAAACCGCATCGCGGCCGGCCGAAAAACCGGCCTCGATGCCGCGTTCCTCCAGCGCCTGCTTGAGTTGTGCCGTGCTGCGCTCGCCGGCGCCTTCATCCATCATCGCGGACAGAAGCGAGGCCAGGCCCGCCTTGCCCTCGGGGTCCTGGCTGGCGCCGCCGCGAAAATCGAATGCCAGGGTGACGATCGGCACCGTGTAGTCCTCGACCATCCAGAAGCCGATGCCGGCGGGCGAGCGGTAGTCGCGAATTTCGACGGCATCGGCCGGCAGCGCCGCCAACGTCGCACAGATATACAAGATGAGCGCTGCGGCCCGTGCGAAAGCCCGGCCGGCCAGGCGGCGTTTCAGCATGTGGGCAATGATGGGGCGGGCGACGATGGTGCGGGCGATCATGATGCCGGCCTCAGATAGGTTGTGACGGATCGGGGTTTTTTCAGATATTTGCGGGCGACGTCGCGGACATCGTCCACCGTCACCCTGCCAAGCCGTTCGGGCCAGTCGGCGATGTCCTCGATCGTGCCGTCTAGCGCCAGCATCGTGCCATAGAGCTGGGCGAGCGTGGTCTGGCTGTCGCGCTCGAAGATGACGCTCTTGACGAGGGCATTGCGCTGGCGGTCGAGCTCTTCCTGGGTGACGCCGTTCTCGATGATGTCGGCGATCTCGGCATCGATGGCCGCCTCGATCTCGTCGAGCGCGGTGTCGCCCCGGGGCCTGCCGTAAAATCCGAACTTGCCCAGATTGCGCGCCGTGCCCTGATACCAGGCGCCGGCTGAAATCGCCTTCTCATTGCCGGTCACCAGCTTGCGGTAGAGCCGTGCCGAGGACGAGCCGCCCAGGACCGCGGAAAGAAGATCGAGCGCCTCGGCCTCGCCGGGCTCGGCGCTCATATAGGACGGCACGAGATAGGTCCGCTCGAAGCTTGGCGTGGTGACCCGCTCGTCGAAATATTCCAGGCTGCGGCTGACGGCCGGTTCCGGCTCGGCGGCGCGCTGATGATCGATCTCGGCGACCCGGCGCGTTACCCCGCCATAGATCTTTTCAGCCAGTGCAAACACCGTCTTGGGGTCGACGTCGCCGGCGACGACCAGCACCGCATTGTTGGGGGAGTAGAAGCGATCATAGAAAGCGATGGCGTCGTCGCGGGTCAGCGCCAGCATTTCATGCTGCCAGCCGATCACCGGCGTGCCATAGGGATGGTTGACGAACAGCGCCGCATCGGCCGCCTCATCGAGGATCGCACCAGGGCTCGAATCGACCCGCTCGCGCCGTTCTTCCAGGATCACCTTCTTCTCGGTCTCGATCACGTCCTCGGCGAGGACGAGGTTTTCCATCCGGTCGGCCTCATAGCCCATCACCATTTCGAGCGCGTCGGGCGAGACCTTCTGGTAGTAGGCGGTGAAATCGTAGCTGGTGAAGGCGTTTTCCTGGCCGCCGATCTCGGCGACCTTGCGGGAGAACTCGCCGGCGGGAACTTTCTTCGTGCCCTTGAACATCAGATGCTCGAGAAAATGGGCGATGCCGGATTTGCCGCGCGGCTCATCGGCGGAGCCGGCCTTGTACCAGACCATATGGGTGACGACCGGGGCGCGGTGGTCGGGGATGGCGACCACCTGCAGCCCGTTGGCAAGCGTCCTGAGCGCCACCTCGGGCCCGTCAGGGGCTGTCTTGCCCATTGCCGGCAGCGCCAGCAGCATCAGCAGAACCGGAAGCAGGCAAAGTCTCTGGAACAGCGGCATCCGGCACTCTCCGGGGTTTGGTGCGATGGGCGGGTCGCCGGGAAAATAAACCCGGAAACGCAAAAATACAGTCCCGGCGCGGCTGGCGAGCGGTTTTTCACCGCAATGTGACCAAGTTGCGGCCTTTCGGCCACCCGGCGGCTATTCAGCCCAGTTTCGCAAGCACCATCGCGGTTTCACCGAAATCGCGCCGGTCGAGAATTTCGAAGCCCTCGATGGCGAGCGGCGCGCTGTCATGGCGTTCTTCCAGCACGACCAGCGCGTCGCGGTCGAGCCAGCCGCCCGCGCGCAGGGCGCCAAGCGCCCTTTCGCCAAGGCCCCGGCCATAGGGCGGATCGAGAAAGGCGAGATCGAAGGGGCGCAGGGTGCCGATGGCGCCGAGCCTGGTCGCGTCACGGCGAAACAGCCGCGCCCTGCCCTGCAGGCCGAGGCTCTCGATGTTTTGCTGCAACAGGGCGCGGGCCTCGGCGCCGTCGTCGACGAACAGGGCATGACCGGCGCCGCGCGAGAGCGCCTCGAAGCCGAGCGCTCCCGTTCCCGCGAAGAGATCGATCACCCGGCTGCCATCGAGATCGATCCGGTTCGACAGGATGTTGAACAGGCTTTCGCGGTTGCGGTCGGTGGTCGGTCGGATGCGGTCCGATTTCGGGGCGGCGAGCCGGCGGCCGCGAAATTCACCGCCGACGATCCGCACGGCTCGAACCTTTTCGCGGCGCCGGCCGGCTGGCGGCGCCGGGCCTTTCAGCCCTGGCCGTGGTCGGCTTACCCTTGGCGACTGATTTGCCGGCCGGTTTGCCGGTTGGTTTACCGCCGGCCTTCGCGCCGCTCTTGGCGGTGCCTTTGCCTGTGCTCTTGGCGATGTCTTTGGCCGGGCTGCGGGTCGTCAGCTTCGACAGGGGATCGGGCTTGCCGCCGCGCCTGACCGGGTTTTTCCTGCCGGCCGGCCTGCGGGCGGCCCCACCCTCCTCCGGCGCTTCCGCCGGCGGCTTGTTGTTCGGCTTCGGGGCGTTCCGGGCCTTCGGGATGTTCTGGCGCGGTTCGGTCTCGAAGTCGGCCCCGGCGGTGGCGATGAGCCTGGCACCCAGTTGATCGCGCAGGGTGCGGCCGCGGATTTCGCGCACCTCGCCCGGCGCCAGATCGCCGAGCTGGAAGGGGCCGTAGGAAACGCGGATCAGCCGGTTGACCTGCAGGCCGAGGGCGCCCAGCACCTGTTTGACCTCGCGGTTCTTGCCCTCGCGAAAGGCGATGGCGAGCCAGACATTGCCGCCCTGCTGGCGCTCCAGTTCGGCCTCGATCGAGCCATACAGAATGCCGTCCACCGCAATGCCGTCGGCAAGGCCAGCAAGCTGCTGCTGGGTGACGGCGCCATGGGCGCGGACGCGGTAGCGGCGCAGCCAGCCGGTATCGGGCAGTTCCAGCACCCGCGCGAGCCCGCCATCATTGGTAAGCAGCAACAGGCCCTCGGTATTGATGTCGAGACGGCCGACGGAGACGACCCGCGGCATGGTCTCCGGCAGGGCCTCGAAGACGGTTCTGCGTCCCTCAGGATCGCGGTTGGTGGTCACCAGGCCGGCCGGCTTGTGATAGAGCCAGAGGCGGGTACGCTCCCTTGCCTGCATCGGCTCGCCATCGACCTCGATGCGGTCGGCATCGGTGACGATACAGGCCGGCGTCTTCAACACGGCGTCGTTGACCCGGACCCGGCCGGCGGCGATCCAGGCCTCCGCCTCGCGGCGCGAGCACAGGCCGGCGCGCGCCATGCGCTTGGCGATGCGCTCGCCTTTTGGTTGCTGCGAATTCGGTGCCGTTTGCATGGGGCGATGCTCTACGCTAACTGACCGGACAAGGGAAGTAGTCGAGGGGCGATGGCCTGTGATGAGCGGTTTCATGGATCTGGCGATGGAAGAGGCGATCGCCGCCGCTGCGCGGGACGAGGTTCCCGTCGGCGCCGTCGTGTCGCGCGGCAGCACAGTGATCGCCCAGGCCGGCAACCGGACGCGGGAACTCAACGATCCGACCGCCCATGCTGAAATGCTGGCGATCCGGCAAGCCTGCCGGCGGCTCGGCACGGAACGCCTGACGGGCTGCGACCTGACGGTGACCCTGGAGCCCTGCCCGATGTGCGCCGGCGCCATCAGTTTCGCGCGGATCGGCCGGCTGTATTTCGCGACGGACGATCCCAAGGGCGGGGCGGTGGAAAACGGTGTGCGCTATTTTTCGAGTCCGACCTGCCACCACGCGCCAGAAATCTATTCCGGCATCCAGCAGAGCCGGTCGACCGCCCTGTTGCAAGGGTTCTTTGCCGCGAAGCGCTGACGTGCGGCCAGCCGGTCCGGTTCCGCGTTCAAGCGGCGACTGACAAAATGACGGGTGAAAACGACGATGAAGCCGCCGGCGGGACGGAAGAACCGCTATCAGCGATAGAGTTCTTCCTGTTCCTTCTTCTTGCGCAGCGCCTCGATCTCGGCCAGTTCCTTCTCGGTATAGCCCAGATCGTCGGTCGGAGCGCTGTTGGCCGGGGTGCGGTATGCGATCGGTGGCTCGGTCAGATAGCGGCGCTGATAGCCGGTCTTGCCGACCGAGCGGATTTCATCGCGCTGCGCGCGCACCGCGCGGGAGATTTCGCCCGGCGTACAATGGCGCAGGTAATTGCCGTCGGGATCGCAACTGACGCCCGGAACGCCCTGGCCACGCGGCGCCTCTACCCGGGCGGTCGCCGTTCCGGGTTCAACACCGCGGACATTCTTCTGCGAGCGCGAGAAGCGGTTCTGTCCCGCCGAGGTCGACTGGGCTTCCTCGGCCTCCGCGCGGACCCGCGCAATGCGTTCTTCCGGCGATTCGGGCCAGTCGGCATTGTCCTGCGCGCTGGCAACCTGATCGGGGTCGACCAGCTGCTTTTCCTCCGGCACGACGAGGTCCGGGCGCGGCTTGTAGTCGATCCGCTTCTGCTTCTTCTGGATCGTCAGGATGTTGGCGATGTCCTCGATGGTCTGCTGTTCCTGGGTGACGCCGGTGCCATAGGTGGTGCCGCCGACACAGCCCGAAAGCAGGCCGCCGGCCATCAACAGGCCCGCAGCAAGCGATGCAGCTTTCCGTCCAGTTGCGAATGCCATCATCATCCCGTTCCCCGCCGCCTTGCGGCCAATCGTCCTGCGACGCCCCGTGCGGGGCCGCCAACGGTACGCACCATCTCCAGATCAGGCCCCGATCGAGCCCCAAACCGTCCCTTAAGACGGCTCGCGGACCGGCACTGCCGATCGAGAGGTAGCCTGGTCCAATATGCTTCCGTACCGTTCTCGCGGCGCTTCTTGCGCCAAGCATTTCTGCGCCAAATGGCTTCTGCCAAGCGTTTAGGACCGGAAATACGGCATATTTCCGGCTATCCCTTCATACCGCATCCGAAAACGGGAATCAATGTGGCGGGGGGAGACGGCATCTCGCCCCGCACACATATTCTTTCAGCGGTTAACCGCGCCGTGAGCGGCCTGTCAGCCCGCCACCTCGATTTCGCGCATCGCCCCGGCGTCGCGCGGCGAGAGATCGGGATAGTCGGGATCGGCGCCCACGTCTTCCGATATCTTCCAGGAACGGGCGCATTTGCGCCCTTTGGCAAGGGCCGGCACGACGGCGACCCCCGGCACTTCCTCCATGCGGAAGGCATCGGCCGGACCGTCGCCCTTCTCGACGCGGATATCGGAAGTGATGCAGATATCGTGGAAGTCGCGGCCCTCCAGCGAGGCGAGCAGCGCCGCGTCGGAAATGTAGACCTCGGGCGCGGCCTCCAGCGAGGAGCGGACCCGCTTTTCGGCCCGTTCGATCTCCAGCGCACCGGTGACGACGCGGCGCACCCGGCGGATCTTCTGCCATTTGGCGGCGAGTTCATCGTCGCGCCAATCGGCGGGAACTTCGGCGAATTGCTGCAGGTGGACCGATCCGGCATCGCCGGGATGGCGCTCCAGCCAGGCCTCTTCCATGGTGAAGGGCAGCATGGGCGCGAGCCATTTGACGATACAGTCGAACAGGATCGAGACGGTCCCGAGCGCCGCCTTGCGGCGAGTGCTCGACGGCGCGTCGCAATAGAGCGCATCCTTGCGGATATCGAAATAGAAGGACGACAGATCGATGATCATGAAGTCCATCAGATGGCGGGTGATGCGCTTGAAGTCGAAGCCGTCATAGCCTTCGTTGACGATCTGATCGAGCTCGGCGAGGCGATGCAGCATGTAGCGCTCGAGTTCCGGCATGTCGGCAAAGGCGACCGCCTCGCCCTTGTCGTGGGCGAGCGTGCCGAGCATCCAGCGGATCGTGTTGCGCATCTTGCGATAGGCATCGATATTGGTCTGGATGATGGTCTTGCCGAGGCGCTGGTCTTCCCAGTAGTCGGTGTTCATGACCCACAGGCGCAGGATATCGGCGCCCGAATCCTTCATCACATCCTGGGGGAAGACCTGGTTGCCGAGCGATTTCGACATCTTGCGGCCATCCTCGGCCATGGTGAAGCCATGGGTGATGACCGTGTCATAGGGCGCGCGGCCGCGCGTGCCGCAGCTTTCGAGCAGCGAGGAGTGGAACCAGCCGCGATGCTGGTCCGAGCCTTCGAGATAGACGTCGGCCGGCCATTTCAGATCGGCGCGCTGTTCGAGGCAGAAGGCGTGGGTCGAGCCTGAATCGAACCAGACATCGAGGATGTCGTCGACCTTGTCCCAGTTCTCCACGTCGTTGACGAGGCCTTCGAGGAAACGCTCCTTCGCGCCCTCCTTGTACCAGGCGTCAGCCCCTTCGGCCTTGAAGACGTCGCGGATGCGGGCGCGCAATTCATCCGAGCGGCCGAACTGCGGCCCGGGAATGACGGCTCCCGTCTCCCTGTGGCGGAAGACCGAGATCGGTACGCCCCAGGCTCTTTGCCGGGAAAGAACCCAGTCGGGCCGCTGCTCGATCATGGTGTGCAGGCGTTTCTGGCCCGCCGCCGGGACGAAGCGGGTTTCGTCGATGGCCTTGAGCGACGCATCGCGAAGGGTATGGGCACCGGGCACCACCCCTTCCTTGTCCATATGGACGAACCATTGCGGCGTGTTGCGGAAGATGACCGGTTTCTTCGAGCGCCATGAATGGGGGTAGTCGTGCTTCAGCCGGCCGCGGGCGAAGAGATGGTTCCTTTCGATCAGCGCGGTGATGACGGCCTGGTTGGCATCGCCCTTCTTGCCCTTGTCGTCGATGACGCGGGCGGCCCCACCCTCGCGGTCCGGCCCGAGGCCGGGGGCGCCATCGGTATAGAAGCCATCGTCGTCGACGGTGAAGGGGATGGCGGTGTCGATGCCGCGCGCTTCGAGCGCGCGGGCGTTTTCCATCCAGATGTCGAAGTCCTCGCGACCGTGGCCCGGCGCGGTGTGGACGAAGCCGGTACCGGCATCGTCGGTGACGTGATCGCCATCCATCATCGGCACGTCGAACGCGTAATCGCCGCCAAGACCCTTGAGCGGGTGGGCGCAGGTGATCGCGCCGAGTTCTTCGGCGGAAACGGCGCGCAAGCGCCTGTGTTCAAGCTTTGCCTTGGCAAAGGATTCCTCCGCCAGCGCGTCGGCAAAGATGAGCTTTTCGCCCGGCCGGGGTCCGAAATCGTTCTCGGCGGCCGTCACTTCGTAGAGACCATAGCTGATCCTGGCAGAAAAGCAGATCGCCCGGTTGCCGGGGATCGTCCAGGGCGTCGTCGTCCAGATGACGATGAAGGCGTCTGAAAGGTCGCTGCTTTTCTCGCCGTCGCGCGCAACGGCTCTGACCGGAAACTTCACCCAGACCGTGTCGCTCTCGACCTGCTCGTATTCGATCTCGGCTTCGGCCAGCGCGGTCTTTTCCACCACCGACCACATGATCGGTTTCGAGCCGCGATAGAGCTGGCCGGTCTCGGCGAATTTCATCAACTCGTCGGCGATGATCGCTTCCGCCTCATAGGCCATGGTCAGATAGGGGTTTTCGAAATCGCCGATGACGCCCAGGCGCTGGAACTCCTCCGACTGGACGCCGACCCAATGATCGGCGAAGTCGCGGCATTCCTTGCGGAATTCGACGATAGGCACCTCGTCCTTGTTCCTGCCCCTGGCGCGGTACTGTTCCTCGATCTTCCATTCGATCGGCAGGCCGTGGCAGTCCCAGCCCGGCACGTAATTGGAGTCATACCCGCGCATCTGGAACGAGCGGGTGATGACGTCCTTGAGGATCTTGTTGAGGGCGTGGCCGATATGGATGTTGCCGTTGGCGTAGGGCGGGCCGTCGTGCAGCACGTATTTCGGCCTGTCCGCCGCGTCTTCGCGCAGGCGCCGGTAGAGGTTCATCTCCCGCCAGCGGGCGAGGATTTCCGGCTCCTTTTTGGGCAGGCCGGCGCGCATGGGGAAATCGGTTTTGGGCAGATAGAGGGTTTCGGACCAGTCGCGGCCCTGTTCGGTCTTCTCGGTCATCGTTCTCGGTCGTTGTTCTGGCCGCCTCGCAAGCGGTGCAATGCGGTGGCGTTCTGCGGATATCCGGCTGTCGGAGGCGGAGGATGTGGAGCCTGTAGGCGCAAATGCCCGTCAAGACAAGCTGTCCCCTGCTGGAAGCGGACGGGAAGCGGTGCGGGCTGGCATAAGGAATTCCCGGGACCCGGCGGGCTGAAACCTCAGGCCGGGACCGGGCCAGTAATTCGTATCGCGAAAGCGAATTTCAAGCGGTCCATCATGGCGGCTCCATAGCAGCAGCGGGCGCCCAGATAAAGCGCGAAATCTTGTCATTCTGGCCAGATGCGCCTATATTGATGGGCAAATGGCGCAATCAACGGTTGGCGAAAGGTACAGGCCATGGCATCGGCAGCAGCACGGCTTGCAACGGCGCCGGACGAGACCGCCTTGCGGGTTGCGCCCAGCGCCCTGAACAGGCTGAAGAAACTGGGCTTTTCGGCGGGCGAGATCACCGAGATCGTCGCCCCCCGGCGCACGCTCGACCGCCGCCGCAAGCAGGGCGAGCGGCTGACGCTGGCCGAATCCGACCGGGTTCACCGGCTGGAGCGGATCATGCAGCAGGCGGACCGTGTGCTGGGATCGGTCGAAAAGGCCAATCTGTGGCTGCGCCGGCCGAACCGGGCGCTGGACGGAGCCGTCCCGATCGACCTGCTCAAATCGGAGACCGGCGCCCACATGGTGTCGGACATTCTCGGGCGGATCGAATTCGGCCTCTATTCCTGACCGGCCGGATCGCGATCGTGCTGGTCTGGCGCATTTCCGGCTTTGCCGATCTCTCCGGCCGGGGCGGTGTGCTCCATGCGGCGCGCTGGAACCATCGCGGCACGGCCATCGTCTATACCTCCGATCATGTTTCAACGGCATTGCTGGAACTGCTGGTCCATGCCGATCTCGACCTGCTGCCCGAGCGCTATCAGCTGCTCGCCATCGACATTCCCGAGACGGCGACCGTCGAAACGGCGGACCTGCCCGAGGGCTGGCAGGACGATATCCAGGCGACGCGCGACCTGTGGCAGGATTTCGTGGCGCGCGCCGCAGCGCCGGTCCTTGCCGTTCCCTCGGCCATCACGCCGCACACCCGGAACTATCTGATCAATCCCGCCCTGGCGGAGGTTTCCGGCATCCGGGTCTCAGCCATCGAAGCCCACCGGCACGATCCGCGTTTCCGGCTGTAATCACCCGACCTTCCGGCCGGGCCTGCGAAGACCGGCAGCGTGAGATCGGCCCGCGGCGTACCCGCCACCATCCCTTCATGCAGCGGACGCGGCCAGGATACGGCGCGCTTCCGCGCTGTCGCGATCCATCTGCCCGACCAGCGCCTCGACGCTGTCGAATTTTTCCTCCGGCCGTATCCAGCCATGGAAGATGATGGTGATCGCTTCGCCGTATAGATCGCCGGCAAAGTCGAAAACGAAGGTTTCGAGCAGCGGCGCGCCATTGTCGAAGGTCGGGCGGCGGCCGAAGCTCGCAACCCCGTCATGCAGGCTGCCATCGGCGCGCCGCATGCGCACGGCATAGATGCCGTGGCGCAATCGCGCTTCATCGGGCAGGCGAAGATTGGCGGTCGGATAGCCGAGCGTGCGGCCAAGCCGGGCGCCGGCGACGACCGTGCCGGCCACATCGAAGGGCCGGGCGAGCAGCCGGTTGGCCTCGGCGACATCGCCGCCGGCAAGCGCTTCGCGAATGCGCGACGAAGAGACGATCCTGCCGGGCTCATCGGGATCGGTAAACTGCTCGACCAGCGTGACGTCGAAACCCGCCGCGCCACCTGCCTGCCGCAGCAGTTCAGGCGACCCCGAGCGGTTCCTGCCGAAATGAAAATCGTAACCGGTGACGACATGGCGGGCACCGCAATGGGCCACCAGGTGGACGCGGATGAAGTCTTCCGCCGTCATGCCGGCAAGACCCGCGTCGAATACTTCGCTGACGACGCCATCCATGCCCGCCGCAAGCAGAAGCTCCGCCTTGCGCCGGGGCCCGGTGAGGCGGAAAACCGGCTCCTGCGGCCGGAAGAAGGTGCGCGGATGGGGCTCGAAAGTGAGTGCAAGCGCCGGGATGGCGGCCTCACGGGCGAGGTCGGATGCGGCGGCGAGCACCGCGCGATGGGCCAGATGCACCCCGTCGAAATTGCCGACCGCCACGACGCCGCCGCGAAGCGCGGCGGGAAGCGCAGCGGTCGATCCGAACCAGTTGGCGAGATCCGACACCATCCCCGATGCTACCAGTCGAGACGCGGCATATAGGCGACGGGGGAAGCCCCGCGCGCAGCGAGAAAGGCGTTGAGCGCTTCATGGTCGGGCTGGTCTGCCGGCCCGTATTCCGCCGCATGGATGCCGGCGCTGATATAGAGCGCATCAATGCCGAAATCCGCCGCGCCCTTGATATCGGTCGGCATGCCGTCGCCGATCGCCAGGATTTGCGACCTGTCGATCGTGCCGCCGGAAAGGTTTTCCGCCTCGCCGATCGCCAGTTCATAGATCGGCCGGTAGGGCTTGCCGGCGATCCGATTGCGGCCGCCCAGCCGGGCATATTCGGCGGCCAGCGCCCCGGCGCAATAGATCAGGCTGTCGCCGCGCTCGACGACGAGATCGGGATTGGCGCAGATGAAATCGAGACCGCGCGCCTGCAGGCGGCCAAACGCCTCGGTATAGTCGGCCGGCGTTTCCACGGTATCGTCCACCAGGCCCGAACAGACGATGACTTCCGCCTCCTGCGCGTCCACCAGTTCGCGATCAAGCCCCTCGAACAGGTTGAGATCGCGCTCGGGGCCGATGTGATAGACCTTGCGCGGCCCGGCTGCGATCAGCGTGCGGGTGACATCGCCGGAGGTCACCACCGTGTCATAGGCATTGTCCGGCACGCCCATGGCGGCCAATTGGGCAAACACCGACTTGCGGCGGCGCGGCGCGTTGGTGACCATGACCACATGACCGCCGCCGGCGCGAAATTGCGTCAGAGCGCGGATGGCACCGGCATAAGGCGCGACGCCGTTGTGCAGCACGCCCCAGACGTCGCAGACGAGAAGCCGGTAGCCGGCCGCGATCGCCGACAGGCCGGCGATCCGCTCGATGTTGCTGGTTGCAGTATCTTTCACTCTGTCTTCCATCACTGGCTCCGCCCCGGTCCCAGGCCGCCAGGGTTTCGCGCCCTTATGAACAGAGCCGCGCGCCACCGCAAGGCCTGCCGGCGGACGAATGCGCCGCGGGCGCCTCCCATGGGCCGGTTTAATCATATTTGATTACCATCGCCGCCGGTTTTCCTTCCCCCCGCAGGGGACATGGTGTTTAGTCGATGCGGGACAGAAGGTGGCTCGATGGTCTTGATCGGCAAGTTCATAGGGGTTGTGCTCCTGGCCGCCCTTGGCGCCGGGGCGGGCTATGGGCTGGCCGACCGCGCCGGGCTCGATCTGTTCGACAGCGCGCTTGCCGCCGCGGCGATCTGCGCCGTCGTGCTGTCGCTTGCCGCCTGTGGCATCGCCCTTGTCGGCAATCGCCGGCTGCGGCGCGACCTGGCCGCCTATTCGGCCTATGAGGAAGAGGTGGTTCGCAAGCTCGATGCGGTCCTGGCCGAGCGCGACAAGCTTACGGGGCTTTCAGCACTGGATGAACGGGTCGCCAATCTGGAAGCCGCCCTGCTCAGCCTTCATTCAGAACGCCGGCCGGAACCGCCCGAAGCCGCAGCGGCGCGGACCGGGGTCTTCGATGCGCAGACGCCGCCGCGGCAGCGCGATGCGGGCAGCAAGGTGGTACGGCTGATCACCGGCCGGAAGGAGATCGCGGACGGGCCGTCAGAAGAGCGCGGGCGGCGGGAAACGCAGCGCCGGATCGGCAGGGCGTTGAGCGAGGAGGGTATCCGCATCCGCCTGCAGCCGTCGGTCGATCTGGTTTCGCGCAAGGTACGGGCGGTGGCGGCAAGCCTCTGGCTCAACCCCGGCGCGGGCGAGGCGATCGCGGTCGACAGTGTCGAGGCCTTGCTGGACGAGGCGCAGAAGGCGCAGCTCGACCGGTTCGCCGTGTTCGAACTGAGCCGCGTGGTGCGGATGATGGAGGAGGACGGGCAATTGGTGCCGGTGTTCTATCGCTTCCTGCTGCCGGGCGGCGGGCCGGACGAAAGCTGGGACGCGATTGCCGAACGCCTTCGCGGCGACCGCATGCTTGCCAGCCATCTGATCGCCATCACCGACATTGCAGCGCTCAGCCGTTCGGGCGAAAGACACCTGCTTCGCCTGGCCGAACTGGCCAACCATGGCGTGCATCTGGCGCTGGGCGGCATAAGGCGGCTGCAGGACATCAAGCAGCATTCGCAAAAGGCCGGGTTTCACCACGGCGTCGTCAGCGCCGACGCCCTGCTTGCCTATCTGCCGGGTTCCAACCGGCGCTATGGCGAGGAATTGCTGCCGGCGCTCACCCGGCTGGGCATGGAAATCGTCGCAACCGGCGTCAACCATCGCCACCAGGCCTCGGGGCTGCTCGACCTCGATGTCGCCACTGCCATGGGCGATCTCATCTCCAAACCGCGCAAGATACGCCTCTATCCGGAAAACACCGGATCTGCCGGCACCGGCGAGACCGGGCTCGAAGCCTGATCCGGCGGCACTCTGCCGGCCTTGCAGGCTTCGGGCCTGCCGGCCGGTCAGCCTGCGTGAAAAGGGTTGACTCTTCGCGGTGGCATGCCTATCTCCCCCGCTGTTAGCACTCTCTATCTGGGAGTGCTAAGTCGTTTAAGGGCCTGCCCCGCCGACAGAAAAGCTCGCGGGCGTCAGGCAACTCATTGAGACAATTGGGAAAACAACGATGGCAAAACTGAACTTCCGTCCGCTTCACGACCGCGTGGTCGTGCGCCGCGTGGAATCCGAGGAAAAAACCGCCGGCGGCATCATCCTGCCCGATACGGCACAGGAAAAGCCCTCCGAGGGTGAGATCGTGGCTGTCGGTTCCGGCGTGCGCGATGAAAGCGGCAAGCTCGTTCCGCTCGACGTCAAGGCTGGCGACCGGGTGCTGTTCGGCAAATGGTCCGGCACCGAAGTCAAGATCAACGGCCAGGACCTGCTGATCATGAAAGAGTCCGACATCATGGGCGTTGTCGGCTAACCGCAAGCCCGCCCTACCAAGCCAAATGCATTGATGGGCGCGGCGCCATGCCCGCCCGAATTCACCAAGGAGCACCATAATGGCTGCAAAAGAAGTCAAGTTCGGCCAGGCCGCACGCGAGCGCATGCTGCGTGGCGTCGACATCCTGGCCGATGCCGTAAAAGTGACGCTCGGCCCGAAAGGCCGCAACGTCGTCATCGACAAATCCTTCGGCGCGCCGCGCATCACCAAGGACGGTGTTTCGGTTGCCAAGGAAATCGAACTGGAAGACAAGTTCGAGAACATGGGCGCCCAGATGGTGCGCGAAGTGGCCTCCAAGACCAACGACATCGCCGGTGACGGCACCACCACCGCGACCGTGCTCGCCCAGGCGATCGTCAAGGAAGGCGCGAAAGCCGTTGCCGCCGGCATGAACCCGATGGATCTCAAGCGCGGTGTCGACCTGGCCGTCAACGAAGTCGTCGCCGACCTCGTCAAGAAAGCCAAGAAGATCAAGACCTCGGAAGAAGTTGCCCAGGTCGGCACGATCTCCGCGAACGGCGAGACCGAAATCGGCGAAATGATCGCCAACGCCATGCAGAAGGTCGGCAATGAGGGCGTCATCACGGTTGAAGAAGCCAAGACGGCCGAAACCGAGCTCGAAGTCGTCGAAGGCATGCAGTTCGACCGCGGCTACCTGTCGCCCTATTTCGTGACCAATCCGGAAAAGATGGTCGCCAATCTGGAAGACCCCTACATCCTGCTGCACGAGAAGAAACTCTCCAACCTGCAGGCCATGCTGCCGATCCTCGAAGCTGTTGTGCAGTCGGGCCGTCCGCTGCTGATTATTGCCGAGGACATCGAAGGCGAGGCCCTGGCCA
>JAGRLT010000049.1 GCA_020441665.1 Nitratireductor sp.
ACGCCCTCGACGACCTGACCCTCTTCGAGGTTCTGGACGATCTCGGAGCGCTGCTCGGCACGGCTCTCTTCCAGAATGGTGCGGCGCGAGACAACGATGTTGCCGCGGCGGCGGTCCATTTTCAGGATCTGGAAGGGCTGCGGATTGTTCATCAGCGGGGTGACGTCGCGGATCGGACGGATGTCGACCTGCGAACGCGGCAGGAAGGCAACGGCACCGTCAAGATCGACCGTGAAGCCGCCCTTGACCTGGTTGAAGATGATGCCCTCGACCTTTTCGTTGGCTTCGAATTTCTCTTCAAGGCGCTGCCAGCTTTCTTCGCGGCGGGCCTTTTCGCGGCTCAGCATGGCTTCGCCCATGGCATTCTCGACGCGGTCGACATAGACCTCGACTTCATCGCCGACTTTCATCGAGCCGTCTTTCGCCTTGGCGCCGAATTCCTTCAGCGGCACGCGGCCCTCGACCTTGAGGCCGACATCGATGATGGCCATGTCCTTTTCAATGGCCGTGATCAGTCCCTTGACCACCGCGCCTTCGACGACGTCGTGGGTTTCAAAGGATTCGTTGAGAAGAGCTTCGAACTCTTCCCGGCTGGGATTTAGTGCTGTCATGGATACTCCTGGCAGGGCGGCGTTGGATTTTCCCGTCAAGTGTTCCGGGAAGCGCGGTCCTGCAATGCGCCGGGCTGGTGTTGCGTTGAAGAAGATCGCGGCCCGCCGAGGTTTCGGCGTTTGGCGCTTGGGCCCGACCTTCCGTATTGACTTCCGTTCCGCCTCAAGGCTGCCCGCCGCAAACCGCGAAGCGCAGGACGATCCTGCCATTTCGCTTCCCGTCTGCTTTGGAAAAGCCGCCTTTCAGGCCTGTTTCGCGCCCCTGGCGCTGTCGATGACCTCGAGCGCGGCGCGGAACGCGGCTTCTATATCCATTTCGCTCGTATCGATCAAGTGGGCGTCCTCGGCCGGCCTGAGCGGCGAATCGGCGCGGGCCATGTCGCGTTCGTCGCGCCGCTGGATGTCGGCGAGAATGTCGTCGTAATCGACCTTGCCGCCCGCGGCGATGCTCTCCTCGTAGCGGCGCCTGGCGCGCACCTGGGCAGACGCGGTGACGTAGAGCTTCACGTCCGCGCCGGGCAGCACGACCGTGCCGATATCGCGGCCGTCGAGCACCGCGCCCCTGGCGGATGACGCAAACTCGCGCTGCTTTTCAACCAGTATGCGGCGCACCGCGCCCATCACGGCGATCTTCGAGGCCGCCTCACCCACCTCATGGGCGGACAGCACCTGCCTGTCGAGGGCGGCAAGATCGATGCCGGAGGCGACTTCCACCGCCAGCGCCTCATTGTCGAGGGGAAGGCCCACCTGCAACAGGGCTTGCGCAACGGCGCGATAGGTCAGGCCGGTATCGAGATGCGGCAGGCCGAAATGCGCCGCCAGCCGGCGCGCCAGCGTACCCTTGCCGGAGGCCGCCGGACCGTCAATGGCGATGGTGAGAGGGGCGGTCACAGGAACAACTGCTTGAGCTTGGTGTTTTTACCAATCGGTATCTCGTGCATGGAGGGGGCTGAGAGCAGATTGGTGACCTGTAAAACTTCCGGCCATTTCCAAATTATCGTAGCAGCAATTTGATGCATTGGAGATTTCTGGTAGGCGGGCGCCAACACAAATCCATGCAATCCTGCCTTCTTGAAAGCTGCCTTTTCGGCGGGATTTTTCCTTATGCGATGATCCCCGGAGATGAATATCCATTCCTCCGGAGCTTGCCTTAGATGCTCGATCCATTCGATATCAGAACTATGCCGGCCCTTCGGCAAGTCAGATATGTCCTTTATGTGAAAAGCTCTATGTTGATAGTGACTTATGAAGCCATCCAAGGTTGATGCCATTAGGGGCGCCGTGCAGTTGTCGAACAAAACATTCACGCCGCAAGTCGCTGCTCCAATTGACTCTCGTAACGAAGGGCTCTGTTAACAGCGGCAACATCAACCTCATATGCCCTTGCGGCCTCCGCAACCCCCAAGTGGTTTGCCGCGACCGCAAGCACTGCTGTTGGCACTGAACTATTGGCTTCAATGGGCTGGCCAAATGATCTTTTAGGGTCGACAACAACCTGAAGGCCTCTCCCCATTGGCCACCACAACTGAGGTTCGCCATTGTCGTCAAAATCGACGGTCTTCAAAATTGGGTCTATGATGCCTTTGAATTCATATTGTCTACGAAACAGATTTAATAATCTCTCTTGTGCAATTCCTCTTTCGTCCTCCTCAACGACGTGAAGAAATATTTCACGTCCATCCGTCCGAAACCTGTTTGTAGCCAAAGGATGGTCTTTACCAATCAGGTCCTTAGCAAGCAGAATCGCTTTTCGCACCTGGATAGCCGAAATTCCTTCTTTAATGAACGCTGCCGCTACTCTGACTTCCATAAGATCACGAAATCCAAGTGCCCAGCGCCTGTCATCAAGAAGGGCTTCTGGCTCCCAAAGCGCATCGTACCATTTTCCGTTGGCATAGTGCCCCTTCAGCCACCTTGAAATCTTGCCAGCCGAAATTCCCAGAAGGCGTGAAGCCTCTGCTGGCGTATACAATCCTATGCCGACGAGATCGTTCATAACCATAATAGATTCAGTTCCGGTGAGGAATGTCAATCAC
Source organism: Nitratireductor sp. (assembly GCA_020441665.1). GTDB lineage: Bacteria > Pseudomonadota > Alphaproteobacteria > Rhizobiales > Rhizobiaceae > Salaquimonas. Next base: position 2,648 of record JAGRLT010000049.1, read on the forward strand.
CCAAGCTCAGCCCCCAATTCCCGCATCAGCGGCACGAATTGCGGGAAGCTGGTGGCGATGGGGGAAACATCGTCGATCATGACCGGCCTTTCGCTCGCCATTCCCATGACGAGAAAGCTCATGGCGATGCGGTGATCGAGATGGGTGGCAACGGGCGGGATATCGCCGGAGCCCGCACCGCCCAGCCCCCTGCCGCCCGGCGTTCCGGTCACCCTGAGCCAGTCCCCGCCCTCTTCGCAGGCGACGCCATTGGCCTTGAGACCGGCGGCAACGGCGGCAAGCCGGTCGCTTTCCTTGACCCGCAATTCGCCGACTTCTTCCATCAGCGTTTCGCCCTCGGCAAAGGCCGCGGCGACCGAGAGCACCGGATATTCGTCGATCATCGAGGCTGCCCGCGCGCCCGGCACGCTGACGCCCTTGAGGTCGCTCGACCGCACCCGCAGATCGGCGATCGCCTCGCCGCCGCTCTCGCGCTCGTTCAGGATGTCGATCCTGCCGCCCATCTCGATCAGCGTGGTGATGAGGCCGGTGCGGGCCGGGTTCATCAGGATGTTGGCGAGGGTGATGTCGCTGTCCGGCACGATCAGCGCCGCGACGATCGGGAAGGCGGCGGATGAGGGATCGGCCGGCACCTGGATATCCGTGCCGGAAAGCCTGCCCTGACCTTCGAGGCGGATCGTCCGCGTTCCGTCGCCCGCCGTCTCGACCTCGAGATGGGCTCCGAAGCCCGCCAGCATCCTTTCGGTATGATCGCGGGTCATCACCTTCTCGATCACGGTAGTGATCCCCGGCGCGTTGAGGCCGGCGAGCAGCACCGCCGATTTCACCTGGGCGGACGGCACCGGCACGGCATATTCGACCGGAGCGGCGACCCGCGGCCCGCGCAGGGTTATCGGCAGCCGGCAGCCTTCCCGGCTGTCGAGCACCTGGACCCCCATCAATTTCAGCGGGTCGACGACCCGGCCCATCGGCCGTTTCGACAGGGAGGCATCGCCCAGAAAGGTGGTTTCGAAATCATAGGCCCCGGCAAGCCCCATATAGAGCCGGCAGCCGGTGCCCGAATTGCCGAAATCGATCGGTTCTCCGGGTTCGAGCAGCAGGCCGTTGCCGGTGCCCTCGATGATCCAGCTTGCGCCTTCCTTGCGGATAGCGGCGCCCAGCGCCCTCGAAGCCTTGACGGAATTGAGCACGTCCTCACCCTCGAGCAGGCCGGTGACCCGGGTGGTGCCGCTGGCAATCCCGCCGAACAGGATCGAGCGATGGGAAATCGATTTGTCGCCGGGAATGGCCGCCGCGCCGGCAAGCGCGCCGTGCCGGCTCGCGGTCATGGGAAGGGGTTGGCTGCCTGAAGCCATGGGAAACGCTGCTTTCAAAGAAGGGGCACGATCCTGCGTGCCCCCGGGGTCGCGGGATCGGCCGCTCCCTATCACAAGGCCCCCGCCCCGTCACCCTCTGTCGGCAGGCGACATTCGCCGTCCTTGAACGGGCATTTGCGCAGGCTGCAAAAAATGCGGTCCCACCCCTTGCCAATCGGGCCAAATTTGGTTTTGACAGGGGCATCGCCGGACTGTAAGGGAGGCGCGATTTCCACCCCCTTGCTCTCACCTGTTATCCGGAAACGCATTCGGATCGAGAAAGGTTTGCCATGGCCAAACAAGAACTTGGCACCAAACGGATTTGCCCGGAAACGGGCCGCAAATTCTACGACCTGAACAAGGATCCGGTCGTCTCCCCCTATACCGGGAAAAGCTACCCGCTTTCCTTCTTCCTCGAAGCCGCCCAGATCGTGAAGGTCAAGAAGGAGCAGTCGAGGCCCGCTCCCGACGATGACGAGGCCGATGCGGGGGATGACGAGGATGACGACGAGGAACTCGAGGACGACAGTTCGGTCGAAATCGTCAGCCTCGAGGATTCCGAAGACGACGAGGATGACGATGACGACGAGATCACCACGTCCGACGACGTCACCGATGACGACCTTCCCGATATTCCCGATGTCGATCTCGACGAGGACGAGGACGAGGATGCCGACGACGACGACATCTTCCTCGACGACGAGGACGAGGACGACGCACCCATTGCGGGCGTCGTCACCTCGAAGGACGACGAGGAACTGTGATCCTCGACAGATCCTCGATGCCGGTGCCGGGCAGCCCCGCGCTGCCCGCCCAAAAATCGGCGAAAAGCGGGATTACCGCTTGATTTGAGAATGAACGGGCTGTATTGCACAGCCCCGGAAACGGCGCCCTGGACCTCCGCATCTACCGGATCGGACTTCAAGGCGCCGCCACAGCGGACCCGCCAGGCTTCGGAGGGTTGCTTGTGGGGCTATAGCTCAGCTGGGAGAGCGCTTGCATGGCATGCAAGAGGTCAGCGGTTCGATCCCGCTTAGCTCCACCAATTTCCCCTTCCTCCAAGATCGATCTCCAGCGCTGAACCGCTGGTTTTGACGTATGCCTGTCCTCGGCTGCGCCTGCGGGCAGGCGGGGGGGGCGATCCCGCTTAGCTCCACCACTTTTCCGCTCACGGCAGTTTCGCTTTGCTCAACGCCTGCGCGGGCGCAGGCTATTCGCCCGGCTCGCTCTTCGCTCGCTGGCGGGTTCGAACCTTCTTCGCCTGGCGCCGCCACTTTCCCGTATCGCTCGCAAATTGCTGCGCAATGCTCGCTCCGCTTCGCGGGCGTGCTCTTCGCGCGCCGGGCCGGCGGTAACCTTCCGGTTCGAGCTTCCCGGTCGAGCGCCGCCAATTTCCTCTCCCGGGCCAAGGCCCCGGCGCTGATCGCCTTGCGCAATTGTTCTGCGCAGATTATAGGCAATCGGCTCCGGAACATTTGGACGATCCCATGAAAATCGGCATCCTGCAGACCGGCCATGTGCCGGCAGAACTCACCGAACGGCACGGCGAATATCCTGCCATGTTCGAGGCCATGCTGGCCGGCAACGGCTTCACCTTCGAAAGCTGGGCGGTGGTCGACAACGATTTTCCGGCGAGCATCCATTCCGCCGATGGCTGGCTGATCACCGGCTCGCGCCATGGCGCCTATGAGGACCATCCCTGGATCGCGCCGCTCGAGGCGTTCATCCGGGCCGCCTATGCGGCGGAGGTGCCGATGGCCGGAATCTGTTTCGGCCACCAGATCATGGCCCAGGCGCTGGGCGGCAAGGTGGTCAAGTATGATGGCGGCTGGGGCGTCGGCAACGCGCCCTACAGAATGCCGGGCGGCACGCTCGATCTGATGGCCCTGCACCAGGACCAGGTGATCGAAAAGCCTGCGGACGCCGAGATCATCGCCACCAGCGATTTCTGCCGGAATGCCGGCTTCGCCTATCCGGGCAGAAACGGCAGCCGGGCGATCAGCTTTCAGCCGCATCCCGAATTTTCCAGGGAATACATGCGCGACCTCATCAAGGCGCGGATCGGCACGGCGCTGCCGCGCGAACAGGCCGAGGCCGCGCTCGAAAGCCTGGAAGCCGACAACGATTCGGGCCAGATCGCCCGCCAGATCGCCGATTTCTTCCGCCAGGCGGCGCAGAGCCGCGCCGCCTGAGCCTGAAGGTCGATACAGCCTAGCCCAGCAGCAGATTGGGCAGCCAGAGCACGATCTGCGGAAAGGCGATCAGTACGCCCACCGTCACTACATCGGCGATGAAGAAGGGCGAGGCGCCGCGAAAGACATCCTGCGCCGAGATGTCCGGCCTGACGCCCGCCACCACGAAGCAGTTGAGCCCGATCGGCGGGGTGATGAGGCAGAGTTCGGCCATCTTGACGACGATGATGCCGAACCAGACGGCGCAGTTCTCGCCCGACATGCCGAGAGCCGAGTCGGCATAGGAAACATCCGGTCCGCCGTTGAGCGCAATGACCGCCGGAAAGGTGATCGGCAGCGTCAGGATCAGCATGCCGATCGCATCCATGAACATGCCGAGCACCACATAGGCGAAGAGAATGAACAACAGGGTGATGATCGCCGGCTGGTCGATGCCGGTGATCAGATCGGCAAAGGCGCCGGGCAGGTCGGCAAAGCCGAGATAGCGCACATAGATCAGCACGCCCCAGATCATGGTGAAGATCATCGCCGTCAGTTTGGCGCTTTCGATCAGCGCGCCCTTGAGCTGGGCCCAATTGGTGCCCTTGGCGACCGACATGACCAGCACGACGAAGGCGCCGAGGGCGCCGGCTTCGGTCGGCGTGCCCCAGCCGGCATAGATGCAATAGATGATGATGAAGACAACGAAGGCGATGGGCAGTGTGCCCGGCACCGATTCAAAGCGTTCCTTCCAGCTGAAGCCGGTGACCGGCGGACCGAGGCTCTTGCGCCGCATCGCCATGCCGACGATCAGGATGGCGTAGATCACCGCCGAAACCAGGCCGGGCAGGAAACCCGCCATCAGCAGGCGGCCGACCGAGCTTTCGGTGATGATCGCATAGATCACCAGGATCGCGGAAGGCGGTATCAGCGAGGCGAGCGTGCCGCCGGCGGCAACCACACCGGCGGCGAAGCGGCGGTCGTAGCCGATCTTGAGCATTTCGGGAATGGCGATGCGGGCAAAGACCGCCGAGGTCGCGACCGAAGCGCCCGATACCGCCGCAAAGCCCGCGGTGGCGAACACGGTCGCCACGCCCAGCCCGCCGGGCAGCCAGCCGACCCATCGTTTCGCCGCTTCGAACAGCGCCTGGGTGAAGCCGGCAAAGTAGGCGAGATAGCCGATCAGGATAAAGGTCGGGATCAGCGCCAGCACATGGCTTTCGGTCTTCGAATGGGGAATCTGCCCGGCAAGCTTGAGCGTGATCTCGAAGGCGCGGCCAACCGGATAGCCCTTCTCGAAGGCATAATAGGTGAACAGGCCGACCATGCCGACCAGCGCCGTCGCGAAGGCGACGCGGACACCGATCACCACCAGAACGATCAGAACGCCGGCGAGCAGGATGCAGACCTCCATGGCGCTCATGACGCTACCCCCTTATCCGCATCGTCGCCGAGCCCCGATACCGTCTCGGCCTCGTTCATCGCCTGGGTCGCCGCATCCTCGATCATCGGCACGGCGACTGGATCGTCGCCGCCCTCGCGCAGGGCAAGGCCATAGGCCCATGTGTGCAGGGCGAAGCGCGCCAGCAGGAAGCAGAACATCACCGGCACCAGCATCTTGACCGGCCAGGTGGGGATACCGAGATCATCGGTGGTGTCGCCCAGCGTCAGCGCGCGCAGGGCGTGGTCGAAGGAACCATAGAGCAGTGCGGCGGTCAGCACCGCCATCAGCAGGATGCCGGCCAGTTCGGCCGCCCACAGGGCCCGGCCCCTGAGCTTTCCGACCAGGATATCCATGCGGATATGGCTGCCGAGCCGCTGGCAGTAGGCGATGCCCATAAAGGCCATGACCGGCATGATCTGCGACATGATCGCCACATAGCCGGGCACCGGCCAGTTGAAGAACTTGCGGCCGAGAATGTTGGCGACCGACAGCAGCATGGCGCCCAGAATGGCAAGACCGCCGGCAAGCGCCATGGCACTTTCGACGCGAAACAGAAACCGATCGGCACGGCTGACGGCGCTGTCGTCGGTTCTGACGGAATGCGCGGACATGGCTCCCCCTTTGCACCAGGCTGTGCGGCCGCCGCCGCTGGGCGGGCCGTGCCGGTTGCCGGCGCGGCCCGGGTCGCGGGGTCAGTTCATTTCGCCAAGCTTGCCCTTGACGAAGTCGTAGAGTTCCCTGGCGGGGATCTTGCCTTCATTGGCGGCGAGCCATTCGTCGCGCACCGGGCCGGCCGCCGCCTGCTGCAGGGCCGCCACCACCTCGTCGGAAAGGGTCACCTTCTCGATGTCGTTTTCCTTCAGCACCGGCTCCCATTTGTCGTAGACCGCCTGATAGGCCTCGTAGTAGCGGTCCATGGCGGCCGGGATCGACGCCATCAGGGCTTCGCGCTGTGCGTCCGACAGGGCGGCAAGCGCATCACTGTTGACGACGACCGGACAGTTGACCGAACCCGGATTGAGGTTTTCCGTCCACCATTTGGCGACCTCGATGGTGCGGAAGGAAAGATGGGCGTGGGGGGCGAAGGCCACCGCGTCGACGACACCCGATTCGAGCGCCGTGTAGGCCTCCGACGAAGTCACCGAGGTCGGCACGGCGCCGACCTTCTTGAACGCTTCGCCGATACCGCCGGTGGCGCGGATGCGCATGCCGTTGAAATCCTCGAGCGATGCCGGCGCGGCGCCGACGCCGGCGAGATTGTATTGCGGCAGGGGCGAGGCCATGAGAATGGTCGCGTTCCAGCGCTTGAGATCGTCGACGACCGCCGGATGCTGGTAGAGCGCCATGTCGAGGTCGCCCTCCTGTTTCAGCGTGCTGACGCCGAGGAAAGGCAGGTCGAGCACCATCAGCGTCGGGTTCTTGTCGGGGTGATAGGCGGCGCAGAACTGCGCCATCTCGAACGCGCCGACGGAAATGCCGTCGAGGTTCTCGCGTTCCTTCGACAGGCCGCCATAGGAGATGTTGAGGGTGAATTCGCCGCCGGTCTTCTCGCTGACCAGTTCGGCGAGCTTTTCCACATGCTCGGTGAAGGCGCGCCGCTTGCCCCAGAGAGAGACGTTCCATTCGACCGCCAGGACCTGGGTTGCCGAAAAGGCGAGAACGGTTGAGGCCGCAAGGGCCTTGACGATGGTCTTCATGCTTTCCTCCCAAAGTTGATGGCGGCAACTCTAGGGACCCCGGAAAAAAGCGCAAATCTGGCAGGTTTCTGCCAGTTCCGGGTTCGCCGACCGGTGCCTATTTGGCGAAGTCCTTGCGCGCCAGGCCGAACTTGCGCATCTTCTCGTTGAGCGTGCGGCGGGGGATGGAAAGCTCGGCGACCACCTCGGCCATCCTGCCGCCATGGCGGTTGAGCGCATCCATGATCATGGTCTTCTCATACTGCTCGATGCGGCCGGGCAGGCTGGCATCGCCGCCGGAGCCGGTGTCCAACCCAGCCGGAGCGCCCTTCGGCAGCCAGCGCGTCTCCCCTGCCCGACTGAAATCCGCCCGGGCAACGGCGCCGGCCTTTGTCACGGCGGCGAGCAGGTCTTCCGGCGAGAACGGCTTGGTGAAGAAGTCGAAGGCGCCTGCCTTCATGGCCCTGACCGCCAGCGGCACGTCGCCATGGCCGGTAATGAAAATCACCGGCAGGCGCGGCTCGCGGGCATGGACCTCGCGCAGCAATTGCAGCCCGTCCATCACCGGCATGCGGATATCGGAAACGACGACCCCGGGCAGGCCCGGCCTCACCGCGCGCAGCATCAGGCCGGGATCGGTGAAACTGCGTACCGAAAGACCGCAGAGCGACAGCCACTGGCCGGTCGACTGCACCATGGCGCGGTCGTCATCGACCAGATAGACCAGCATCCTGGCTTCAGGCATGTTCGGCCTCCCGTGTCTTCCTGTCCGCCCGGTCCGATCTGCCGGCAGCGCCGGCAGGCGGCAGGGAGATGGTGAACCTCGCCCCGCCCTCACCGCGGTTTTCCGCCGAGATCCGGCCGCCGGCCTCGTCGACGATCGCAAAACACAGGGCAAGGCCGAGGCCGACCCCTTCGCCGATATTCTTGGTGGTGAAGAAGGGTTCGAACAACTGGCCGATCGTCTCGGCGCTCATGCCCTTGCCGCTGTCCTCGACGATCAGGAAGATATTGGCGTCGTCGCAGCGCGTCGTGACGCGCACAACCCGGCCGCCGGCCTGCTCCGAGGCCGCATGGATCGCATTGCGCAGCAGGTTCGATACCAGTTGTTCGAGCCGCACCGGATTGCCGCTCACCACCAGCGGCCGGCGCGCCAGGCGGGTTTCGAGGCGAACCGCATGGGCCTGCGCCTCGGCGCCGAGCTCCCTCGCGATGGCGCGCACCGGCCGGTTGAGATCGACGGGACGAAAGCCCTGCCCCGTGCGGCGTGAAAACAGCAGCAGGTCGGAGGTGATGCGGCCCAACCGCTCGGTCATGCGCCGGATCTGGGCGAAAATATCCGCCGCCTCGCTCTTGCGACCCTTCTTCAACAGCAATTCGCCGCTCGACGTATAGGTGCGGATCGCCGCCACCGGCTGGTTGACCTCATGGACGATGGCCGCCGACATCTTGCCCAGGGCGGCGAGCCGGTTGGTCTGGACAAGGCTGGCCTGGGCCTGCAACAGGGCCTGCTCGGCCTGTCTGCGGGTGGCGATTTCCGCTTCGAGCTTGCGGTTCACCGCGCGGATGCGCTCAGCCTCGCGAGCCTGCCGGGCGAGCAGAAGCTGCTGCGCGCGCACCCGGAACAGGTGGGCGATCGCCGCCGCCAGCAGTGCCAGCAGGCCGGCCAGCAGGCCCGACAATACCGCCGTATCGAGGATCGGCGACAGGGGCGTGAGATAATGCAGGGACCAGCTCTCGCCGGCCAGCTTGGCGCTCGATGCCAGATAGCGGTTTCCATCGATGGTGACTTCGCCCTCGAACGCGCCGCCGCTCGCCTGGTATTCGAGCGGCGCGAGAACGGTGCCGGCAAACTTGCGGTTCGCCTCGATCTCGGCGGTCTCCGCCGCGCTGAGGGTGCGCATCCTCTTGAACTGCCAGGGCGCGACGCTCGACAGGATGATCACGCCATGATTGTCGGTGACGAAGACCGGCTCGCCGGCGCGGCGCCAGTTTGCCAGCAGATCGTCGAACTCGATCTTGACCACGGCCACGCCGACCGGTTTTCCGGCCAGCCGGATCGGGTGGGAGATGAAATAGCCCGGCACGCCCGTCGTCGCTCCGATCGCGAAATGGGTGCCGACCCCGCCCTCGATCGCCATGCGGAAATAGGGCCGGAAGGAATAGTTGCGGCCAACGAAACTGAGCGGGGTCGCATGGTTGCTGGCGGCGATCGTCTCGCCGCTGCGATCCATCACGTAGAGAATGGCGCCGCCGGCGGTCTGCGCAATCGTTTCGAGATAGCGGTTGAAGCCGTCGGCGCTATGGCGGCGCTCCAGCACGGCCCCGATATCGGGATGAAGCGCGATCGTTCCCGGCAGATGCGACAGGCGTTTCAGGGTCGCCTCGATGCTGTCGGTGTAGAGCAGCAGGCGGTCGGCGGCCACGCGCTGCGCCTGTTCGCGGGAACGGGCCGCCATGAAGCCGTAGACCGACAGGCCGAGGGTCAGGACGGCCAACAGAACCAGCAGGGCGGCCGGCAAACGCTTCATCGCGGCAGAACTCCTCCTTGTCCGCGGCGCCGATTGATGCAAAATCCCGGCCGATACCCCTGATTGCCGGCCAGTGCCCGGCGACCCGCGAACGCGCCATAGGGAGCAGCGAGTTGGAGCCACTTGTCAAGATTGACGACCGGAACGGCCTGCGCCGGATCACCCTCAACGATCCGGCGCGGCGCAATGCCCTGTCGCGCGCCATGATCGAAACGCTTTCCCGGGCGCTTGCCGAGGCCGAGCAGGATGAAGCGGTGCGCGTCGTCGCGATCGCCGCCAACGGCCCGGTCTATTGCGCCGGCCACGACCTGAAGGAAATGACGGCTGCCCGCAACGACCCGGATGGCGGCAGGGCCTTCTATAGCGCGGTGATGGCAAACTGCTCCGCGCTGATGATGCAGATCGTGGTGCACCCCAAGCCGGTGATCGCCGAAGTCCAGGGCATGGCGACGGCGGCGGGCTGCCAGCTGGTCGCCAGTTGCGACCTGGCGGTGGCGTCGGAGAAGGCGCATTTCTGCACCCCCGGCGTCCATATCGGCCTGTTCTGTTCGACGCCCATGGTGGCGCTCACGCGCAATGTCGCGGACAAGCATGCGATGGAATTGCTGCTGACCGGCGACCCGGTGCCGGCGGCGCGCGCCGAGGCCATGGGGCTCGTCAACCGGGTCGTGCCGCATGACGCGCTTGCCGGCGCGGTCGAGGCGCTTGCCGGGCGGATCGCCTCGAAGTCACCGATGACGCTCAGGACCGGCAAGCTTGCCTTCTACCGGCAGAAGGAAATGACGCTGTCGCAGGCCTATGAGTATGCCGCCGCCGTCATGGTCGACAACATGATGCGCGACGACGCGAAGGAAGGGATCGCCGCCTTTGTCGAGCGGCGCGATCCGAAATGGCCGGATGCCGGTTCGCAGGCCGGGCCGGATGGGAAGACCGGATAGAGCGGGAAGCACAATCATGAACAACCATTTCGAACACGGCCTCGGCCGCAATCCGGCAAATTTCCAGCCCCTGACGCCGCTGCAGTTCCTCGAACGCGCGGCAAGCGTCTTTCCCGACCATACCGCAATCGTTCACGGCGGCGCTAAGGTCGGCTATGCGGATTTTTATCGCCGCGCGCGACAACTGGCTTCGGCTCTGACGAAGCGCGGTATCGGCCGGGGCGACACGGTTTCGGTGATGCTGCCCAACACGCCGCCCATGCTCGAAGCCCATTACGGCGTGCCGATGGCAGGCGCCGTGCTGCATGCGATCAACACCAGGCTCGATGCGGCGATCATCGCCTTCCAGCTCGACCATGGCGAGAGCAGGGTCCTGATCACCGACCGGGAATTTTCACCCACCGTGCGCGAGGCGCTCGCCCTGACCCGGCGCGACATTCTCGTCGTCGATTATGACGATGCCGAATTCCCGCAGCAAGGCGAGAGGCTCGGCGCGCTCGACTACGAGGCACTGCTTGCCGAGGGCGATCCGGATTTCGACTGGCTGTGGCCCGAGGACGAGTGGGACGCCATCGCGCTCAACTACACGTCCGGCACCACCGGCAATCCCAAGGGCGTCGTCTATCATCATCGCGGCGCGGCGCTGCTCGCCCAGGGCAATGCGCTGACCGCCTCGATGGCGAAACACGTCGTCTATCTGTGGACCCTGCCGATGTTCCACTGCAATGGCTGGTGCTTTCCCTGGACGATTTCCGCCCTTGCCGGCACCCATGTCTGCCTGCGCCAGGTGCGCCCGAAGCCGATCTGGGACGCGCTCGCCGATCACGGCGTCACCCATATGTGCGGCGCGCCGATCGTCATGTCGACGCTCCTGTCGACGCCGCCCGAGGACCAGCGCGGGCTCGAGCGGACGATCGAGTTCATGACCGCCGCAGCGCCGCCGCCCGAGCGCGTACTTGCCGAAATGCGCGAAGCAGGGTTCAACGTCACCCATCTATACGGCCTGACCGAGGTCTACGGCCCGGCGGTGGTCAATGACTGGAATCGCGACTGGGACGGGCTCGAGCCGGCCGAACAGGCGGCGCTGAAGGCGCGCCAGGGCGTGCGCTACCTGGCGCTCGAAGGGCTTTCCGTCCGCGATCCCGACACGATGGCGGAGGTGCCGCGCGACGGCGAAACCCTGGGCGAAGTCATGATGCGCGGCAATGTCGTCATGAAGGGCTATCTGAAAAACCCCGACGCCACGGCGGAGGCCTTTGCCGGCGGCTGGTTTCATTCCGGCGACCTCGCCGTCATCCACCCCGACGGCTATATCCAGCTCAAGGACCGCTCGAAGGACATCATCATCTCGGGCGGCGAGAACATTTCCTCGATCGAGGTCGAGGACGTGCTCTACAAGCATCCCGCTGTCAGCGCGGTTGCCGTCGTCGCCATGCCGGACGCAAAATGGGGCGAGCGGCCCTGCGCCTTCGTCGAGGCCGCGCCGGGCAGGACGGCCGACGAAGCGGAGTTGCGGCGCTGGTGCGAACAGCACCTTGCCCGGTTCAAACTGCCGGCGCGCATCGTCTTCGAGGACCTGCCCAAGACCTCGACCGGCAAGATCCAGAAGTTCGAATTGCGGGAACGGGCAAAGGCCGTCGCCGAAGAAACATGAGTGCCGCGAGAGAGACCCCAGTGAAGCACGACCAGTATGACGATGCCACGATCAAGGCTATCCTCGACACGGTGAAGACGATCGCCGTTGTCGGCGCCAGCGCCAATACGGTCCGGCCGTCCTTCTTCGTCGTCAAATATCTGATCTCCAAGGGCTATGAGGTCTTTCCGGTCAATCCCGGCCAGGCCGGCCGCGAAATCGCCGGCGCGCTCGCCTATGCCACGCTCGCCGATGTGCCGAAGCCGATCGACATGGTCGATGTCTTCCGCGGTTCCGAGGCCGCCTACGGCGTGGTCGAAGAGGCGTTGCAGCTCGATCCGCTGCCCAAGGTGATCTGGATGCAATTGTCGGTCCGCAACGATGCGGCGGCAGCGCTTGCCGAGTCTCACGGCGTCGAGGTCATCATGAACCGCTGCCCGAAGATCGAATATGCGCGGCTGTGCGGCGAGATCGGCTGGGCCGGCGTTTCCTCGCAGGTGCTCAGCGCGCGCAAGCCACAATTGCGGCCGGGATTTCAGCGCTTCGGCATCCGGCGGTAGCCTGTTTGCCCTGCCTGCCAGTTTGCTTGCCCGGCACCCGCCGGGAAGGCTACCCTGCCGCGATGACGAGGTGCTATGTGATTTTCTGCTTCTTGCGATTGCCCGGCAAGCTTGCCTGCCTGCTGCTTTGCCTTGCCATGCTCGGCGGACCGGCGCGATCCGCCTCGATCGATGGCCAGTTCCGGCAATGGCTGGAGAACGATCTTTGGCCCGAGGCCGCCTCGAAGGGCATTTCGCAGGCGACCTTCGAGGCCGCCTTTGACGGCGTGACGCCCAATCTGAAACTGCCCGACCTGATCCTGCCGGGGGAGAAGGTCGCGGTCGAGCGCGACCAGCGGCAGGCCGAGTTCCGCGCGCCGGCGGCCTATTTCGCCGAGAACATCGTCGGCGCGGTGGTTTCGGGCGGCAAGCGGCGGCTCGCCGAAAACGCCGCGACGCTTGCCCGCATCGAACGGGAAACCGGCGTGCCGGGCCGCATCATCGTGGCGATCTGGGGCCGGGAATCGGCCTTCGGCACCGCCAAGCTCCCCCATGACGCATTTCAGGTGCTCGCCACCAAGGCCTGGCTCGCCACCCGCAAGGACTATTTCCGCGACGAGGTGCTTGCGGCGCTCGAAATGGTCGAACGCCATGGCGCCCGCCCGCGCGGGCTCAAGGGTTCGTGGGCCGGCGCACTCGGCCAGCCGCAATTCATGCCGTCCTCGTTCCTGGCCCATGCCCGTGACGGCGATGGCGACGGCAAGGCCGATATCTGGCAATCCGAGGCCGACACGCTCGCCTCGATCGGCGGCTATCTGGCCGACAGGAAGTGGCAGCGCGGCCGCGACTGGGGCTTCGAGGTCAGTGTGCCGGAAAGCCTTTCCTGCAAGCTCGAAGGCCCCGATCAGGGGCGGAAAATCTCGCAATGGGCGGCGGCCGGCGTGAAGCGGACCAATGGCAAGCCCTTCCCCGCCGGCGAGGCCGGCAAGATCGGCTATCTCCTGTTTCCCGCCGGGCGTCATGGGCCGGCCTTTGTGGTGACGCCCAATTTCTACGTGCTGAAGGAATACAATGAATCCGATCTCTACGCGCTGTTCGTCGGCCATGCCGGCGACCGGATGCAGTATGGCAGCCGGCCCTTCACCGCGCCCTGGGGCAGGGTCGACAGCCTGCTGCGGTCGGACATCGCGCGGATGCAGCGCGGGCTGGAGGCGCTCGGCTATGATGTCGGCGGCGCGGACGGGCTTCCCGGCTTCAGGACGCGGCGCTCGATCGGCGACTGGCAGGAGAAACACGGCATGAAGCCGACCTGCTTTCCCTCGCGCGAACTGGTCGACCGGTTCCAGTGATCCTGCAACGCACGGTCGGCGGTGCTATTCGACGTCGAACGGCACCTCGACTTCGCCGGCCTTCTCGAAGGTCAGCGTCACCGGCGCGGTGGCGCCTTTTTCAGGCGCGTCGTGCAGGTGCATGAACATCAGGTGATAGCCGCCCTTGTCGAGCACGACCTCGCCGCCCGGCGGCAGTTCGAGCCCGCCCTCGACCGGCCGCATCTTCATCACCTCACCGTCCATCTTCATCTCATGGACCTCGGCCATGCCGGCAAAGGGTGCAGAGACCGAAACCAGCCGGTCGGGCGTTTCGCCATGGTTGCGGATCGTCAGATAACCGCCGGCGACGGGGGCGCCGGGCATGGTTGCGCCGATATGGGCGCCGGCAATCTCGAGATCGCCAAGGGTGACATCGGCGGCATGGGCAAGCCCCGCCAGGCTGAAACAGGCGAAAGCGGCGACCAACAGTCTCGATCCACTATGAAATCCCTTGCGCAACATCGGTGAAACTCCCTGCTCGATTCGCGACTGGCGGCACCGGGCGGCGGCTGGCGGACAGCCCGCCCCTGCCTTTCCGGTCCGTGTCTTTCGCCGCCATTTGGGACGATTTTCGGCTGACAGGCCATGCGGCCAATTGCCCTGTCCGGCAAACTCCGGCGCGGGCGGATGGCGAACCCGATCGCGCGGAATAATTGCAAGGCAACCAATGTAAAGCTGGTAATTGTGATGAATTGGGTCTTGAATGCCTGAATAAAAGGGAGGCAGTCATGACATTTACTTCTTATCCGGTGACCTTCTTCGGCAATGTAGTGCTCGACGATGCGGGAACGATCGGACAGAACTATTATCTCACCCTCGAGACCGGCAATGGCAAGAACGGCAAAATCCTCTATCTGGGGGTCGCGCCACCCAGCCAATATGCTTCCGGCGATCACTACACGCTTGCCGCAAATCAGCTCATCTATCCCGGGCTCCTGAACCTGCACACCCATGTGACGTGGAATTTCATCCCGCTGTGGCATGGCGGGCCGTCGGCGCCGACCTTCACCTACGACAACCGGTTCGAATGGCAGGCGCCCGATTGCGACGGCTATCATGAAAACGTATCGGCGCCCGAATATTTCATCGAGGCCTGGCTCAAGGCTCATCCGCCGGCCGGTTCACCGCTATCCGTCGACATCCTGTTGTCGGCATTTTCCGAGCTGCAGGCGGTCTGCGGCGGCACGACGGTGATCCAGGAATCGAAGAACTTCGCCTATTCGCCGGTTCATGACGGCCATATCCTGATCCGCAGCACGGCCGATCAGCAGGATATGGATATCCCGCCGCAGATGTGGATCGATTCGGCGGTCAAGTTCTATCAGGCCTGTTCGTCGATGCAGGGCGGCACCTGCCAGCCGGTGAGCGATGCCCATCCGGCCGATACCTCCTCCTGGGCGGTGGATCCCACCCCGAGCCTTTCCGACTGGCAGCAGAGCTACAATGCCGGGACGCTCTATTCGGCGCTGGTGCACCTGTCCGAGGGCCGGTTCGGCTTTCTCAACGGCGGCACCAAGGATGCCTATAGCCGGCATGAATTCCTGGCCTTCAAGACCCTGGTCGAAAGCCTTGATCCGACACGGTTCACGGCGAGCCGCTTCAACATGATCCATGCCTGCGGCATCGATCCTTCCGATGCCGACGATATCGCCTTCCTCAGGAATTACGGCATCTCGGTGCTATGGTCGCCGGTTTCCAACATGATGCTGTATTCGGACACGCTCAACCTCAATGCGCTCCTGTCGCAGGGGATCAATTGCGTGCTGACGTCGGACTGGTCGCCCTCGGGCTCGAAACATGTCTGGGACGAGGCCAAGCATGCCGAGGTCTTCCTGACCTCCCAGCAGGGCATGTCGCAGGGCGATGCCCGTCGGCTGCTCTACAGGATGATGACGGTCAATGCCGCAGCCGCGATCGGCAAGCAGGACCAGATGGCGCTGCTGCAGGAGGGCCGGCTGGCGGATATGTTCGTGCTGAGCCTTGCCGGCCCGGTCGCCGCGACCGACAATGCGGTCGATCTCCTGTTCGAGGCAAACGATTCCCAGACCTCGGGGGTCTATACCGGCGGCATGCTGGTGCTTGCCGATACGGACAATTTCACGCCGCCCGGTTTCAGCGGCGATTTCCAGCCCCTGCCGGCGGGCGACGGGCCGTCATCGGCGAGCAAATACGTCAATTTCGCCGCCGATGGCAGTTTCCCCGGCATCGATGTCACGGCGCTGGCCGGCGCGATCGACCAGGCCTTCGCGACCGGTGGCACGGTTCAGGTCGGCGGCAAGCCCTATGTTATCCAGCCGGGCCAGTTTCAGCGCAGCAAGCTGTTCGTCACCGACGATACGCCCTACGAAACCTATATGGCGTCGCTGGAAAACTGGATTCGCGCGCAATCGCACTGAAGCGTTTAGGACTGCGCGTTGACAGCGCGGAGCCCTGCCGGCCAGGCCTATGGCTGGCACATTCTCGCCCGCGCCTCGGCATATTCGGCCTTCAGCCGGTCGACCAGCGCTGCCGCCGGCCCTACCTGGCGGACCGCGCCGATGCCCTGGCCGCAGCCCCAGATGTCCTTCCAGGCCTTGGCCTTGGTATTGCCGCCAGACCCGAAATTCATCTTCGAGGGATCGCTCTCGGGCAGGTTGTCGGGATCCATGCCGGCCCTTTCGATGGACGGCTTGAGATAATTGCCATGCACGCCGGTGAAAAGGTTGGTGTAGACGATGTCCTCGCCGCCATATTGGGCGATCGCCTGCTTGTAATCGGCTTCGGCGCGCGCCTCGTCGGTGCCGATGAAGGGCGAGCCGATATAGGCCATGTCGGCGCCCATCGCCTGCGCCGCCAGCACCGCGCCGCCATTGGCGATCGCGCCCGACAGCAGGATCGGCCCGTCGAACCAGGCCCGGGTCTCCTGGATGAGCGCGAAGGGCGACAGCCGCCCGGCATGCCCGCCGGCGCCGGCGGCAACGCAGATCAGGCCGGTCGCCCCCTTGTCGATCGCCGAATGGGCATGGCGCTGGACGGTGACGTCGTGCAGGGTGATGCCGCCATAGGACTGGACGGCCCGGTTGATCTCCGGCACGGCGCCGAGCGAGGTGATGACGATCGGCACCTTGTGCTTCACCACCAGCCTGATGTCTTCCTCCAGCCGGTTGTTGGATTTGTGCACGATCAGGTTGACGGCGAAGGGAGCGGTCTTGCTCTCGGGGGTCTTCGCCTTGTGATCGCCAAGTTCTTCGGTGATTTCGGAAAGCCAGTCATCGAGCTGCCCGATCGGCCGTGCGTTGAGCGAGGGGAAGGAACCGACGATCCCCGCCTTGCACTGGGCGATCACCAGGGGAGGATGGGAGATGATGAACAGGGGCGCCCCCACCACGGGCAGGGCCAGATCGTCCTTGAGAATGGGCGGTAGCATGGTCTCTCCGTTCTTACGTTTTCGTAAGCGTCAATATCTGTCGGATGGGCGCAAATCAAGATGGCCTCTGGTCCTGTCCCGCCGTTCTACTTTATGACCGGGCCGCCGAAAGCAATGTGGCAGGATAGGACACAAACTGCTAAACGATAACAACGGATATGCAAATCGAGGGGAAAGCGTTTCTTGGCGAATTTTGAGGCGCTCATAAAACAGGCATTGCAGAATCAGAACGACGCCGATCCGGCGGTGCGCCGGCGGGTCTATCAGTCTTCCCGCAATGCACTGTCAAAGATGCTCGCAAAGTCCCCGGGGGCTGCAGAAGAAGCCAAGCAGCAACAGGTGCGTCGGCTGGAAGCCTCGATCGCGCGCATTGAGGATGCCTATGCACCGGCCGCAGCCGCATCGAAACCGGAGCCGGTCGTTGAACCGGTTCCGCAAGCGATTGCCGAGCCGGCACCGGCGTCCGAGCCGCAAAGCGACGAACCCGCCGACCGGCTGCCGATACCGCCCGCGCCACCTGTCCCGCCCTCGGCCCCTCTCTCGGCACCATCGCAGCCGGAAACTCCCGCCTCCCAGGCGGAGCGGGCCAATTCCGTCCTCGCCATGCTGGAGCAGGCGAGCCTCGGCACCGCGCGGCCACGGACGCCGGCACCGATGCAGCCGCCGGCGGCGCCTCCGGCCAGTCCCATGGTCCTGGAAGACGGACAACGCCCGCCAAGCAATGGCAATGGCAGCGGCAATGGTGATGGGCTCGGCCTCGATGACTACGATCCGGCGCCGCTGTTCCCGGCGCCGCCGCCCTTTTCCAGCGATGCGGCGGAAGAAGACCGGCCGGGCGAAAGCGATCCTTTCGCCCAGGGAATGCCGCCTTCATCGGACGGGGCGCAATCCATGCCGCCGTTTGCGCCCCGGCCCGGACGGCGTGACGCGCCGCCGGATCTCGACCCCGCCGGCAACGCGGACTTCTTCGCCAGCCGCGACATGGCGGACGCACCCGGCTCGACGGACGCCGCCGCAGACGGCAGCGGTTCCGATGCCGGCATGGGCGAGGTTCGCGAGGCCTATTCGGTCTATCGCCGCAAGAACCCGATCCTGCGCAGGCTGTGGCCGATCGCGCTGGTGCTCGGCATTCTGTTGGTGGTGCTGTGGATCCTCTATGCGATCTTCACCAACCTGTCGGGCGACAATCCCGCCGCATCGACGCGGGAATCGCCCGGCCCCGTCGGCCAGACCCAGGTCGGCGACGACGGCAATGCGACGATCACCCTGCTCGAGCCGACCGATCTTTCGGCGCTGGTGACGGCCGGGCGCGGCACGGCCGAGCTCAAGACCGGGCAGAACGAACAGATCCTGCGCCTGCAATCGGTGCGCAGCGGCGCCGGCAATGCCGAGCCGATCCTGCTGGAACTCGAACGGGGCGTTCTGCAGCAGGTGATGGGCAAGACGGTGACGGTCGAGTTTCTCGCCAAGTCCGGCATGAGCGGCCCGGCGCAATTTGCCGTCGAATGCGAGATCGGCGGCGAGGGGGTTTGCGGACGCAAGCGGTTCCGCGTCGGTCAGCAGCCCGAACTGATCCTGTTCTCGATGGACCTGTCGAAAGTGTCCGATGCGGGGCTGCGCGCCTTTCTGGCGCTCAACACCGACATCACGGCACTGGCCGATTCCTCCGGCAAGGGCGACGTCATCGACGTGCTCTATGCAAGGCTGCGTTTCACGCCATAGCGATACGGACGGTTCGGCGGAAAATCAGCCCTGCCCCCTGCGCTCCTCCTTGCGGACGGCCCGCTCAGGCAATTCACTCAGGCGGCGTGCGAGGTCTCGGCTTCGGACAGCAGCGCATACAGTGCCGCATTGCCGTCGGCGCCGCGCAGTTTCGCCAGCATGTTGGGCTGTTTGAGGACGCGGGCGACGCGGGCCAGCGCCTTGAGATGGTCGGCGCCGGAATCATCTGGCGCCAGCAGCAGGAACACGATGTCGACGGGCTGATCGTCGAGCGCCTCGAAAGCCACCGGCTCGTTGAGCGTGACGGCAAGGCCGATGATCTTCGGCAGTCCGGCGATCTTGCCATGGGGGATGGCGATGCCGTTGCCGATCCCGGTCGAGCCGAGCTTCTCGCGCTCGAGCAGGGTGGCGAAGATCGTCTCGGCGGCAATGCCGGTCTTTTTCGACGCCTTTGCCGCCAGTTCCTGCAGCAGCGACTTCTTGCAGCTTGCCTTGACGCCGGTATGGACGTCCTGCGGACCGATCAGATCGGTAAGGTCCATGGTAAACCGTTTCCCGTTTTTCGGCCGTGTGGAGCCGGATGATTGTCACGCCTTGTAACGCGGCGGGCGGGAAAATCCACACCCGCACCGTTCACTTTTTCCGTTCGGCTCCGCTCAACTTCCCCGCGAGGGATCGATCCACCCGATATTGCCGTCACTGCGCCGGTATACAACATTCGTCTCGCCATTGGCAGCATTTTTGAACACGACGAACGGATAGTCCGTCAAGTCAAGCTGAACGACCGCCTGGGCAACCGTCTGGCGGTTCACGGAAGTCGTCGATTCGGCGATGATGGCCGGGTTGAAATCCTCGCTGATCTCCTCGTCGCCGGCCGGCGACTCGACCACCGAATAGAAGGCCTGATCGCTCTTCACCTTGCCGCCGGCATGATGGTCCTTGAGCCGGCGCTTGTATCGGCGCAGGCGTTTTTCGATCTTGTCGGCGGCATCCTCGAAGCTCGATGTGGGGTCGCCCGAACGGGCCGTCGCCTGCAGTTCGGCACCGCTGGCGAGATGGATCATCAGGTCGCAATCATACCAATTGCCATCCTTTTCGAGCGTCGCGCGTCCGGAATAGCCGTGGCCGAAATATTTCTCGACCGCTTCGTCGATCCGCTCGGAGATTCGGCTGGTCAGCGCATCGCCGACATTCATCTGTTTTCCGGAAATGGTCAGGCTCATTTATTACCTCTGCTTTTTTGTGTTTGGCGCAAGCAGCATCCGGGCTGTTGGCCGCGGGCGGATCCACCTTGATGAAGCCGGGGACGAAGCCTTGGACGGAGCCGGGGACGAAGCCGGGAAACGGGTTTCCGAAGACGTCCGCGACCGCCGCCAGCCGGGTGCCGGGTTGCGCCGGAAGACGAGTGTAGCGCCGCGAACTGGCCGCGAGAAGCATAAAAAATCATCAATTGCTACGGCGCGCCGAAGGCCCGGTCCGCCCGGAGGGCCCGACGCCTTGCACGCCGAGGCTGCCTTCGGGCGCGGAACCGGGTTCTGGCTCTGGCGCGGGTTTTGGCGTTGAAGGGCGTTTTGACGTTGAAGGGCGGGCGGGTTTCGTCTACACGGATGCGATCAGCGCCCGGCAGGGCGTTGTGCAGGCCTGGCGCCGGGCCCTGCGGCATCGGCCGCGCCGGCCGCCCTTGAAAGCGCCAACCCTGCGCACCCGTAGCTCAGCTGGATAGAGTGCTGCCCTCCGAAGGCAGAGGTCACAGGTTCGAATCCTGTCGGGTGCGCCAAAACTCTCAATAAAATCAGTTATTTATTTTGGTGTTCCGCCCTAGCGCAGGGCGGTCTGTATTTATTGGCACAATTCTGGCACACTAGACATAATCCCGTGAGACTCCGTCATGGCAAGCATTAGACAGAAAGGCCCCTATCAGTGGCACGTCCAGGTCAGGCGTAAGGGCTGGCCGCATCAGACCGCGACCATGCGCACGCGCAAGGACGCAGAGGCATGGGCGCGCAAGATCGAATCCGAAATGGATCGCGGTCAATTCGTTGACCAGAGCGCGGGGCGTCAGACCACACTTGGCGATCTGGTTCGCCTCTATCTGAAAGAAGTGACAGCGGGCAGGCCGGGAGAGGCTTCGCGGGTGGCGGAGACGGCGCGGCTGGAGCGGTTCCTGCGCCATGAAACTGCGCTCTGCGCTCATGCCGCCGTCAATCTCAGGCCGGAGCATTTTGAGGATTATCGCGACCGGCGGCTTGAAGAAGTCGCGCCGGGGACGGTCAAGCGCGAACTGACTTTGTTGAAGCGGGTAATCGATCACCGCAAGCGGCGTCTCGGATTGAACATCAATCCGGTCAATACCGAAGATGTGGTGCGGCCCAGTACAACATCGTTTCCGGCGAGCAGCAGGACCAGGCTTCATATGAAGCAGTGAAGAAAGGTGATTCATTCAAAGTTTCAGAGTCATCGACCGTGACGCACAAAGCGTCCATCCATTCTGCGGTGAAATACGATCTGATCGGCAAGATTGCCGAAGCGACCACGCTCACGAGGAAGACGGTAGCGAGCATCCTGAGCGGCATGAACATCGCTGTCTTCAGTCAGTACAAGACAAATCCGGAGGACTTCATCCATACACTAGGTGCCTATGCGCGTGCTTCGCGCTCTGCCGGGTGCATCACCGAATGTCCGCGTGCGCTTGCCGCCGATACGGCGGGAGGTGCGGCATGAGTCTGGATAGTTCACAGCTTGGCTTTGACGGCCTGCTTGCCGATGCGGAGGGCGCTAATCGCGCTCACCGCTTCGAGCGTGAAACCGGACATTTGCCGGACACGATGGATGAGGCCGTTCCGTTCATGCGGCTTCTGATCCGGCAGCATCATGCAGCCATGCTGGATGCCAATGTCGATTCCACGATGGAGTTAAGGCGTGAAGCGCGGCGGCTTGCCTTGCGGCTTAATCGCGGTGAGCCGGGAATCATTGCCAATGACGATGCGCCGGGTTGCATCTTGGAGCGGTTATGTTCGGCACCTTCAGGTGCGGTTATGTTCGGCACCTTCAGGTGCGGTTCTGCTTTACGGGCAGAATGGCGTGTTCGTCATCGATGTTGACGGCATGGCAGTGCGCGTGTCGCTTGAAGGCTTCTTCGGCATCGGTGCCAGCGTTTATTTCTGGCCGGGCTTTTCGGTGACGGCTGTCGATATCGATAGGCCGTTTCTGAGCGAGACCGGCTATCGCAGCTTTCTCGGTATCGGTGCCGATCCCGTTGCAGGGCTGACGCCTGACGAGTTCGCACGGAAAGTCGTGGCCGCATACATCGAGCAGGAGCTTCGGGGCAAACCTGTCATGATCGCGGAACGGTGGCGCAAGGACAGGTCCGGTGACGGCTAGGCCTGTCTTGCTTTGGCGCTGAATTGCTTTGCGGACTTCACATCCGTCAGCTTCAGTTCCCAGAAGCAGGCCTGGACCGATTTCTTTTGCATCGGATGCCAGTCCGGTTCGGTCAGTTCATGCATGTCGATGATGCGTTCCCAGCTGCGGTAATAGCGCTGGCGCAGATCATCGAGGCGTTCCTGTGTGGGCTGCCGATCGTAACGCTGGCGGTCGGCGAGGTAGGATTCCAGCTCTTCTGCCGTGAGTTCGAGATAGCTGTGGTTCAGGGCGATGTGCCACGCATCGTAGTCGGAGAGCATCACATCGCTGTCCGGCAGATCGCATTCGATCATGACATGAACGCCTGGACTCCAGTAGTGACGGAGCCGCCGAATGTCGGGACGCTTTTTGTCTTCACCCGCATATTGCGCCCAGCCCCATAGGGGTGCCGCATCCTTGTGCGGCGGAGGGCCGATCCGTTTCGTCAGCTGGCCTGTGATCCACTCATAGGCGTCCGGCCAGTCTTCAGACTGATGCTGGCGGGTAGCCCGCAAGGTTCCCTGCTTGTTCAGATCGTCCCACGCGGCCTTTGTCTGGATCGTCCATAGTCGCATTTGGTGCGGTGATGGTTCTTCGCTTCGTTTTTCGGTTTTGACGCATCATTGGGCCGGGCGCGCAGCGCCGTCAACGCGCCTTGGCGTTTCCCTTCGGTGACCGCGCCGCTTGTCCGCCCGTCCTCTTCTTTCGCGTCCGCAAAACAAAGCGAAAGGAGAACCATCATGGCTTACAAGGACAATAAGCGACCTGACATCTACAGCCGCATTACCGATCAGATCATTACAGCGCTGGAAAAGGGCGTGAAGCCCTGGACGCAGCCATGGCAGGCAGGCCATGCCGCCGGACCGGTCTCGCGGCCCCTGCGCTGGGGCGGTCAGGCCTATTCGGGGATCAACGTGCTGACCCTCTGGGCATCGGCGATGGATCGCGGCTATGCCGCGCCGATCTGGATGACCTTCAAACAGGCGCTGGAGCTGGGCGGCTGTGTCCGCAAGGGCGAGAAAGCTTCGCCGGTCGTCTACGCCAACACGATCGTCAAGACCGAGCTTGATGAGCAAAGCGGCGACGATGTCGAGCGCGCCATTCCGTTCATGAAGGGATACAGCGTTTTTAATGTCGAGCAGATCGACGGTCTGCCCGCGCATTTTTATGCGCAGGTCGAAAGCGGTCTTAATCCCGATCAGCGGATTGAAGCCGCCGAGCGTTTCTTTGAAGCGCTCGGTGCCGATATCAGCCATGGCGGGACGAGTGCGTACTATCAGCCGCATATGGACCGTATCCAGATGCCGCTCTTCGGGTCGTTCTTCAGTGCCGAAGGGTACTATGCGACCTTGGCGCATGAGTGCTGTCACTGGACGCGGCATGGTTCGCGTCTTGATCGTGACTTCGGACGGCAGAAGTTCGGCGATGCCGGTTATCTGTGTCGCGCAGAAATCGCTGTAGTGCGATGCGTGTTGGGGCATTTCTCAGACGGCAGCAATCGGCAGCTTTTCGAGGTGGCGGTCGATAGCCTCTGTGACGCGCTTGTCTTGCGGTAGATGGCTCTTTTCTCTTTCCCAGACGTCGCGGAAGCGTTCGACGGTCTGTTTGGCCGTGTTGATCACCGGGGTTTCCGGCAAGCCTGCCTTGCTCGCAAGATAGGACAGTTCGTCGAGCGTGTACCCGTCGAAGCGTTTTGTGCGGGCGAAGGTCAGGGCCGCTTCCTCGTCTGCGATGTAGGGAATCGTGGAAACGAGATCATAGGCCGGAGAGAGCGCAGGCGTGCGTTTGTCCGGATAGATCAGCGACCAGTTCTTCAGATGCATATCGGCATTGCCGGTCAGGGTGCAGAAGGTCAGCCGTCTGATAAATTCTTCGACGCCGGTCTCGCCGGTCTCCGCAGCGAGGACGGTGGCGATATTGCGGTAGCTGGCCTTGCCGTATTTTTCCTCGGGATAGACCCTGAAGACTTGTGCAAAATCCTCGGTATGGACGGGACCTTCTTCGGTACGATCAAAACGCTTGATCGCAAAGGCCTGCCCTTTCAGATCGCCAATGCCTTCCGGCAGGCCTTCGATGGCTTCAACATCGATCAGCGAAATCTCCGGCACATCGATTCCGACCTGCCGGGCGAGCGTCAGGATCGAATACTCGTTTTCGGGGACGCCCTCATAGCGGAGCGACGGCAACTTGACGATCCACGAGCCACCAACGCCGGATACCGGAATCGTCAGGCCTTTATTGGCGCGGTCGTTATGCACTGCCGAGAATTTTAGCTGGACGCCCGCAAGTGAAAAGCGCAGCGCGTTTTCGCGTTTCTTATCGGTGGCCTCGGGACTGTCTTCATCCAAACCGGGCGGCCAGGTCTCACCATCGGCAGGTTCGACGGTGATCGCGCCGGACAGGTCGCGGCCCAACGCCCAGAGCAGATAAAACTCGCGTTCGGGATTTACTCCTGCAAGCCGCGCCAGATATTCGCGCAGGTGGCCTTCGGGCAGCAGGTTGGAAAAGAACGGCACGAGCCGCTTTTGTGTGACCGGCCATTTGGAGATCAGCTGGCCGAGATCGTCCTTGAAGGCAAGGCCGAGTGCCGGGCGGCTTTCGTTATTGATGTAGTCGTCGGTGAAGGAAAAGAGCGTGCGGTCACCGCCGACATTGGTCAGCGTGCCGATAGGCTCGCCATAAAGCTTCACGTTGAGAACGGAGACATCAGCCATCGACTTCCTCCCCGTTTTCATCGTCGTCCAGGCTGTAAGCCGGACGCGGGAGTGACGTTTGCGGAATGTCGTGGACGAGTCTGTTACGAAGGTTTTGCGCAGCGTTGACCGCTTCGCGAAGGGATTGAAGCTGCTCCGCCGGAATCTTTGCGGCGTCCTGGACGGCCCTTAGCTGTTCGGCGGTGCGCTGGCCAGCTTCGGAAATGCTTTTATAGGCTTGTTGCAGCTCGCGAATCGGCTTTCCGATGTTGCGGAGCGACTCCAGCTCCTTGCCAATATTGCCGATATTTCTGAGGGTCTGGAAGCTCTCTTGCAGCTTCTTAAGCTCATTTAGTTCCGGATAGGCGATCCGCAGGGCTTTGACGGTATCGAGATTGCGGTTGAGTTCCTTGATCGCTGGCGTTGCCGGGACGGTGGGTGCCGTGCTGCGCACGACGCTTTCGACAGCGGGGACGGCCTTGCGCGGGACAAGTTTGACGTCCAGATCAAGAGCGCGGGCCAGTTCAATCAGGCTGGACAGGCGGATATCGGCGTTGCCGTTTTCGATCTTCGAAATATGGCTTTGCGGCACGCCCGTGCGCTTGCTTAAGGCCCTCTGGCTGAGGCCCTTGGCATCTCTGGCGCGCTTGAGCGCTTCGACTATGTCCTGCGTTGCGTAGTTCATGATCTGCTATTCTATATCATTCAAGCCTTTCGATATAATTTAGCATATCACAGATTCAAGGCTTGAGTCTAGCAATGATCTATAATAGCATATCACACTATGGGTATGATATATAAAAACAGATCACGCGTGATTCCATGATTGTTTGTCTGGGATGGGGATCGCTGTGTTGGGACCCGCGCACATTGCCGGTTGAGGCCGGAGAATGGGCGCAGGACGGCCCTGCATTGCCGATCGAGTTTACGCGCGTCTCAAAGGACAATCGCGTGACGCTCGTGGTCACGCCGGAAGCGCCGGAAACGACCGTACTCTGGAAAGCGCTTGCGCTGGATGACCTGGATGAGGCGATAGCGGCGCTTGCCGAACGCGAAGATATAAGAGAGGCGAATATTCCGTACTCCGTCGGCTATTGGAGCGCGGGCCGGACGTCCGATCATCGCGAAGTATCAGTGATTGAGGCATGGGCAACAGGGCGCGGCCTTGATGCCGTTATCTGGACGGCCTTAAAGCCGCGATTCATGGGCGAAAGTGGCCGTATTCCGGATATCGGTCAGGTAATCGATAGCCTTGATGGGTTGGAAGGTGAGACGCGAGCGATTGCCGAGCGATATGTCAGGCGTGCTCCCGTTCAGATTACAACGCCCTATCGTGCTGTTATCGAAGAGAGACTCGGCTGGACGCCTCATGCAGGGGACCAATAAGTCTGGCACAATTTTGGCACACTCAGGAGCGATTTCGAGCGATCTGTGGCGATGGTGAGCGATGCTAAATATCTGAAAAGATTGAATTTCATAATCTTTTCAATGATCTGGATTGCCCTCCGAAGGCAGAGGTCACAGGTTCGAATCCTGTCGGGTGCGCCACGCTTCACATGTACGGCCCGGATGTACAACCCGGAGACATGGGTAACAGATCGTACCTAAGACATGGGTGACAACCTCGTGCCGAACGGGTTGTCGATTGTCCATCGTGTTCCCTGTTCCCGAGTCGCGCATGCCAGATCGCAGGCCAGGAAGCTCGCGGGACCGACACCTGTCCTCGGTCCCGGCAAGGCCGGGAATCTGGCCCGCAGCGACCTGTGACAGGCCGGTTTTCATTTGCCGATGCAGATTAGGCCCATAATGGGCGACGCGCACAGTGTGATCATGGTAGGGGCGATCGTGAAAGGGTGTTCCGGTGGCGGCTGACGGGTGCGGGGTGAAGGTGTATAGAGTGCCCCCGCTGGCGCCACCGATGCCCCGGCGCTTTTCATGGTGGCCGTAAACCGCGATGAAGGCAGCAAGCTTCTCCGGCTGCTGGCGGAGATGGAAGGCCGGGGGTGACGGCTTTGAGCCGGGCCATGAATTCCATCCGTTTCGGCGCGGCGTCCGCCGGTCGGTTTCCGGCCTCATGTGTGCCGCGCTATCGGGGTTCCGGAATTCAACGGGCCGGAAAATCGCTCGCCCGCACCGCAGAGTGTTTGACAAATTCTGTATCCTGGATACAGTTGTGCGGCGATCTCAGGAAGGATCAATGAGCCAAGCAATCGAATGGCGCAGCCAGTCGCGCCTCCTGGACGAGGTAGCCCAGGCGCTGCGCGAACGAATCTATGCCGGGGCATATCCTCCCGGCGCGACGCTTCGCCAGGAGCGGGTTGCCGCGGAATTCGGCATCAGCCGCACGCCGCTCCGCGAGGCCTTCCGGGTTCTGGAGCGCGATGGCCTTGTCGTCAACAAGCCGGGCAGCGGCGTGAGGGTGGCGACCGCCGACCTGCCGAAGCTTCTGGATGCCTATGCCGTGCGCGAGGCGATGGATGGCGTCGCGGCGCGCAGTGCCGCCGAGCGCGCGACCCAGGCCGAGATCAGGAAGCTGGCCAAGCTGGTCGAGTGGCAGGAAAAAGTCGTCAAGAACTGGGACGCCAGCGCCTATACCCAGTCCAATGTCGAATTCCATCTGACGATCATCGAGGCGGCGCGCAACGTGTCCCTGGCGCCGCTGGTGCCGCTGCTGCACATGACGTCCCAGGTGTTCGCGCCGGCGCTCGCCCTGTCCAGCGAAAGGGCGAGTTCCGCGGTCGCCGATCATGGTGAAATCCTCGATGCGATCCGCAGGCGCGATCCCGATGCGGCCGAACGCGTCGCCCGGGCGCATATCGACGCGACCACCATGCGATTGAAAACACTGCTTGCCAAGCGGCAGGCGACCATCGGGACATCCATCGGGACATAATGTGAAGACCTACGGCAATTTCATAGCGAACAAGTGGGTCGATGCGGTCAGCGGCGAGCAATTCGGCGTCTTCGACCCGTCGACCGGCATCGAATTCGCAAAACTGGCCCGAGGGGCCGAAGAGGATGTCGATCTGGCCGTGGGCGCGGCGCGCGAAGCGCTGGCAGGGGAATGGGGGCGTCTCACCGCCACCGAGCGCGGCCGCATCCTGAGCCGGATTTCAGCCGCGGTGCTGCGCCATGTGGAATTGCTGAGCGAACTGGAGGCCAGAGACGTCGGCAAGCCGTTGACGCAGGCGCGCGCCGATGTGGTGGCGCTGGCGCGCTACTTCGAGTTCTATGGCGGCGCCGCCGACAAGGTGCATGGCGACACGATTCCCTACCAGAACGGTTTCACGGTGCTGACGGTCTATGAGCCGCATGGCGTAACCGGGCACATCATTCCCTGGAACTATCCGATGCAGATCCTTGGCCGCAGCCTAGGCGCGGCCCTGGCCATGGGCAACGCCGCCGTCGTCAAGCCGGCCGAGGAAGCGTGCCTGACCATCCTGGAATTCGCCCGGATCGCCGAGGAAGAAGGATTGCCGGCGGGTGCGGTGAACATCGTTACCGGCTATGGTGCGGAGGCGGGCGCGGCACTGGCCGGCCATCCCGATATCAACCACATCTCCTTTACAGGTTCCGTGCGCACGGGGGAAATGGTGCAGGCCGCCGCCGCCCGGCATGCCGTTCCGGTGACGCTCGAACTCGGCGGCAAGTCGGCCCAGGTGGTTTTCGCCGATGCCGATATCGACCGTGCCGTTCCCTTTCTCGTCAATGCCGGCATTCAGAATGCCGGCCAGACCTGCTCCGCCTCGTCGCGCATCCTTGTCGAGCGCCCGGTCTATGAAGAGGTGGTCGCGCGGATGAGTGAACGATACCGCGCGCTGAACGTGGGTCCCGCCGACCGCGACCTGGCCGTCGGTCCGGTCGTCTCGCAGCGTCAGAAGGCGATCGTGGAAGGTTTTCTCGACGACGCCGTTCGCGACGGGCTGAAGGTCGCCGCGCAGGGCGCCGTCGTCGACGATGCCCCGGCCGGCGGCGCCTATGTCGCGCCGACGCTGCTGCGCGACGTTCCGCACGAGCATCGCGTCGTGCAGGAGGAAATCTTCGGCCCGGTGCAGGTCATCATGCCCTTCGATGACGAGGAGGAGGCCGTTCGGCTGGCCAACGGCACGCCTTATGGGCTTGTCTGCGGCATCTGGACAGGCGATGGTGGCCGGCAGTTCCGTCTGGCCCGCGCGGTCCAGGCGGGCCAGGTATTCATCAACAATTACGGCGCCGGCGGCGGCGTCGAGCTGCCATTCGGCGGCGTCAAGAAATCAGGCCATGGCCGGGAAAAGGGCTTCGAGGCGCTTTATGGGTTTGCGACCATGAAGACCATATCGGTCCATCACGGTTAGGCTATAGGAGGTTCGGCAGAAGTTCCGCGAACCCATACCACTCGGCCGAGGCGGCCGCTTTCGTCGCCTCGCCACAAGCCTCGACGATCACAGGGATTGCCCTGGGCGTCGACGGTGGAAGACCGATCTGAGTTCTGACAACAATCAACCCGGGAGGGAGTGTATATGCGTAGCGCACTGAAATGGGGGTTAGCCGCCGGCCTTATCGCGATGTCGATGGGTACGGCGTCGGCAAAGGACACGCTTACCATCGGCCAGACACTGGAGCCGCCAGGCCTCGATCCCACGGCCGGCGCTGCAGCCCCGATCCGTTACATCACCTATACCAATCTTTATGAAGGACTGGTGCGGGTGATGCAGGACGGATCGGTCCAGCCGCTGCTGGCCGAGAGCTGGACCGTGTCCGACGACCAGAAAACCTACACGTTCACGCTCCGCCAGGGCGTCAAGTTCCATGACGGCTCGTCCTTCGATTGCTCGAATGTGAAGTTCTCGTATGAGCGCGCGGTTGCGCCGGATTCCACCAACGCCCAGAAGGGCCTGTTCGAGCCGATCGAGAAGACCGAGTGCCCGGATGCCGCGACGGCGGTGGTGACGCTGAAGCGGCCGACCTCGAACTTCCTGTTCAACATGGCCTGGGGCGATGCCGTCATGATGTCGCCGGACTCCGTGGCCGACAACAAGACCAACCCTGTTGGCACCGGCCCGTTCAAGTTCAAGGAATGGGTGAAGGGCGACAAGGTCGTGCTGGAAAAGAACCCCGACTACTGGGGCACGGCGGCAAAGCTCAGCCAGGTGACGTTCAAGTTCATTTCCGACCCGTCGGCGGCGGCGGCGGCCATTCAGGCCGGCGATGTCGATGCCTTCACCTCGTTCCAGGCGCCCGAACTGGTCAACCGGTTCCAGAACGACGCCAATCTGCAGGTCGAGATCGGCAGCACGTCGGGCAAGGTCGTGCTCGCCCTGAACAATGCCCGCAAACCCTTCGACGACGTTCGCGTGCGCCAGGCTCTGGCCCATGCGATCGACCGCAAGTCCGTTGCCGAAGGCACCTATTCCGGGTTCGGGGCGCCGATCGGTTCCCACTACACGCCGATCGAGCCGGGCTATGTCGATCTCAACGACGCCTATGCCTACGATCCGGCCAAGGCCAAGGAACTGTTGCAGGCCGCCGGCGTGCCGGACGGGTTCGAGATGACCATCCAGTTGCCGCCTCCGACCTATGCGCGCCGCGGTGGCGAGATCATCGCGGCGATGCTGGCGGAAGTCGGCATCAGGGCGAACCTCGTGCCGCTCGAATTCCCGCAATGGCTTGAACAGGTCTTCAGGGGGTCGGATTTCGACGCCACGATCATCAACCATGCCGAGGCGCGCGACCTGGATATCTATGCTCGCGACAAATACTACTTCAACTACCAGAATCCGGAATACAAGGCGCTCTACAAGGCGTTCACGGAAGCCTCCAGCGAGGAACAGCAGATGGACCTCCTCGGCCAGCTTCAGCGCAAGCTGTCGGCCGACGAACCGAACGTGTTCCTCTACGCCTTCCCCAAAATCGGTGTCTGGAACAAGAAGGTGAAGGGCCTGTGGGTCAACATGCCCGTACCCGCCGACGACGTTACGCAGGCATACTGGGAAGAATAGGGCGGGTTCGGCGCTCACCGATTGGAGGGTGAGCGCCGGGCTGGCGCCGGTACGCGGCCTCAACGGCCGCGACCGATGCTCATTTGGGAGGCTGTGATGATTTCCTTTATAAGCGGCCGTCTGCTGTCGTTGATGGTGACGACACTGGTGGCTTCGATCGTCGTGTTCATGCTGATGCAGGTCCTGCCCGGTGATCCGGCCCTCATCATCCTGGGTATGAACGCGGAACCCGAAACGGTGGCGGCGCTGCACAGGCAACTCGGCTTTGATCAGCCGATGTGGCTGCGCTATCTCCAGTGGATCGGCGGCTTCTTCGTGGGCGATTTCGGAACCAGCATCACCTATTCCGTACCGATTTCCGAATTGCTCGGCCCGCGCATCATGGTCACCGTGCCTCTGGCCCTCATGTCCATGCTCATTTCGATCTTCGGCGCCATCGTCATCGGCGTCTACGCCGCCGCCAACCGGGGCAAGATCGGCGACACGATTGCGATGGGCATCGCCCAGATCGGCGTCGCCATCCCGAACTTCTGGCTCGCCCTGCTGCTGATCCTGCTGTTCGCGCTCAAGCTGCTCTGGTTTCCGGCATCCGGCTTCTCCGGCTGGGATGACGGCATCTGGAACGGCCTGCGCTCGCTCGTGCTCCCTGCTCTGGCGCTCGGCCTGCCGCTGGCTGCGATCCTCGGACGCGTCACCCGGTCGGCGGTGATCGAGACGCTCGGCGAGGATTTCATCCGCACCGCGCGCGCCAAGGGCCTCAGCCGCTCGGCGGCCCTGTGGAAACATGCCGTGCCCAATGCGCTTATCCCGGTGGTGACCATTGTCGGCCTGCAATTCTCCTTCCTGCTGGCCGGAACGATCATCATCGAGAACGTCTTCAACCTGCCGGGCATCGGACGCCTGGTGTTTCAGGCCATCGCGCAGCGTGATCTGGTGACCGTGCAGTCCCTGGTAACGCTCCTGGCCGCATCCGTCATCATCGTGAATTTCGTGGTCGATCTGGTCTACGGCTATCTCGATCCGCGACTTTCCAATGGGGGGCACTGATGAGCAACGCATCCAACACCGCCATTGCGGCGGAACCAGGCATCGTCGTCAGGGTGCTGGCCAGCCGGAACCTCGTGATCGGACTGATCGTCACCTTCATCCTGATCGCCATGGCGCTGGTGTCCTTCGTCTGGACGCCCTTCTCGCCCACCGCCCTGAATTTTGCCGAAAAGCTTCAGGCGCCGAGCCTCCGGCACTGGTTCGGCACCGACAATTTCGGGCGTGACGTCCTGTCGATGATCATGGTCGGCGCCCGCAACTCGATCGCGGTATCGATCGTGGCCGTCGTTGTCGGCGCCGGCATCGGCGTTCCGCTCGGTGCGGTGGCCGCCGCGCGTGGCGGCTGGATCGACGGCGTGGTGATGCGCATGAGCGATCTCGCCTTCGCCTTTCCCGCCCTGCTGACGGCGGTCATCATCACCGCCATCTTCGGTCCTGGCGCGGTGAACGCCATGATCGCCATCGGCATCTTCAACATCCCGGTTTTCGCCCGCGTGACACGCGGCGCGTCGATGGGTCTGTGGAAGCGAGAATACGTGCAGGCCGCCCGCTGCGCCGGCCGCAGCGATACGGCGATCACCGCGCTCCACATCCTGCCGAACATCAACCACGTGCTGCTGGTACAGGTCACCATCCAGTTCGCGCTGGCGATCGTCGCCGAGGCGGGGCTTTCCTATGTCGGCCTCGGCGCCCAGCCTCCCATGCCGAGCTGGGGCAAGATGCTGAACGACGCCCAGACCTTCATCTACGACGCCCCATGGCTGGCCATTTTCCCCGGCCTGGCGATCACCTTCGCCGTGCTTGGCCTCAATCTGCTGGGTGACGGCCTGCGCGATATTCTCGATCCGAAAGTAAGGCGCCAAAGATGACACAACCCCTGCTTCGTATGGCCGACCTGTCGGTCGAACTGCCCATCGGCGACACCAAGATCGACATCATCGCCAACACCAATCTGGAGCTTGGCCGCGGTGAGCGGCTCGGCATTGTCGGCGAATCGGGGAGCGGCAAATCGATCACGGCGCTCGCCGTGATGGGCCTGTTGCCGCAGAAGATGCGCGTGCGCGGCGAGTTGATCTTCGACGGGCACGATCTGGCGAAGATGTCGGAGGAAACCTTCTGCAAGTTTCGCGGAAGACGGATGGCGATGATCTTCCAGGAGCCGATGACCGCGCTCAACCCGGTCAAGCCGATCGGCGCGCAGATCGCCGAGGGGCGTATCCTGCATCTGGGCGAAACGCGGGCCGATGCGGAAAAGCGCGCCCGGCTGCTGCTCGACAAGGTCGGCCTGCCCGCGCCGCGCTTCAACCTCGATCTCTATCCGCACCAGTTGTCCGGCGGCCAGCGGCAGCGCGTGATGATCGCGACGGCGATCGCCTGCGAACCGGACCTGCTGATCGCCGACGAGCCGACGACAGCGCTGGACGTCACGGTCCAGGCACAGATTCTCGACCTGTTGAACGATCTCATCGACGATACCGGCATGACGCTCATGCTGATCACCCACGATCTCGGCGTGGTATCGGAAATGACCAACCGGATCGCGGTCATGTATGCCGGCCGTGTCGTGGAGACCGGCCGTACCGACGATGTGTTCGCGCGGATGGCGCATCCATACGCCCGCGGCCTGTTCGCCGCCTCGCCGCATGGCGCCGGGCTGATGCCCCGGCCGGCGGGGGCCGGCCGGCCGCGGCTGACGGCGATCCCCGGCGTCGTGCCGGACCCGTTCGAGCGACCGCCCTATTGCACCTTTGCCGACCGTTGCGGTTTCGTGCGGGACGATTGCCGGCAGTCCATGCCGGCGCTTGACCTTCTATCAACCAATGAAGGCATCGAGCATCGCGCCGCCTGCCTGCATCCCTGTGAAAGCCTGGTACGCCCATGACCCAGCCCCTCCTCAAGGTCACCGATGTCGTGCGGGAGTATCGGCTGCCGCGTCCCTCGATCTTCTCCAAGCAGGAATGGCTGCGCATCCTGCACGGCGTCAGCATCGAGATAGCGCCGGGCGAAAGCCTGGGAATCGTCGGCGAAAGCGGCTCCGGCAAATCCACGCTGGCGCGCGCCGTCATGGGGCTGGAGCGCCCGCAATCCGGGCAGATCATGATCGGCGGCAAGGATATCTATGCTCTCGACCGGACCAGCCTGCGGGACGCGCGCAAGGGATTTCAGGCGATCTTCCAGGATCCCTATGGCTCGCTCGACCCCCGGCATACGGTGCGGACCATCATCTCCGAACCCGTCGTTTCCCTGGAGCGCGGCGTGAGCGCGGCGGAGCGCAACCGGCGGGTCGCCGAGGTGCTTGACGCCGTCGGGCTGCCTGCCGCCTCGGCCGACAAATATCCGCACGAATTCTCCGGCGGCCAGCGCCAGCGCGTCGCCATTGCGAGGGCGCTCATTACCAGGCCGTCGCTGATCGTGGCGGACGAACCGGTTTCCGCGCTTGACGTTTCAATTCAGGCGCAGGTGCTGAACCTGATGATGGACCTGCAGGAGAAATTTGGCCTGTCCTATCTGTTCATCAGCCATGATCTGGGCGTCGTGCGCGCCATCACGGACCGTGTGGCGGTCATTCATCTCGGTCGGTTCGTCGAACAGGGTCCGACGGGCGAAGTATTCGACAATCCGCAGGACCCGTACACGCAAGCCCTCGTCGCCGCGGTGCCAAAGCCGTTTTCGGGGCGCCGCAAGAGCAAGCGGCAGCAAAACTGACATAACGAGAATACCATCATGACCGAACTTGCTGACTTGTCAGCCGTGGACCTCGTTGAGGGGTATCGCGGCAGGAGGATTTCGCCCGTCGAGGTGATCGAAGCCGTCATCCGACGCGCCGATGCCTGGGAGCCCCGGCTGAATGCATTGTGGGCTTACGACCCCGAAGGCGCGCGCGCGGCGGCGCGGGAATCCGAGGCGCGCTGGGTCAAGGGCGAACCCCTCGGCGCGATCGACGGCGTGCCGGTGACGATCAAGGAGAACATAGCGACCAAAGGCACGCCGATACCGCTTGGTTGCGCAGCGGTGGAACTGGTGCCTGCCACCGCCGATGCGCCGCCGTCGGCGCGCACGCGCGAGGCCGGCGGCGTGATCATTGCCAAGACGACCATGCCGGACTACGGCATGCTTTCATCCGGCCTGTCCAGCTTTCACAAGCTGGCGCGCAATCCATGGGATCTGTCGGCTAATCCCGGCGGCTCCAGCGCCGGGGCGGCGGCGGCGGCCGCTGCCGGCTACGGCCCCCTGCACATAGGCACGGATATCGGCGGCTCCATCCGGCTTCCCGCCGGCTGGTGCGGTCTTGTCGGCCTGAAGCCATCGGCCGGGCGCCTGCCGATCGACCCGCCTTTCATCGGTCGCGCGGCCGGGCCGATGACGCGCTGCGTTGCCGATACCGCCCTGTATATGTCCGTCCTGTCGAAGCCGGATCGCCGCGACACCATGGCCCTGCCCTATGAGGAACTTGACTGGCTCGACCTCGAACGCCCCGTTGCGGGTCTGAAGATCGGCCTGTGGATGGAAGCGGGCTTCGGCCAGCCGGTCGGAGACGAGACCGCCGCCGCGGTCCGGCAGGCGGCCGCCGTGCTGGCCGATGCGGGCGCGACGATCGTGCCGATCAGGCCCTTCCTCACCCCCACCATGATCGAGGGGCTCGATCGGTTCTGGCGCGCCCGGGGATATGAGGACGTGTCCCGCCTGACGCCGGAACAGCAGGCCAGGATACTGCCCTACATCTTCGACTGGATCGTGACGGCCAAGGAGTTCTCGGGGCGTGACGTCTACACCGGCTTTGCCCAGATCGAGGCGATGCGCAATGCTATCCACGGCGCCCTCGAGGGTGTCGACTTCCTCATCTCGCCAACGGCGCCGGAACCGTCCTATCCCGCCGAATGGGCTTCCCCGTTCAACGATCCGCAAAGGCCGTTCGAGCACATCGCCTTCACGGTTTCGGCCAATATGGGCGGACAGCCGGCGGTGTCGATCAATTGCGGCTATGCCGGCAACGGTTTGCCGATCGGGCTGCAGATCATCGGCCAACGCTTCGACGACATGGGCGTGTTGCGGCTCGCCCATGCCTTCGAGGCGATCCGGCCACAACAGCGGCCATGGCCCAGGCTTTCGGAGTGAGACGATGCGCTACCACATCCGCAGTGACGATCTCGAAAACATCCTCGCCCGTTTCCTCGACAACGTACGTCGCCTGGGGTTGAATGTTTCCCGACTGACCATCGACGTGGAGGGCGAGGAAGCCACGTTGGACTTTCATCTGTCCGATGCGCCCGATGCGCTTGCCCATACCCTGGGCGAGCGCATCGCCCTCATCAAGGGCGTGCGGTCCATTCCGGCCGGATGAGCGGGATTTTGATCTCGCTCCCGAACCGTTTCGCCCGCCGGCACCGCCGTGGCGATCGGCGGGCTTACTGTGAAGGCGTGTCTGACGGTGCGGTCCTGCCCGTCGCGCCGGTTCCGCTTGCCGCTCGGCATCGGCGCTGCCGCCGATGCAGCATGCGCCAGCCCAGCGGGCTCCGCCATGCGCCCGCCGGGTTCCGATTATCGATCAATGATCCATTGACTCGCGCTGTATCCTGGATACAATTTTGAGCCAGCAAGGTTAGCCGACTCGCCTTTGGAGGCTGGTTGAAGCAGGATTGCGCCAGGGGAGGGCATATCGGGTGCACTGGAACTATGCCGACATTTACGAAGCGATAGCACGAACCGCCCCCGACCTGCCCTGCCAGGTCCAGGGGGATCGAAGCGTGAGCTGGGGCGAATTCGACACACGCAGCAATGCCGTCGCCAACGCCCTGCTCGGCAAGGGGCTCCCAACCCAGGCCAAGGTCGCGGTCTATCTGCGCAACTGTCCGGAATTCATCGAGGCCTATGTCGCCTGCTTCAAGGCGAGACTGGTTCCCGTCAACATCAATTACCGCTACGAGCACGACGAACTGGTGCATGTGCTCGGCAATGCCGATGCCGAGGTCCTGATCTTCCACGCCAGCTATGCGCCGATGGTGGAGCGCTGCCGCGAAAGCCTGCCGCAATTGAAGCATGTCATCGCGGTAGACGACGGCAATCCTGTGCCGGACTGGGCCGAAGCCTATGACGCGCTGGCCGCCGGCGAGGGCTCGAAGCCCGACGTCGAGCGTTCGGGAGACGATGCGCTGCTGCTCTATACGGGC
The DNA here is from genome assembly GCA_020441665.1 of Nitratireductor sp. Classification (GTDB taxonomy): domain Bacteria; phylum Pseudomonadota; class Alphaproteobacteria; order Rhizobiales; family Rhizobiaceae; genus Salaquimonas. The sequence continues at coordinate 39,721 of JAGRLT010000049.1, forward strand.
GGCACGACGGGCCTGCCGAAGGGTGTGCTCTGGCAGCAGAACGCGGTGATCCAGGCACTGGGTTCGGCGGCGAATTTCTATCTGGGGGAAGCACCCTCGACCGGTCTCGACGATGTGGTCAACAGGCTCGATCCCTCGGGCAAGCGGCTCTATGTTGCCTGCCCGCTCATGCATGCCACCGGCCTGTTCACGAGCTTGTCGCTGATGAACGCCGGATGGACGATTGAAACCACGGCCTCCCAGCGTTTCGACGCCGCCGCCCTGTGGCGCGTGGCGAGCGATCATCATGTCAACGCGCTCGTCATTGTCGGCGATGCCTTTGCCCAGCCGCTGCTGGCCGAACTCGATGCCAATGCCGCGAGCTACGATCTCAGCCGCCTGCAACTGATCATATCGTCGGGATCGAAGTTCTCGCGCGCGGTGCGGGCCGGCATCCTGCGACATCTGCCCGAAATCGTCCTTTCGGACAATTACGGCTCGTCGGAGGCGCTGCGCGGGGTGCAGACCTACAGCCGGGGCGACAGCATTCCCGAAGATGCAGTGATCTCCCACAGCGATGTCATGCAGATGATGGACGATGCCGGGCGCCTGCTCGATACCACGGTTCCCGGGCATCGCGGCATGCTGCTCATCAAGGGGCATCTCGCCATCGGCTATTACAAGGATCCTGAAAAGACCCAGGCGACCTACGTCACTGTCGGCGATACGCGCTATTGCGTTACCGGCGATTTTGGCGTGGTCGAACCCGACGGCAACATTCGCCTGGTCGGGCGGGGCTCGTCGGTGATCAATACCGGTGGCGAGAAGGTTTTCCCCTATGAGGTGGAGATGGTGATCCGCCGGCATGAAGCGATCGCCGATGTCGCGGTGATCGGGCTGCCGCATGAGCGCTTTGGCCAGGCCGTGGCGGCCCTCGTGGTGCCGCGCCCGGGGGCCGATCTCGATCGCGGCCTGCTGGCCGATCATGTCAAGCAGCATCTGGCGGCCTACAAGGCGCCACGTGAAATGTTCGTGGTCGATGTCATCCCGCGCACGGCGGCGGGCAAGATCGACCACCGAGCCTGTCTGGCCCTCGTGCAGGCGATGGGCAACTGACCGTTATCCGTTCGAAAGGGGTACGCGCATGGAGCGCATGAGCATGATCGATGCCTCGTTTCTCTATATGGAGAACGAGTTCGACCTGCACCACAACGCCTGGCTCGGCATCTTCGCCGGCCCGGCCCCCACGGGGGCCGCGTTCCGCGGGCACATAGCGTCCAAGCTGCCGCGAATCCCGCGCTACCGGCAGCGGGTCCGGTTCGTGCCCCATGACCTCGCCGCGCCCGTCTGGGTCGACGACCAGCACTTCAACCTGAACTATCACGTCCGCGCCATCGCCCTGCCCGCCCCCGGCAGCGAAGAACAGCTGAAGGAACTGTTCACCACGCTGATGGCGGAACCGCTCGACCGTAACAAGCCGCTGTGGGATATGTGGCTGGTCGATGGGCTGGAAGGCGGCCGCTGGGCGCTGATCTCGCGGCTGCACCATTGCATGGCCGATGGGGTGAGCACGACCGACATCACCACCACCGTTCTCGACCGGGAGCCGCAGGCGGCGACCGTCGACGTGGTCGACGACTGGAAGCCGGAGCCGCCGCCCACCGATGCCGAACTCGTGCAGGCGGCGCTGATCGAATCGCAGCAATCGGACGTCGAGCAGGTGAGCCGCTACGACACCTGGGTCAATTCGCTGAAGGCGCAGATGGTGGAAGTCGACAAGGCCTTCGCCTCGCTCAAGAGCAGTTTCGCCAACCCGCTGTCCATTACCAGCCTCAACGGCCCGATCGGCCCCTATCGCCGCTGGGCATGGGCCAAGGCCAGCCTTGCCGACATTGCCTCCGTGCGCGCCTGCCTTGGCGGAACGGTCAACGACATCGTGCTCGCCACCGTAACCGGCGCATTCCGCGAACTGCTGCTGTCGCGCGGCGAGGCGGTCGCCGACCGGACCATTCGTTGCCTGGTGCCGGTTTCGGTGCGCAGCATCGGCGAGATGGGAGGAAACCGGATCGCCAGCATGTATGCGGAACTTCCGGTCGGCATCGCCGATCCCCGGGAGCGGCTGGCCAGCATCCGCACGCAGATGGATGGCCTCAAGGCATCCAAGCAGGCGCTTGCGGCCGATGTGCTCGCCTCGCTGGCCGGCTTCCAGCCGCCCGCC
>JAGRLT010000050.1 GCA_020441665.1 Nitratireductor sp.
ACAAGCCGGTGATCTGTGCCGTCAACGGCATCTGCTGCGGCGGCGGGCTCGAAATCGCGCTGTCCTGCGACATCATCCTGGCGGCTGAGCATGCGAGTTTCGCGCTGCCGGAAATCCGTTCCGGCACGGTGGCCGATGCCGCCTCGATCAAGCTGCCGAAGCGCATTCCCTATCACGTGGCGATGGAAATGCTGTTTACCGGCCGCTGGCTCGACGCGGAGGAGGCGCATCGCTGGGGCTTCGTCAACCACATCCACAAGGCGGACGAGCTGATGGACAGGGCGTGGGAAATGGCGCGCCTGCTCGAAAGCGGGCCGCCGCTGGTTTTCGCCGCGATCAAGGAGGTCGTGCGCGAGGCCGAGGATACCAATTTCCAGGACATGATGAACCGGATTACCCGGCGCCAGCTCAAGACGGTCGACACGCTCTATGGATCGGAAGATAATCTCGAAGGCTTCAAGGCCTTTGCCGAGAAGCGCGATCCGGTGTGGAAGGGAAGGTAGGCTGGCTTGAACGCGCGCGAGAGACTTGAGCGGATCTGGCGGGCGGGGGTTGAGCGCGTGCGCGGCGATGTGGCGGTGCGCGCAGCGCTTGCCGATGGCAGCGCGACGGATTTCAGCCATGTGCTGGCGGCGGGCAAGGCGGCGACCGCCATGGCGAGGGCGGCGCTCGAAGCCTGCCCGCAGGTTCGCCAGTGCCTGATCGTCACCAAGCACGGTCATGACGAGGCCTGGACGGCGGGCGACAGCCGCGTTCGCGTCATCGAGGCGGGCCATCCGGTGCCGGATGAAAACAGCCTGCGGGCCGGCGAGGCGGCGATCCGCTTCGTCTCCGGCCTGGCTGCGGATGCGAAATTGCTGCTGCTGGTTTCGGGCGGCGCCTCGGCGCTGGTCGAGGATATGCCGGAGGGCATGACGCTTGCCGATCTCAGGGCGCGGACCGAGGCCATGCTGGCCGAAGGGCTCGATATCCACGCGATCAATGCGCGACGCAAGGAAATCTCGGGCGTCAAGGGCGGCAAACTGCTCGCCCGTTTTGCGGGCAGGGAGGCGCTGTCGCTGGTGATCTCCGATGTCGAGGGCGATGCCGTTTCGGTGGTTGCCTCCGGCCTCGGCATGGTGCCGCAGGCAAGCGGCCACACGGCGATGGCGACGGAAATCATCGCCTCCAATGCGATCGCCCGCCTGGCCTGCGAGGAGGCCGCCGACGCGCTCGATCTTGAAACCATCGTCAATGACGAGGCGCTTTACGGCGATGTCGCCGCGGTGGCGGCGAAAGTCGCCGACATGGTGCGGCAGGGCGCTCCGGGCCTTTATGTTTTTGGCGGCGAGCCGACGGTCATCCTGCCGGCAAGCCCCGGCGAGGGCGGGCGCAACCAGGCGCTGGCAGTGCTGATGGCGCGGGAACTTTCAGGCATGGCCGATGTCGCCGTGCTGGCGGCGGGAACCGATGGCAGTGACGGTCCGACGGCGGCGGCGGGCGGGTTCGTCACCGGCCGGGACTGGGCGCGGGTGCCCGGCGGCGCGCAGGCGCTTGCGGCGGCGAACAGCGGTGGCTGGCTGCGCCAGGCCGGCGGCCTGTTCGTCACCGGGCCGACCGGCACCAATGTGATGGATCTGATGCTGGTGGTGAAGGGATAACTACTTCTTGCCGCCAAGCGCGTCGGTAGCCGCCAGAATGGCCAGCTTGTAGCCGAGAATGCCGCAGCCGCAGATCATGCCCCGGGCGATACCGGAAAGGTAGGAGTGGTGGCGGAAGGGCTCGCGGGCGTGGATGTTCGAGACATGGACTTCCCAGAGCGGGATTTCGATGCTCGAAATCGCATCGCGGATCGCCACGGAAGTGTGGGAATAGCCGCCCATATTGGCGATCAGCGCGTCGTGCGTGCCACGCGCCGCCTGAATGCGGTCGATGATCTCACCCTCATGGTTGGACTGGAAACAGTCCGCCGAGCCGCCGACGGTCTTGGCCGTGTCGCGGCACAGCCGTTCCACGTCCTCAAGCGTGTCCGCGCCATAGATTTCCGGCTGGCGGGTGCCCAGCAGGTTGAGGTTCGGTCCGTTGATGACGAGGAATGAGAGCGGCATGGCGTTTTTCCGGTTGCGGGCCAGCCCATAGCAGCGAATGACGGTGCGATAAAGAGGCCGCGCGGCGATGCGCCCTGGCAGGGTAAATAATCCCCCTGGCAATATCCTGGCCTAGCATGGGCGCTTTGGACGGAGCGCCCATGCTGGATGCCGATGATCGCGCGGAACTTGCAAGCCTTGCCGAGGCGCAGGGCGTCGAACCCGCCGCGCTGATGGCGGTGGTGGAAGTGGAAAGCGGCGGGCGGATTTTCGCCGAGGTGCATGGTCGCCGCGAGCCGCTGATCCGGTTCGAGGGCCATTACTTCTACCGGCTGCTCGGCGCGCGCAAGCGCAATCGGGCGGTGGTCGCGGGGCTTGCCGACCGGGGTGCCGGCAGGGTGCGCAACCCGCGCGGCCAGGCCGGGCGCTGGGAACTGCTCAAGCGGGCAAGCGCCATCGACCGGCCCGCCGCGCTGCAATCGACCTCCTGGGGTGTCGGCCAGGTGATGGGCGCCCACTGGCAGTGGCTCGGCTATGCCAGCGTCGATGCTCTCGTCGCCCGGGCGCGGGAGGGGCTTTCGGGCCAGGCCGAAATCCTGTTGCGGTTCATCGACAAGGCACAACTTCGCGAAGCGCTGACGGCGCATGACTGGCGGGCTTTTGCCCGGGGCTACAACGGGCCGGACCATGCCCGCCATGGCTATGACCGCAGGCTGGCGGAAGCCTATGACGCCTATCTGGCGCTGGCGGGAGATAAGACCAAGGCGGTGAGCGGACGCCACCTTGCCCTGACGCTGAGGCCAGGGGATCATGGCAGGCTGGTGGCCGGTCTTCAGCGGCGGCTGCGGGCGCATGGCTTTATGCTTGCGGCAGATGGCGATTTCGGGCCCGTTACCCGGGCTGTGCTGATGCGGTTTCAGAGCGGGCAGGGTCTTGCCGTCGACGGCATTGCCGGACCGGGGACCTTCGTTGCGCTGGAGCGGCCGGTGCCGATTGCACCTCCGGCGAAACCCGTCGGCTGATCGCGCATACCTTCTGTCTTGCATTCGTGCCAATCTGCTGTAGAGAGGAATTAAAACGATTTAGGTTGACGAAAATGAGCAAGATGGAAGCAGTTCTCAAGGTGATGAAGGCAGCGCCGGTAATTCCGGTCGTGGTGGTCGATGATGTGGGCCTGGCGGTGAAGCTGGCGCGGGCGCTGGTTGCCGGCGGCTTGCCGGCGATCGAGATCACCCTGCGCACGCCGAATGCGCTTGATTGCATCCGCGCGGTGGCAAGCGAGGTCGAGGGTGCGATTGCCGGCGCCGGCACGGTGCTCGATCGCGGCCAGATCGCGGCGGTCGAGAAGGCCGGCGCGCAGTTCATGGTGTCGCCGGGCGCGGCGCCGAGACTGCTCGAAGCCGCCGCCGATACGTCCGTGCCGTTGCTGCCGGGGGCGGCAACCGCATCCGAGATGATGGCGCTGGGGGAGGCCGGCTATACCTGCCTCAAATTCTTCCCGGCGGAGGCGGCGGGCGGCGCCACCTATCTCAAATCGATCGCCTCCCCCCTGCCGCAGTTCACGATCTGCCCGACCGGCGGGATCGATCTTGCCAAAGCGCCGACCTATCTCGCGCTCCCCAACGTCGCCTGTGTCGGCGGGTCGTGGGTGGCGCCCGCCAATCTGATGGAAGCGGGTGACTGGGCGGCGATCGAAACGCTGGCGCGCGAGGCGGCGGGGCTTGCCGCGTGAGGCTGATCGCGGTCGGCGGCGACGATGCAAGGCTGATCGCCTGCCAGCGCGCCTATTTTGCCGAGATCAGCGAGCGCTTCGGCGTCGCCTTCGACCCCAAGGCGGGCGAGAGCGAAGATATTTCCAATGCACGGCAATGGCATGTGCTGGCCCTGGCGGATGGCGGGGAGCCGATCGGCTGCGGCAGTTTGCGCGATCTGGGCGACAAGGTCGGCGAGATCAAGCGGGTCTGGGTATCGCGACAGGCGCGCGGCAGGGGCATCGCCGGAAGGCTGATGGACCGGCTTGAAAACGTGGCGAAGGAAGCCGGCTTTTCGGCCCTGCGGCTCGATACCCATGGCTCGCTGAGCGAAGCCCGGGCGATGTATCTCAAGCGCGGCTATCGCGAGATCGCGCGCTACAATGACAATCCCTATGCCCAGCACTGGTTCGAGAAGGCGTTGTGAAATTCATCCGGCGAGAAAGCCGCCGATCCGCTCGATTGCCCGTTCGATATTTTCCTCCGAATTGGCGTAGGACAGGCGGATGAAGCCTTCGCCCAATATGCCGAAATCGGGGCCGCCAATGGTTGCGACGCCGGTTTCGTCGAGCAGCGAAGTGGCGAGCTTCCTGGCCTGCCAGCCGGTCGCACCGATGTTGGGAAAGGCGTAGAAGGCACCCTTGGGCGTCGTGCAGGAGACGCCCTCGATGGCATTCATCCTCTCGACCACCAGCTTGCGGCGGCGGTCGAAGGCCGCCATCATCCTGTCGACATCGTCCTGAGGCCCGTCGATGGCGGCGATGCCGGCGAATTGCGACGGGGCGTTGACGCAGGACCAGCAATTGACCGCCAGCTTGCGCACCTTGTCGTAGAGTCCGGCGCCTTTGCCTGAATTCGGCCAGATCGACCAGCCCATCCGCCAGCCGGTCATCGCCCAGGTCTTCGACCAGCCATTCAAGACGACCAGCCGGTCGCGGATTTCGGGATAGGCGAGCAGCGAGGTGTGGGTTTCGCCGTCATAGGTCATGGCGTCGTAGATTTCATCCGACAGGATCGCCACATCGGGCCAGGCCTCGAGCCCTTTGACGAGCTTGTCGATCTCGGCTTTCGGCGTGACGCCGCCGGTGGGATTGGCCGGCGAGTTGATGATCAGGAGACGGGTGTTCTCATTGATCAGCGCGAGCGTTTCCTCGGCCGAGAAGGCAAAGCCGTTTTCCTCGCGGACCGGCACCGGCACGGGCTTTGCCCCGGTGAACTCGATCATCGAGCGGTAGATCGGAAAGCCCGGATCGGGATAGAGGATTTCGGCGCCCGGCTCGCCGAACATGACGATCGCGGCATACATGGTGGGCTTGCCGCCCGGCATGATCATGATGGTCTCGGGCGAAACCTCCATGCCGGTCATGGTCAGCGTTCGGCGGGCGACCGCCTCGCGGCAGGCGATGAGGCCGGTTGCCGGCGTATAGCCGTGATGGCCGTCGCGCAGGGCTTTGATCGCCGCCTCGACGATGTGATCGGGCGTCCTGAAATCCGGCTGGCCGATGCCGAGATTGATGACGTCCATGCCCCCCGCGGCGAGAGCGGTGGCGCGGGCGAGCACGGCGAAGGCGTTTTCCTCGCCGATGCGGTCGAAATGGGGGACGGTCCTGAGCATGGGTTTCCTGTTGCTGTCACGGTGGCAATTCGGAATTTGCGCACGGGACGGCTTTGTGGCACCGCAGTCGAGGATTTTCAATCACGGCGGATGCGAGGCTTGGAATGCGCGATCTTGAACACTGGGCGGGATGCCCCGAGCCTGATGCGGAAGTGCTTGACGGGCGCCATGTGCGGCTCGAACGGCTGTCGGCGGACCGGCATGGCGACGGGCTCTATGAAGCGGCGACCATGACCGATTGCGAGGCGCGTTTCCGCTGGCTGCCGGAGCGGCCGCCGGAAAGCCGGCAGGCGTTTCAGCCCTGGCTCGAAGCGGCCGAAGCGAGCGGCGATCCGCTCTATTATGCGGTGATCGACAAGGCTTCGGGCAGGATCGCCGGGCGGCAGACGCTGATGCGCATCCAGGCGGCGCAGGGGGTCGTCGAGACCGGGCATATCTTCTGGTCGTCGATCATCGCCCGCAAGCCGGCCTCGACGGAAGCCTTCTTTCTCTTTGCCCGCTACGTCTTTGAGGACCTCGGCTATCGCCGCTTCGAATGGAAGTGCAATGACCGCAACGCGGCTTCGAAACGGGCCGCGCTGCGCTACGGCATGACGGCCGAAGGCGTGCATCGCCAGGTGATGGTCGTCAAGGGAGAGAACCGCGACACGGCCTGGTTTTCCATGCTCGACCATGAATGGCCGCGCTGCGGCGAAGCGCTGCGGCTGTGGCTCGATCCGGCGAATTTTGACGAGGAAGGCCGGCAGATCCGGCGGCTTGAGGAAATTCGCGACGGGCTTTGAGGGTTTTCAGCCGATCTTGCCGCCGCTCGACTGGCGCGCGCGCAGTTCCGGTTCGATCAGCCGGACCTCGCCGATGTCGCGGTCGCCGGAAAGGATGCTGACCATGGCGCGGGCGGCAAGCTGGCCGGCGCGCTGCTGGCCGTTCCACACGGAGGTCAGCGTCGGCGCCGAAATCTCCGCTTCGGCGATGTCGTCATAGCCGGTGACCGCCACATCCCTGCCGGGCTCGAGCCCCAGCGAGCGCAGCCCGCTCATGGCGCCGATCGCCAGAAGGTCGTTGAAGCAGACGATCGCCGTGGCGCAATCGGGCTTTTCGCCGAATAGTTTGCGGACGCTTTCATAACCCGCCTTGCGGGTGCGCTCGGTGCCGATCTGGAGCGCCGGATCGTATTCGATGCCGGCCTGTTCCAATGCCGCCAGAAAACCCTCGCGCCGATCGTTACCGGTCGAGGTCTCGCGCCGGCCGCCGATAAAGGCGAGCTTCCGGTGGCCGAGTTCGATCAGGTGGCGGGTCACCATGTAGGCGCCCTTCTTGTCGTCGCCGCGATAGACCGGTGCCCGGCTGCCCTGGACCCAGCGGGCGACCATGACCACCGGCAGACCGGTATCCTCGATCGCCTTGATGTCGGCGGCGGTGGTGCCGATGGCCGGCGAAACGATGACGCCGTCGGCGCCGAATTGCAGCAGGGTTTCGAGGAAATTCTTCTGGACGGAAATGTCGTCGCGATGGTTGCAGAGGAAAAAGGTCTGACGGCTGAGACCCAGCTCCTCCTCGATGCCGAGCAGGATTTCGGCGAAGAACGGGTTCATGATGTCGGGAACCAGAACGCCGATAATGCCGGAGCGCGAGGTTCGCAGGCTGGCGGCGCGGCGGTTGTAGATATAGCCCGATCGGGCGGCCGCTTCCTTGATGCGCGCGCGCGTTGCATCGGCGACGAGCGGGCTGTCGCGCAAGGCAAGGGAAACGGTCGCCGTCGACACGCCCAGGGAATCGGCGATGGTGGACAAGGTAACCTTGTTGCTCAATCGGCAGTCCTTCCCCCCGGGCTGTAAGTCTGATGCGATGCCGGCCGGCGCCGGCCGGTCCCTGGTGGACGGCATTTTGGCGATCGTGCCGGCAAGCGCAAGGGGAAATTTAAATCGATTTGATTCTTCCGGTAAGGCGGGCAGGCGGCGCGCGACTACTTGTCGCCCTTCTTGCGATCCTTCTTCGCCGGTTTCCTGTCCTTCTTCTTGCCGGCCTTGCGGGGCTTCTTGCCCACCGTCTCGCCCTGGCCCTCGAGGCGGTCGAGGATCTTCAGCAGGCGCGCCGCATCCTTGCCCTTCAGGCGCCTTGCCAGCGCCTCGTCGGCGATGAGCCGGGCGGCGGTGATCTCGCCGGCGAGAAGGGTTCCCGCCTCGGTCAGGTGGGCGTGGTACTGGCGGCTGTCGAGACGGGAATTTTCCCGGACGATCAGGCCCATCGCCTCAAGCCGCGTCGCCACCTTGGTGGCGGAAGACGGGCTGATGTCGAGCTCGGCGGAAAGGTCGCCCATGGTGATGCCGTCGTTTCGCAGGATCGCCAGCAGGTAATCGTCATGGCCTGCGGAAAGGCCCTTTTCACTCAGGAAGGCGGAACGCTGACGGGCGATCTCTCTGGCGGAAGCCAGAATCCGGCTGGTGATCGGCGGTGTTTCGGTCCTGGCCATGACCACTCCCTCTTCAGGCATTTCACGTCCCTCCCTCAGGGCAGCGTCCGGTTTGTCTCCGGTTTCCGATTTCGCTATGTCCTGAGAGGATGGAGAACCACTATAGCGGCAATCGGGGCGGGGAAACCACAGCCGGTGGAAATGATTTCCCTTCGCAATGACCCTCTGCAACAAAAGGGTGACAGTTTTGTTGCAGTTTCCCCAGCGGCTGCCGGCGGAAAAGGAGAAAGCAGGCTTGAAACGGATATGGCTCAAGGAACCGCTGGCGATCCTGGCCGAGGATGCCGCCGGCGGCGTGGTGGTGGAAAATGGCCGGATCGGCGAGCTGGTCGCCGCCGGGGCGAGGCCTGACGCCATCGACGAGACGGTGGATTGTTCCGAACTGGTCGTCCTGCCCGGCCTGATCAACACCCATCATCATTTCTACCAGACGCTGACGCGGGCCCATCCCCAGGCGATCAACAAGGAATTGTTCGACTGGCTCAAGGCGCTCTATCCGGTCTGGGGCAGGGCGCTCAACCGCGAGAGTTTCCGACTTGCGACGCGGCTGGCGCTGACCGAACTGCTGATGTCGGGCTGCACCACCGTTTCCGATCACCACTATGTCTTTCCGGCGGGCCTCGACGATGCGATGGATATCCAGGTCGAGGAGGCGCGACGCCTCGGCATGCGCATCACGCTCAATCGCGGCTCGATGGATCTGTCGGAGAAGGATGGCGGCCTGCCGCCGGACAGCGTGGTGCAGACGACCGATGAAATCCTGAAGGATTGCGAGCGGGTGATCGGGGCCTGGCACGATCCGGCGGAAGGCTCGTTCAACCAGGTGGCGCTGGCGCCCTGTTCGCCGTTTTCGGTGACGACCGAACTGATGCGCGAAACGGCGGCGATGGCGAAATCCTGCAACTGCCGCCTGCATACCCATCTCGGCGAAACCCATGACGAGGACGCTTATTGCATCGAAAAGTTCGGCTGCCGGCCGGTCGACTATCTGGAGGAAACCGGCTGGATGGACGAGCGGGTCTGGCTTGCCCATGGCATCCATTTCAACGATGACGAAGTGCGGCGGCTGGGACAGGCGCGGGTCGGCGTGTGCCACTGCCCGACGTCGAACATGGTGCTTGCCTCGGGCATCTGCCGCACGAAGGAGCTGGAGCAGGCGGGTGTGCGGCTCGGCCTGGGCGTCGACGGCTCGGCCTCCAATGACAGTTCCAACCTGATGGAGGGCGTGCGCCATGCGCTGATGGTCGGCCGGCTGCGCTATGGAGCGTCGGCGGTGACCCATCTCGATGCGCTGCGCTGGGCGACGCAGGGTTCGGCACAGTGCCTCGGCCGCCGGGACATCGGCGGGGTCGCGCCCGGCATGCAGGCCGATCTCGCCTTCTACCGGCTCGACGCATTGCGGTTCTCGGGCGCCGGTGATGCGCTGGCGGCGCTGGTGCTGTGTGGAGCGCACCGGGCCGACAAGGTGATGATCGGCGGCAAATGGCAGGTGGAAGAGGGCTTGCCGCTCGGCGTCGATGTCCTAAAACTGCGCGGCGAACACGGGGCGATCGCCCGGCGATTCGCGGATGCGGTGACATGAGCGCAAAGCAGGACGGCCCTGCCTGGCCCAAGCCGGATTTTCCGGCCAACAATCTTGCCGCGCTGGCAGGCTGCGACCTGTCGCGCTGGATCGCCGTGCTGCCGCTGGGCGCCACCGAGCAGCACGGGCTGCATCTGCCCTTCGAGACCGATACGCTGATTGCGGAGGGGCTCATATCGCGGCTCAAACAGCGGCTTGTTGGTGAGTTGCCGATTACCTTTCTCGCCACTGAGCCAGTTGGCTATTCGCCCGAGCATCTCGACTGGCCAGGCACCAAGTCACTTGGCTTCAACGAGGCGGTGGAGCGCTGGATCAGGATCGGCGGCGATCTCGCGGAGAGCGGCATTCGCAAATTGCTGCTGCTCAATGCCCATGGCGGCAATTCACCGCTGATGACGGTGGTGGCGACCGAACTGCGCTGCCGCCACGCCATGCTGTGCGTTGCGACGAGCTGGACGCGGTTCGGCTATCCGGCCGATGTCATTTCGCCCGAGGATGCCGCGCTCGACATCCATGCCGGGCTGATAGAAACGTCGGTCATGCTGGCGCTGCATCCCGACAAGGTGGACATGGCGGAGGCGCGCAATTTTGCCTCCGCGCAGCGGCGCTTTCTCGAACGCAATCGCTATCTTGCCGCCTATGGCAAGCATGCCTTCGGCTGGAAGATGCAGGATCTCAATCCCGCCGGCGCGGTGGGCAATGCCGCCGAGGCGTCCGCCGAAACGGGCGAAAAGCTGCTCGACCATGCGGTTGACGGGCTGGTGGCGCTCATCGGCGAGATGGACCGGTTCGACTTTGGTGACCTGCGGCACATGCCAGCGCGGTGACCGCGCCAATCCCGCATGTCGGGAGTCGCAATTTCACTTTGCCTCCCATATATGATCAACGAAAATCTGGCTTGTCCGGTCGATACTGCGACAGGCCCCTTGATGGAGCCTTTCATGTCCGAAGCGGCAACCGCCCAACCGACCCCGCAAATCCCCGTTACCGTGCTGACCGGCTATCTCGGCGCCGGCAAGACGACGCTTCTGAACCGCATTCTGAGCGAGGATCACGGTCGCAAATATGCCGTCATCGTCAACGAATTCGGCGAGATCGGCATCGACAACGATCTCATCGTCGAGACCGATGAAGAAATCTACGAGATGAACAATGGCTGCATCTGCTGCACGGTGCGCGGCGACCTGATCCGGGTGGTGCAGAACCTGATGAAACGACCGGGCCGGTTCGATGCGGTGATCGTCGAGACCACCGGGCTCGCCGATCCGGCGCCGGTCGCCCAGACCTTCTTCATGGATGACGAGGTGCGGGCCAGGTCGCGGCTCGATTCGGTGATCGCGTTGGCCGATGCCAAGCATCTGATGATGCGGCTCAAGGACAGCCCGGAGGCCGAGGACCAGATCGCCTTCGCCGATATCGTGCTGTTGAACAAGACCGATCTGGTCGATGCGGCTGAGCTGGCGCGGGTCGAAAAGGTGATCCGCCAGATCAATCCGTCGGCGCGCATCTACCGGACCAGCCGGGCGGAAGTGGATCTCAAGGAAATCCTCGAACAGGGCCGGTTCGATCTCAAACGGGCGATCGAGAACGACCCGCAATTCCTCGAATTCGACGATGCCCATGTCTGCGGGCCGGACTGCGACCATGACCACCACCACGATCATGGGCATGGCCATCATCATGACCACGACCATGAATGCGGTCCCGATTGCGATCACGGGCATCCCCGTGCGGGGCTCGATGGCGCGACGCACGACACGACCATCGGCACGGTGTCGCTGTCGGGCGGGGAACTCGATCCCGAGCGCTTTTTCCCGTGGATCCAGAAAATCACCCAGGCCGACGGACCGGACATTCTGCGGCTCAAGGGAATCGTCGCCTTCAAGGACGATCCCGACCGCTATGTGGTGCAGGGCATTCACATGATCGTCGAGGGCGATCACCAGCGCGCCTGGAAAGAGGGCGAGAAGCGCCAGAGCCGGGTGGTGTTCATCGGCCGCAATCTCGACCGGGAAAAACTCACCCGCACCTTCGCCGCCTGTGCCGCCTGAGTGCCTCGAACCGATGCCTTCCATTGCCCCGCTTGATGTAGACGCCGAAGAACTCGGCCATGTGGAATGGGCCGGCTTTGTCGGCCGGACGCCGGCTTTCGCCACGGTCGGCGGCCAGGTGCATCTCCTGGCCGATCGCCATCGTGCCATCGCGGTTCATGACGGATTGCTGGCCGCCTGCCTGTCCGGCGATGGCGTGACGCTGCTGACCTGCGGCGAGGACGGGCGGGTCTGCGGGCTTTCGGCCGAGGGCGAAGCAAGCGAGCTCTATCACGCGCCGGGCAAATGGATCGACCGCATCGCCGCCGGCCCTGATGGGGCGGTGGCGTTTTCCTGGGGCCGCAAGGGCATGGTGATCGCCGGCGGCGAGGAAAAGCCCTTCGAGTGCGCGCGCACCGTGGAAGGGCTTGCCTTCGCACCGAAGGGGATGCGGTTGGCGATCGCCCGCTATGACGGTGTCGAACTCAGATGGATCAACACCGCGAACCCGCCGCAATTTCTCGAATGGAAGGGCGCGCATACCGGCGTCACCTTCTCGCCCGACGGCAGATATGTGGTTTCCACCATGCAGGAAAACGCCCTGCATGGCTGGCGGCTGGCCGACAACCGGCACATGCGGATGACCGGCTATCCCGCCAAGGTGCAGTCGGTCTCCTGGTCGGTGAAGGGCAAATGGCTTGCGACCGCCGGCGCGCCGGCCGCGGTTACCTGGCCGTTTTCCGGCAAGGACGGGCCGATGGGCAGGGCGCCGAAGGAACTGGGCGCGATGGGCATGGTGCTGGTGACGCGGGTTGCCTGCCATCCGGCAGAAGCGGTCGTGGCGATCGGCTATGAGGACGGCATGGTGCTTGCCGTGCGGATCGAGGACGGCAAGGAGGCCATCCTGCGGCGCGGCGAAGCGCAGGGCCGAGGCGGTGCGATTTCCGCTCTCGGCTGGGATCCGGACGGCAAGCGCCTGGCCTATGGCACGAGCGGCGGCGAAGCCGGGATTGTTGACCTGACGGGCTGATGCCAGCCACAATGCCGCCTGGAAGCGAAGTGCAGTTCACCCGAATCAGGAAGGCGCCTTTGGATACGATCACCCGCATGAAGGCCTTTATCGAGGTGGTCGAGCACGAGGGCTATTCGGCTGCCGCGCGCAAGATAGGCCGCTCCAAGGCGCTGCTGTCGAAATATGTCCGCGAGCTCGAGGATGAACTCGGCGTACTGCTGATCAACCGCACCACGCGACAGTTTTCCCTCACCGAGTCGGGCGAAAAATACTACCGGTCCTGCGTCGAGATCCTGCGCCAGATCGAGGAGGCGCGCGAAGCGATCCGCGATTCCGATTCGGAAGTCGACGGCACGTTGCGACTGTCGGCACCACGCTCGCTGGGCGTGGTCGAGAAGATGCTGCCGCTGTCGGAATTCAGCAAGGCCTATCCGAAGATCAAGCTGGAAGTGGATCTCGACGACCGGGTGATCGATCTGGTCGAGGAGCGCTTCGACGTGGCGATCCGGGTCGGCGTGCTGGCCGATTCCTCGCTGATCGCCAAGAAGCTGCTCGTCAACCGGCTGCTCTATTGCGCCTCGCCGCGGTTTCTCGCGCAATGGGGCGTGCCCGAGCACCCCTCGCAGATCGCCGACTGGCCGAACATCATCGACACCAACTGGCGCGGCCGCGACACCTGGCCGTTTGTCGGCAGGGACGGCAAGAAGTTCACCCAGACCGTGCGCTCGGTGATGGATGTCAACGATCCCGAGGTCTGCAAGCGGGCGGCGCTTGCCGGCATCGGCGCTACCATGGTGCCCGAATTCGCGATCCGCGAGGAACTGGCGGCGGGCCGGCTGGTCTCGATCCTCGAAGAATTCGTTCCGGAAGGTTCGGCCTTTCATGTGGTTTATCCCGACCGGCGCCATATTTCAGCCAAGGTGCGGGCCTTTGTCGACTTCATCGATCAATGGTACCGGAAAGAGTTCTAGGGGCTTGGCGGTGACGGTGCGAAAACTCGGGCTTGCATGGAGCGGTGCCGTCTTCGCGGCATGCATCCTGCCGCTCGCGCCCCCTGCCGCTTTCGCCCATCCCCATGTGTGGATCGAGGCCAATCTCGAAATCGTCCGCAACGAGGCCGGCGAGGCGACGCAAATCCGCCATGTCTGGCGGTTCGACGAACTGTTCTCCTCCTCGCTCATTCTCGATTTCGACGAGAACGGCAATGGCGAACTCGACCGGGCGGAGCTCGACACGATCGGCAAGGAGACGCGCCAGTCGCTCGGCGAGTACAATTTCTACACCGAGGTGCGCAATGGCGAGGCCGTCGTCGACTTTTACGAACCCGACCCCTATCTCGTCGACTGGGAGAATGGCCGGCTGATCATGATCATGGCGCTGGAATTGACGGCGCCGCAAAAGATCGGCCCGCAGGGTTTCAAGGTCGCCGTTTCTGATCCGACCTACTATGTCGCGGTGGAACTGACTTCCGAAGACCCGGTCAAGGTCAGCGGCAAGGGCGCGGACTGCACCTATGACATCACCGTTCCCGACTGGGATGCGCTGTATGCCCGCGATGCCCAGAAGCTCGCCGACCTGTTTTCCGCCGGTGCCGACGAAAAGGTCGAGGCAAGCGACGACTACCTGACCTGGATCAACTTCAGTTGCCCGTCATGAGTGTATATTACCCCTCTTTCAGAAGGATGCGCTGGCTTGCCGTCATGGTGCTGGCGGCAATGGCCCTGCTGCTTCTCGCCCGCCATGGCTTGGCCGAAAACTCGCTGGGTATCGGCCGGCCGGAAGCGGCGATCCGGCCGGAAGGGCCGTTTGCCGGCGTGCTGTTGTATATCCAGCAGCAGCAGAAGGCGTTCTACAAGGCGATGACCGACGCGCTGCGGCTGATCCGCTCGGGCAATGGCGGCGCCTGGGTGCTGATCGGGCTGAGCTTTGCCTATGGCATTCTGCATGCGGCGGGGCCCGGCCATGGCAAGGTGGTGATCTCCTCCTATATGGTGGCCAATGAGGTGCAGCTTCGCCGCGGCATCCTGCTGTCGCTTGCCTCCTCGATGCTGCAGGCGATCACCGCCATCATCGCCATCGGCCTGCTGATTGTCGTGCTGCACGGTCTCGGCCTGCGGCAATCGACGCTGACCTTCCTGCTGGAAGTGGCCAGCTATGCCGGCGTCACCGCGCTGGGCCTGTGGCTCGTCTGGCGCAAGCTCAGGCCCGCGCCGAAAGCGGCGGTGCTGCCGGTTTCAGGTCACGGGCATGGTCACGGCCCTTCGCACGAACACCATGATCACGCGCATCATCACCGTTCTAACGAGCATGGCCATGACCATCGCCACAGCCATGATCATGGTCACGCACACCATCATCCTCATGACCACCATCATGATCACCCCCATGACCACCCGCATGACCACCCGCATGGGCAGGGCGAGGTCTGCGCCGATTGCGGCCACGCGCATCTGCCGGATCCGGCGCTGCTCGGCGGGCGGATGGGGTTGCGCGAAGCCTGGACGGCCATCGTCGCGGTCGGCCTGCGGCCCTGTTCCGGCGCGCTGATCGTCCTGACCTTCGCGTTTTTGAACGGTCTCTACTGGGCCGGCATCGCCTCCACCTTCGCCATGGCGCTCGGCACGGCGATCACGGTTTCGGCGATCGCGACGCTCGCCGTCACCGCCAAGAACACCGCGCTTCGGCTTGCCGGCAGCGGCGTGGCGGCGGGACGCGTCACCTGGGCGATCGAACTGGCAGGCGCGGTGCTGATCGCGCTGATGGGGGCGACCCTGCTGGCGGCGGCGCTTGCCGGCTGAGCTGCGGGCGATGCGCCGAATAGTGTGCCGGCCGGTGCCAATACCTGCTTGCGATGACATGCTACTTTGGTTGTACATTGCGGTCTTCCACGGCCGAGCCGCCCTCAAGACCTTGCGCCGGCCGGCAAATTGTATTGTAGTGCCGGCCAGCGAGCGGCCTGGGGAGGACACCTGCGTGCCGCTTCGTTCAGCCAACTCGATACCTTAACGCATCCAAGGGAGGAAATTCATGGATCGTCGTTCGTTCATCAAAAAGGCAGGCTTTGTCGGTGGCGCCGCCGCTGCATCGACGCTTGCCGCGCCGGCGGTGGCGCAGGCCAAGAAGGAAATGGTCATCGTTTCCACCTGGCCGCGCGACTTTGCCGGCCTGGGTGTTTCAGCCCAACGGCTTGCAGCGCGCATCACCGAACTGACCCAGGGCTCGATCACCACCCAGTATTTCGCCGCCGGCGAACGCGTCGGTGCGCTGGACGTGTTCGACGAGGTCGCCTCGGGCAATTCGCAGGCCTATATCGGCGCCGACTACTACTGGACCGGCAAGCATCCGGCGCTTGCCTATTTCACCGCCGTTCCGTTCGGCATGACCTACGCGGAGTGGAATGCCTGGGTTCTCTATGGCGGCGGCATGGCGCTGTGGGAGAAGGTTCAGGACCAGTTCGGCCTGCAACCGCTTCCGGCAGGCAATACCGGCACCCAGGCCGGCGGCTGGTTCAACAAGGAAATCAACTCGCCCGACGATCTGAAGGGCCTGAAAATGCGTATCCCCGGCCTTGGCGGCCAGGTGATGTCGAAGCTCGGCGCCTCGACCATTTCGGTTCCCGGCGGCCAGATCTACGAAAACCTGGTTTCCGGCACGATCGACGCCACCGAATGGGTCGGCCCCTACAACGACTATTTCATGAAGTTCTATGAGGCTGCCAAATACTACTATACCGGCGGCATGCACGAGCCGGGCTCGGCGCTCTCGCTGACTTCCAACAAGTCGTGGTGGGGAACGCTGACCGATTGGGAGAAGGCGGCAATCACGGCTGCCGCGCTTGAGGAGAACAGCAACTCCTACTTCGAAGCCATGGCGCTCAACGGTGAATATCTCCAGAAACTGGTCGACGAGCAGGGCGTCGAGGTACGCTCGTTCAACGATGATGTCTGGGATGCCTTCGGCGAAGCCTCGGCGGAAGTGTTTGCCGAAACGCGCGACCACTCGCCGCTGGCGGCCGAGGTCGATGATGCCGTGCAGTCCAAGCTGCGCGAGATCGGTACGGGCATCGCGCTCTTCGAGGGCCAGTTCGTGAACCAGCGCAACCGCGTTCTCAACCTGGGCTGATCGCCGGGAATTTACAACAAGACATAAGAGCGGGATTTCGGTTCCGCTCTTTTGTTGTAAGGTTCTGGTCCTGCGGTCCCGGGAGGAGGGACTGCCGAAAAGTCGGCAGGAGGGTTCATGACGGACAACGACAACGCAATTCCGCGCGAGGGCGATCCGGCTTTCGCCAGCCGCATGTTCGGCTGGTCGATGCTGGGACTGCTGGCGGCGCTTCTGATCAACAATGTCCTGGATGTGGGTTTTGACTATCCGGGCGTCTTCGCGATCTTTCACGGCGGCGGCAGCGCGGCCTGGCTGCAGGTGGCGATATGCCTGCTCGGCCTGGCGGCGGCGGCGGCGGTCGTCCTGCGCCATCCAAGGCGCTCGCTGCGATACGAGGCGAGCCTTATCCACGGCTTCAACCTCTACCTGGTGCGGGCGCTCTTCTGGGCGGTGCTGTTTTGCGGCGTCGTCGATGCCGTGTGCTCCTTCATGCGGGTCGAGGACCTGATCGAACCGCTGATGGGCGAGGCCGCGGCACGCAATCTCGGTCGCGCCAACTGGGTCGGGACATGGATCCACATGCCGCTGGTGGCGCTCGGTTTCGTCGTGGCCTTGTTTACCCGCACGCTCGGCTTTGTCTGGCTGGCGCTGCTGATCGTCGTCGCCGAACTGCTGATCGTCATCTCGCGCTTCATCTTTTCCTACGAACAGGCGCTGATGGGCGATCTGGTACGCTACTGGTATGCGGCGCTTTTCCTGTTCGCCAGCGCCTATACGCTCTACGATGACGGCCATGTGCGCGTCGACATTCTCTATGCCTCCTTCAGGCGGCGCAGCAAGGGCGTCGTCAACGCGGTCGGCACCGTCCTGCTCGGCATGGCGACCTGCTGGGTCATCCTGGGCATCGGCTTCAATGGCAAGCAGTCGATCGTCAATGCGCCGGTGGTCAATTTCGAGGTGTCGCAGGCCGGCCCCTTCGGCATGTTCACCAAATACCAGATGGCGGCCTTCATCGCGCTCTTTGCCATCACCATGCTGATCGAATTCGTCAGCTACTTTTTCGACGCGGTTGCCGACAAGCGCGGCGAGCCCGGCCATCGCGAGACCGATGCCGCTGCGGCGCACTAGATAACGGGACGCGGAGACATGGAACTTTACTTTCTTGCGTTGCTGATCCTGACCATGGCCGTAGCACTCGGCTCGGGCTATCCGGTGGCCTTTGCGCTTCCCGGTGCGGCGATCATCACCATCACCATCGCAGCCGTCACCGGCTGGCTCTTTGCCGGCAACACGGATGCGTTCTTTCACACGGGCGGGCCGCAGCAATGGCTGTCGGCGGGCGTCACCAACCTGCGAGGGGTCTATTGGGAGGTCGAGCGCGACACGCTGATCGCGATTCCGCTCTTCATCTTCATGGGCATCACGCTGCAGCGCTCGAAGATCGCCGAGGACCTGCTGGTCACCATGGCGCAGCTTTTCGGCCCCGTGCCGGGCGGGCTCGGCATTTCGGTCGTTTTCGTCGGCGCGCTGCTTGCCGCCACCACCGGCATTGTTGGCGCGACGGTCGTCGCCATGGGGCTGATCTCGCTGCCGGCCATGCTGCGCAACAAGTATTCGCCGTCGCTTGCCACCGGAACGATCGCCGCCTCCGGCACGCTGGGCCAGATCATTCCGCCGTCGATCGTCCTGATCATTCTCGCCGACCAGCTCGCCTCGGCGGTCGACCAGGCCGGAACGGCGCGCAAGGCGCTGTTCCGGGCAACCACCGGCGAAGCCAACATGCCGTCGGCCTTCGACGTGATATCGACCAGCGCCGGCGAGATGTTTCTCGGAGCGTTCATCCCGGGCCTGGTGCTCGTTGCGCTCTACATGATCTACATTCTCATCTATGCGCTGATCAAACCCTCGGTGGCTCCGGCGGTTCACTACGGCGGCAAGTTCGATGTCGCGTTCTGGCGCAAGGTGTTTCTGACGCTGGTTCCGCCGCTGACCCTGATCTTCCTGGTGCTGGGTTCGATCATTGCCGGTGTCGCCACGGTCAACCAGGCCGGTGCCATCGGGGCGGCCGGCGCGCTGGTCATGGCCGGCTACAGGCTCAGCGATTTCGGCCGCTGGACCTATGCGCCCGCCATCCTGGCGCTGATCGGGCTCGGCATTCTCGCCGTGGCGATCAGCAATTTCGAGATGAACCTGAAATCGATCGACACGACGGCCGACTGGCTGGGCATTCAGCTTGGCATACTCGGTACGATCGTGCTGTCGGCCGCCATCATCTGGAGCGGCTGGCGGGCCTGGAAGGTCGATGACACGCTTTCCGGCATCATGCTGGAAACGGCGAAGACGACCGCGCTCGTCTTCATCATCCTGCTGGGCGCCGCCATGCTGACGGCTGCCTTCCGCGCCTTTGGCGGCGAGGATCTGGTGCGCGATTTCCTCAACTCGATGCCGGGCGGGTTCTGGGCCAAGTTCATCATCGTCATGACGGTGATCTTCGTTCTCGGCTTCTTCCTCGATTTCATCGAGATCGCCGTGGTGGTGGTGCCGATCGTTGCCCCCATCCTGCTCGCCGACCCGTCGGCCAATGTCACCGCGGTGTGGCTCGGCGTGATGATCGGCCTCAACATCCAGACCTCGTTCCTGACGCCGCCCTTCGGCTTTGCGCTGTTCTATCTGCGCGGCGTCGCGCCGGCCACGGTCAAGACGATCCAGATGTACAAGGGCGTCGTCGCCTTCATCGCGCTGCAGCTTCTGGCGCTGGCGATCGTCGGCTACTATCCGCCGCTGGTAAACTACCTGCCGACGCGGGTCTCGCTGCTGGCGGAAACCGCTCCGCCGCCGCGCAATCCCAAACTGCAATATTGCGTCGAACAGTTTGTCGCCGGCGAATTTGCCGAGAACGGCGATGCGATCGAAGCAGCCCACCAGCAGGCGGCGGCGCTCGACCTTTCCGCCCTGCCGAAGGAATTGCAGGACAAGTTCGCCAAGGGTGTCAAGGCGGCGGCGATGGCCGACGACCTGCTTGGCGAGGCGGCTTCGGCCCGCAAGGCCATCGACGACGCATCACCGGCCTATCGCGTGGTGCATGACCGGGTGCGCGACATCGAGCGGGCGATGGGCGACCTCGATGAGGAGATCGCCGCGCTGCGCGTCACCATCAGCAGGTCGCAGGGCGAGGAAAACGCGGCGAGCCGCGAACGGCTCGGCGAGCGCGTCGCGGCGTTGGAGGCGGAGAAGGAAACGCTGAAGGCGGAAATTCCCGCCGACTGGAACGATACCTACAAGGCCTACAAATCGCTGATCCAGGCCGAGGACAAGGCGCTCAACCAGTATCGGCGCAATTCCGATTCGGCTTACGGTGACGTGAGGGACGTGTTCGCCGCGGTTTCCGGCAGCAGCGCCTATCTCGAACTCGAGGGCGACCTGAAAGCGGCAACGGGCCGCCTCGAAACCGATGCGCCGGCCGATCTGGTGGCGCAACTCGAGCAGCTCGGCGACAGGTTCGGCGAGATCGATGGCGCCAGCAAGATCCGCTCGGCGATCAGCAAGGCGCGGCGGGAACTCGAAAAGGACAATGCCGACAAGGCGAAGGTCGCAACCGCCCTGGCGGAAGCGATGACGCTCTATGACGAGCAGAAGGGCTGGCGCTCCGGTGCCGGCGCGGTTCTGCCGGCGATCGCGCGCTATGAGGAGACGATCCGCTATCCGATCGGCATCCGCACGCTTGACCGGATGCCGCGCGAGGTGGCGCTCGAGGTTGCCGCCTGCAGCGCGCATCATCGCGACATTTCGCTCAACTTCTAGCGGCGTGATCGGAATCAATCCTGGCGGCGGAGAAACATCTCCGCCGCCATTTGATTTTTCCGGGCAGGCAGCTATTTCACTGGGCGGTCGCCAATTGCTCAACCACAGGACCTTGCATGAAAAAATCGACAGCAGGAAAGAACGCGACCGGTGCGCCGGCCGGCCAGGGTCCGCTGCCGGAAGGCCATCCCGCGATCGCCATCGGCAAGGTCGGCGTCCTGCTGGTCAATCTGGGTACGCCGGACGGGCACGACCCCAAGAACATGCGCAAATATCTGGCCGAATTCCTGTCCGATGCGCGGGTCATCGAATGGCCGAAGCTCCTGTGGTATCCGATCCTCTACGGCATCGTGCTCAATACGCGGCCGAAGAAATCGGGCGCTGCCTATGCCTCGATCTGGAACCGGGAGCGGGACGAATCGCCGCTGCGCACCATCACCCGCTCGCAGAGCGACATGCTTGCGGCAGCCCTGTCCGGCCATGACCATGTGATCGTCGACTGGGGCATGCGCTACGGCAATCCGTCGATTGCCTCCCGCATGGCGGCGCTGCGCGAACAGGGCTGCGAGCGCATTCTCGTCTTCCCGCTCTATCCGCAATATTCGGCAACGACCACGGCGACGGTCAACGACAAGGTGTTCGAATACCTTTCCGCGCTGCGCGCCATGCCGGCGGTCCGCACCGTGCCGCCCTATCACGACGATCCGGCCTATATCGATGCCCTGGCGCGCTCGATCGAGAAGCATCTCGCCACGCTCGACTTCGCGCCGGAACGGGTGATCGCCTCCTATCACGGCATCCCGCAAAGCTATTTTCAGAACGGCGATCCCTATCATTGCCATTGCCGGAAGACGTCGCGGCTTATGGAAGAGCGGCTCGGCTGGGAGAAGGGCCGGCTGATGACGGCGTTCCAGTCGCGCTTCGGGCCGGAGGAATGGCTTCAGCCCTATACCGACAAGACGATCGAGCAATTGGCGCGGGACGGGGTGAAGAACATCGCCGTGCTCAATCCGGGCTTCGTTGCCGATTGTCTCGAGACGCTGGAGGAGATCGCGGTGGAGGGCGCGGAAACCTTCCACGCGCATGGCGGCGAGAAGTTCAGCCATATTCCCTGCCTCAACGACAGCGCGGAAGGCATGGCGGTAATCGAAACGATCGTGCGGCGCGAACTGGGCGGCTGGCTGTAGTTTTCGTATCTCCCCGTTTTGTTAAGCATGGTTGCGGGCGGCGGCGGTTTTCTTTGTAACGGTGCCGCCAAATTCCTATATCTATGGCCGTTGAGGGCGCCGCGCGAATCGGTTCGTGCTTGTTTTGAAATGGGAGAACTGCGATGCCGGGACTGATGGGTTTCGACATTTGGGTGATCGCCGCGGCGATCGTTCTGATTGTAATTCTGATTGCCGGCGTCAAGACGGTGCCGCAGGGATACAACTATACGGTGGAGCGGTTCGGCCGCTATACGGGCACGCTCAAGCCGGGGCTCAACCTCATCGTTCCGATCGTCGACAAGATCGGCGCCAAGATGAACATGATGGAGCAGGTGCTCGACGTTCCGACCCAGGAAGTCATCACCCGCGACAACGCCACGGTCAGCGCCGACGGCGTCGCCTTCTATCAGGTGCTCGATGCGGCGCGCGCGGCCTATGAGGTGCGCGGGCTCGAAAACGCCATTCTCAACCTCACCATGACCAATATCCGCTCGGTGATGGGCTCGATGGATCTCGACGAATTGCTGTCGAAGCGCGATGAGATCAACGAGCGCCTGTTGCGGGTGGTCGATGAGGCGGCCTCGCCCTGGGGCGTCAAGATGACCCGGATCGAGATCAAGGACATCGAGCCGCCGGCCGATCTGGTGGCCGCCATGGGCCGGCAGATGAAGGCCGAGCGCGACAAGCGCGCCAACATTCTCGAAGCCGAAGGCATGCGCCAGTCGCAGATTCTCAAGGCGGAAGGCGAAAAGCAGTCGCAGATTCTCAAGGCCGAGGGCGAGCGCGAAGCCGCCTTCCGGGAGGCAGAGGCCCGCGAGCGCCTGGCCGAGGCCGAAGCCAAGGCGACAGCCATGGTGTCGGAAGCCATCGCCAAGGGCGATATCCAGGCGATCAACTATTTCATCGCGCAGAAATATGTCGAGGCACTGGGCGATATCGCCTCGGCCGACAATCAGAAGGTGCTGATGCTGCCGATGGAGGCGACCAGCCTGCTTGGCGCGCTGGGCGGGATCGGCGAGATTTCCAAGGAAGTGTTCGGCCGCGATGGCGGCGGTTCGAAATCGCGCACGGTGAGCGCGAACCGCAAGGCCGACACGGTTTCTGCCCGGGCGAAGCCGCCGGTCAATCCGTGGGAGACGGGTGGCGAGGGCTGACGCTCTCCCGGCAGCAACGGAAAGGTAGACGGCGATGATCCTGCATATGGTCAATTCCCTGGGCGGCTGGGCATGGTGGGTGCTCGGCGCGCTGCTGATCGGCATCGAGGTGATGGCGCCGGGATCGTTCTTCATCTGGCTCGGGCTCGCGGCCTTCGTGGTTGGCACGGTCAGCCTTGTCGTCGGGCCGGAAGCCGCCTTCTGGGGCTGGCAGATACAGGTCTTCGCCTTTGCCGCTTTGTCGCTGCTGATCGCCTTCGGCGGCCGCCGCCTGATGCATCGCCATGGCTGGGACAGGAGCGAGGCGCCCGATCTCAACGATCGCGGCAAGCAACTGGTCGGCAAGGTGGCGGTGCTGACCCAGCCGATCGCCGGCGGCAATGGGCGGGCGCGCATCGGGGATACGACCTGGCGGGTCGCCGGCCCCGATCTGCCGGAAGGGGCGCGGGTCCGGGTGACGGGCGCCAAGGCCGAAACGCTTGAGGTGGAAGCCGCCGACGGCTGAACTGCCGCCTTTTGCCGATCGCCTCAGGCCGATTTGCGGCGGTTCTGCAACACCTCTTCCCAGGCCAGCGCATCGGTGATGATCTTGTCGAGGCTGTCATGCCTGGGCTGCCAGGAAAGGCGCGAGGTCAGCCGGTGGGAATTGGCGGTGAGCGCGGCGATGTCGCCGGGGC
This sequence comes from Nitratireductor sp., assembly GCA_020441665.1. Classification (GTDB taxonomy): domain Bacteria; phylum Pseudomonadota; class Alphaproteobacteria; order Rhizobiales; family Rhizobiaceae; genus Salaquimonas. Next base: position 23,471 of record JAGRLT010000050.1, read on the forward strand.
GGCGCGGCTCGATCACCACGGGGAAGTCGTTGCCGCTGATGCGCTTGACCGCCTGGATCACCTCCCTGACCGAATAGCCGCGCGAATAGCCGCAATTGGCGGTGAATTTCAGCCCGCCCTGGCGCAGGAATTCGAGCGCCGCATAATGGGCGCCGACCAGGTCGCTGACATGGATGAAATCTCGTACGCACGTGCCGTCGGGCGTGTCGTAATCGTCGCCGAAGATCGCCATGGCGGGTCGGCGCCCGAGCGCCGTCTCGCAGGCGAGCTTGATGAGATGGGTCGCGCCCTGGGTCGACTGACCGGTGCGCTGCATCGGGTCGCAGCCCGCGACGTTGAAGTAGCGCAGCATCACATAGCGCAGATCGGAGGCGAGCGCCGTATCGCGCACCATGATTTCGGTCATCAGCTTGGACGAGCCATAGGGCGACATGGGATTGAGCACCGCATCCTCGCGGATCGGGCCGCGGGTCAGCGGTTCGCCATAGACGGCGGCGGTCGAGGAGAAGATGAACTTGTCGACGCCGCAATGGACGACCGCTTCGAGCAGGTTGCGCGAGTTCGACGTGTTGTTGTGGTAGTATTTCAGCGGATCGTCGATCGATTCCGGCACCACGACGGAGCCGGCAAAGTGAATGACCGCGTCGACATCGTGATCGCGGATGATCTTCTCGACCAGCTTGCGGTCGCCGACATTGCCGTTGATGAACGTTGCGCGGTCGGGCACGGCCCAGTCAAATCCCGTCGACAGATTGTCGATGACGACGACGCTCTCGCCGTGATCGAGCAATTCCCAGACCATGTGACTGCCGATATATCCCGCCCCGCCGGTGACAAGAACCGTCATTGTGAAACACCCCGTTGACGATTTGTTTGAGCTTTTGACCGATGGTAGCTCTAAAGGATTAGAGGTCTCTCAAGGCTGCCGGTGCAATTTGACGGACCGCGTTCACCAGGCGTTAACCAAGGATTTTCGCGGGCCATGTCCCGGGGTCTGAGGGCGACGGCGCCGGTGGCGCCAACCAGTGGAAGAAGCATGACCAAAGAACCCCAACCCGTCCGCAAAGCGGTCTTTCCCGTTGCGGGCCTCGGCACGCGCTTCCTGCCGGCGACCAAGGCGGTGCCGAAGGAGATGCTCACCGTGGTCGACAAGCCGGTGATCCAATATGTCGTCGACGAGGCGCGCGAGGCGGGTATCGAGCATTTCGTCTTCGTCACCGGCCGCAACAAGGCGGTCATCGAGGATCATTTCGACCAGCAGGTGGAACTCGAACAGACCCTGCGCGAGCGCGGCAAGCAGGAGGCGCTCGACATTCTGGCGGCCGGTCTGCCGGCGGCGGGACAGACGAGCTTTACCCGCCAGCAGGCGCCGCTCGGGCTTGGCCATGCGGTGTGGTGCGCGCGCGAACTCGTCGGCAACGAGCCCTTCGCCCTGTTGCTGCCCGACATGGTGATGCAGGACCAGCCGGGCTGCATGAGCCGGATGATGGAAGTCTATCGCGAGACCGGCGGCAACATCATTTCGACCGAGGCGGTCGATTGGGAAGAGACCCACAAATATGGCATCGTCGAGAAGGGCGCGGCGGCAGCCGGCGGGTTCCGCATCACCGGCATGGTCGAAAAACCCGCGCCCGGCACGGCGCCGTCCAACCTGTATATCAACGGGCGCTATATCCTGCAGCCGGAAATCTTTTCGATCCTGGAAACCCAGGCCACGGGGGCGGGCGGCGAAATCCAGTTGACCGATGCGATGCTGAAACTCGCCGAGAAGCAGGATTTCTTCGGCTTCACCTTTACCGGCCGCACCTTCGACTGCGGCTCGAAGGAAGGCTTCATCAAGGCCAATCTCGCCTATGCCATGTGGAGCCGGAAGATGGCCCGGTCGCTGGGGCCCGAACTGCGCGAACTGCTCGATTCGATCAAGCCGGTGGATGGCTGAGCGAAACTTTCCTGCCTATCGCTGGAATTTCACGCCGGCGCGGATGCTGGCCGCGTCATAGGTCTGCGCCCTGTCGAAGCTCTGCTGGTTTTCATATTCGGCCGTGCCGGTCAGCGCCATGAAGCGGTTGAGCCAGTAGGTAAAGCCGGTCGAGGCGGTATAGAGCGTCTGGGCGGCATTGCTGCTGGTCGCCGTGGTGTGGGCTACCGAGCCCCTGGTCGTCAGTGTCAGGCGATCGTTCACCTTGCGCTCGATGCCGGCGCCCGCCGTCATCACCATCGAACCGCTGCTGCCCGCGGTGGTGGCGCCGGAAAAGTCGGTGGCGGCATTGAGGTTGACCGTGGTGCCGCGCTCGGGCGACCAGTCGAGATTGCCGTCGATCGTCAGGCCGGCAAGCGTGTCGAGGCCTGGATCGGCAAAATCCTCGACCCGGTAGCCGGCAGCGATCTCGCCGCCGAGCTTCTCGCCGAAATCAAGCTCGACGCCGCCGCGCGCCGCCAGGATGGCGCTGTCGCGTTGTTCGCCATTGCGGTCGGTCTTCTCGTCGTGAAGCCTGCGGCCGATCTCGCCTTCGACGAAGGGCGTGATCGCCGGCGAGACCTCGTAGCCGATCCGCGCGGTTGCGGTGTAGAGCGTGTTGTTGCGGTCCGCCTGGCTCGCCGTGCCGCCGCCTTCCAGTTCGATATCGTCGTACAGCGTGCGCTCGGCGCTGCCGCGCAGGGTGAATTGCAGCCTGCGGTCGGTGCGGGCGAGGCCGGCATTGGCCGAAAAGGTATGGACCCCGGTGCGGCCCGAAGCCGCGTCGGTGATCGCATTGCTGCTGGCCGATTCGGTGGCATAGCCGTAGCGGGCGCCCAATTGCGCGGCAACGCCGTCGACAAGGTCGAGATTGAGGTTGCCCTCGACGGAGGCGGTTGGAATGGTCTCCTCGCCGCCGCCGAAATTGCGCTGGAAACTGGCATCGGCACGGATCGCCGCCGAATGGCGCGACCCGTCCGAGGTCAGCGAATAGGTCGCGTCGGTGCGCGAAAAAGCGCCTGCCTCGCCCATGGCCGCGCCGTCGATATTGCTCGAAACGCCCACCGTCTGCTCCAGGGTCGAAACCGCGATCCAGCTACCGACCCTGAGGCCGATGGCGGCGAAGGGGTCTTGCTCCGCCACACGGCTGAAGCCGTCCTGAAGCTTGGGCTCACGGGTATTGGAGCGGGTGCTCGGGGTGCCGGTTGCCAGCGGATCGGTGACCTGGGCAGCCGGTTGCTCGCGCTGGGCGCGACCCTGGGTCTGGCGCGAAAGCGGCACGGGAACCGGCTCGGCATCGGTAAGCTGGGAGAGCGGATCGGCGGTGTCGCGGTCCTGCGATCCCGGCGCGCCGGCGGCAAGGCTTGTCTCCTGGTCGCCGCTGCCAAGCGTGCCGCGCAGCAAGATGCTGCTGTCGCCGTCTTCCATCGAGGGGGGCGAATCGGTCTCGGTGCCGTCCACCGCCTGCTGGGCATGCGCCGGCAGCGCCACCGACAGCAGCAAGGCTGCCAGCGCCAGGCGCAGGGCACATCGTCCTGATCGGGGTCCTGATCGGGGCAGGGATGGCATCAGCTGTTCCGCGAAAACTACCGGTTAGCGGACCGTAAACCGGTATGGTTAACACATGGTTTCAGCCGATTGCCGGCCGGCCGGCGCACAGGGCCGTCGGCGATGGCTTCCATCGCGGCGCGAAACGCTCTATTAGGCGGCACGAAGTGATGCGATGGCCGGCCGCGTGGCCGGCGGAATGCGGACCAGGATGGACCAGAAACCCGATCATCAGGCCGAACCGGTTGCACTGGGCTCGGCGCTCAGGACGTTCGAAGTGCTGTCGAAGGGGCTTTCGGCCCTTCCCCGGGCGTTCCAGACGGGTCTTGGCGAACGGTTCGCCGCCGCGGTCGATGCGATCGGCTCCATCAAGGGCCGGGTAATCGTCTCTGGCGTCGGCAAGAGCGGCCATATCGGCACCAAGATCGCCTCGACGCTGGCTTCGACCGGCACGCCGGCCTATTTCGTCCATGCAGCGGAAGCCAATCACGGCGATCTCGGCATGATCGGCCGCGACGATGCCATTCTGGCGATTTCCTGGTCGGGAGAGACCGAGGAACTCAAGGGGGTGCTCGCCTATGCGAAGCGCTTCTCGATCCCGCTCATCGCGCTCACCTGGAACGAACAATCGGCGCTCGGCCGGGTCGCCGATGTCTGCCTGACCCTGCCCAGGGTGGAGGAAGCCTGCCCGCACGGCCTGGCGCCGACCACCTCGTCGCTGATGCAGCTTGCCATGGGGGACGCGCTGGCGATCGCGCTGCTCGAGGGCAAGGGGTTCTCATCGGAGGATTTCAAGACCTTCCATCCCGGCGGCTCACTGGGCGCAAGCCTCACCCGGGTGCGCGAGGTCATGCATTCGGGCGACGCGCTGCCGGTCGCTTCGCCCGATACGGGCATGGAAGAGGCGGTGGCGATCATTTCCGCGAAACGCTTCGGCTGCGTCATCGTCGTCGATGGCAGGGGCGAACTGGCCGGCATCGTCACCGATGGCGATCTGAGGCGCAATCTGACCCGGGCGCTCAACACGATGAAGATCAGCGATGTGATGACCGCGGGGCCGGCGGTGATCGGGCCCGATGCGCTCGCCAGCAGCGCCATGGCCGAGCTCAACCGGCGTGCGATCACCAGCCTCATCGTCTGCGAGGACAACCGGCCGGTCGGGCTCGTACACATGCATGACCTGCTGAGGATCGGCGTTGCCTGACCGTGCCGCGCGGCGCTGCAATACCAGCGCCATATTTTCTCCCTGCTGGATGGTTAACCAAGTCTCAACGGCCTTGAAGTAGATTCGCGTTTTCACCCCGGCACACAGGAGTTACACATGCCCCTGGGGAACTGCTTTCGGCACGCAGCCCTTGCCTGCGCGATCTCGACCGCCCTCGTGACCACCGGTTTCGGACCGGCCGCCGCCGATGCGGGTTTCCGCAAGTGGATCCAGGATTTCTACGGCACGGCGGCGAAGTCGGGCATTACGCGAAAAACCTACAATGCGGTTTTCGACGGGATCACCGACGTCGATCAGCAGGTCATTGAGAAAGCCAACTACCAGCCCGAATTCAGTTCCGAGATCTGGGATTATCTCGATGCACGGGTGACCAAGTTCACCGTCGCCAAGGGCCAGGAGATGCGGCAAAAATACAAGCGCTGGCTCGATGTGATCGAACGGCGCTACGGGGTCGATCGCGACGTCCTGCTGGCGATCTGGTCGATCGAGACGATCTATGGCGATTATCTGACCCGGCCCGATTCGACCCATCATCTCGGCCAGGCGCTGGCAACGCTCGCCTACAAGGACAAGCGGCGGGCGAAATTTGCCCGTACCCAGCTGATCGCCGCGCTCAAGATCGTCCAGAACGGCGACATTCCGGCCAGCCAGTTGCGCGGTTCCTGGGCCGGTGCCATGGGCCATACCCAGTTCATCCCGACAAGCTATCAGGCCTGGGCGGTCGACATCGACGGCAATGGCAAGCGCGACATCTGGAACTTTCCGCCCGATGCGCTCGCCTCGTCGGCCAATCTCCTGCATCGCAACGGCTGGGTCAAAGGCCAGACCTGGGGATACGAAGTCGTTCTGCCGAAGGGTTTCAACGGCAAGCTCGAGGGCAGGGACGGCTACAAGATCCGCGATTTCGAGAAGCTCGGTGTGCGGCGGCCCAATGGCAAGCCGTTCGGCAACCAATCCGCCAATGCGGTGCTGAGATTTCCGGGCGGCCGCGATGGTCCGGCCTTCCTGATGATGCGCAATTTCTATGTGCTCAAGCGCTACAACAATGCCGACAAGTATGCGCTTGCCGTCGGCCATCTCGCCGACCGGATCGCCGGTGGCGGGCCGATCGTCCAGAACTGGCCGCGCGGCTATGTTCCGCTTGACGACGATGGCCGCGTCGAGGTGCAGAAACACCTCAAGCGGCTCGGGCTCTATGACGGCAATGTCGACGGCAATATCGGTTCGGGCTCGCGGGCGGCGATCCGCGAGTTCCAGAAGCGCCATGGCATGAAGGCCGACGGCCAGCCGAAGGACGAGGTGCTGAAGAAGCTGCGGGCAAGCTGACCGGCCCCTCCGGCGGTCATCGCTATGGCCTTCAAATGGCCGCATGATCTGCTAGACTGACCGGCGGTTTCAACCCGGTGCCTGATCCGTCCCGATGCGCAGATTTATTGTCATAGTGCTGATGCTTGCCATTGCCGGCCTTGCGGTTCCCGCGATGCCGGTGCTGGGCCCGGTGCTGGGTCCGGTGCTGGGCATCGGCAGCGCCCAGGCGCAGCAGCAACAGCCGCCGCGGCGCAAGAACCTGCTTGAGCTCATATTCGGCGGCGCGCTTCGAAAGCAGCGCCAGCCGCAGCCACAATTGCAGGCCCCGGCGAAGCGGGTGGTGGTCGAGCCTTCCGGCGGCGGTGCCCGTACGCGGGCCGCCGAAAGCGCGCCGGCAAAACCCGAGGTCAAGATTGTCGAGAAGAACGAGGATGCGGCCAAGGTTCTGGTGATCGGTGATTTCATGGCGAGCCAGCTTGCCAAGGGGCTCGAGGTCATGTTCGCCGAAAATCCCGGCCTGGTGGTGGTCGACAAGTCGGTCGCGCTGTCGGGCATGGTGCGCGATGACGTGATCGACTGGCCGGCCTCGGTTGCGGCGCTGATCGAGGAGACCCGGCCGATAACCGTCATCGCGCTGGTCGGTATGAACGACCGCCAGCAGATGCGCACCGCGTCGGGCCGGCTGCCGAAACTTTCCGCCGAATGGACACAGGCCTATGAAACGCGTGCCGGCAACCTTGCCCAGCGGGTGCGCGAACAGCGCGTTCCGATGATCTGGGTCGGCCTGCCGCCGGTCTCCAAGGGCAGCATGAATGCCGACTATCTGGTGTTCAATGCGGCCTACCGCAATGCGGTGGAGGCTTTTGGCGGCGGCTTCGTCGATGTCTGGGACGGGTTTGCCGATACCGAGGGCCGCTATGTGCGCGCCGGGCCCGATATCAACGGCCAGATCGTGACGCTGCGCCGCGCCGACGGCATCAACATGACGGCGAGCGGGTATGAGAAGCTCGCCTTCTTTACCGAAAAGGTCCTGAAGCGGATCACCGGTTTCGGCAAGGACGCACTGGTCAGTTCGCTTGCCTCGATCAACCTGCCGGAGGGTTTCCAGCAGGATCAGTACGATCCGGCGGGCACCGGCAAGACCGTCGTGGTGGCGCTGGGCGGGCCGGCGGCCGATGGCGGCAATGAACTCGAAGGCGGCGAAGCGGCGGTGACGGTGCGCGAGGCAAGGCGCAGTTCGAGCTTCGACCTGGTGTCGCGCGGGGTGGGCCCGTCGCCGCAGAAGGGCCGCATCGATGCGGGTTGGGGAACCGCGTCCTTCTCCCTGCCGCGCGGCGAGACGCCGGAGCCGGTGCTCGCCAATATTCGCGGCATCGATCTGCGCTCGCCGCTGGACGCGCTGCCCGAGCTTGAGAGCGCGCCGGCGGAAGGGGAAAATACCGGCCAGCCCGCGAATTGAGAATCGCAGGCTACGCCCAGCAAAAAGCCCGCTTCGGATGAAGCGGGCTTCGTCGTTTTAAGCAAGGATGCGCCGGGTCAGGCTTCGATCTGCTTGACCTTCTGGAGCTTGCCGTTCACCTGGCCGCCCACTTGACCGTTGGCATTGCCGATGGCGATCTTGCGGGCCTTCATGGCTTCGGGAATCTCGCGGACGAGATCGATGTGAAGCAGGCCGTTTTCAAGATTGGCGGCGCGTACTTCCACATGCTCGGCTAGCTGGAAGCGGCGTTCGAAGGCGCGCGAGGCGATGCCCTGGAACAGGACCTTCGCGCCGTCTTCGTCATTTTTCGCGGCCTGTTCACCCTTGACGGTGAGCGTGTGTTCCTTGGCCTCGATGGTCAGATCGCCCTCGCCGAAACCGGCAACGGCCATGGTGATGCGGTAGGCGTTCTCGCCGGTGCGCTCGATGTTGTAGGGCGGATAGCTCTGGGCGCCTTCGGCCGGCGACAGATTGTCCAGCATGGAAAACAGCCGGTCGAAACCGATGGTGGAGCGGTAGAGGGGAGCGAAATCAATGGTACGCATGTGTGTCCTCCTTGAAGCGACGTTTGCGTTGTCTTTTTGGCCTCCGGTGGTGGCAGGCCAGGGTTTGCCGCCGGCCCGTTGGGCGCCGGCAGCTACTATGTGGGAAGTGAATTCCGCCGGTTCAAGGGGGCTGCCGAGACGCCCTTGCAAGTCGCCGTGGCAGGGGATAAACCCGGAAAATTCCGGTCATGCGGCGCCTGGAGCCAAGTTCGACACCGCAACGATGAGACCCGCCCCATGCTGATCGCCAGTCCCTCCTACAATCCGGCGCCCGCCCATGCCGCAGACGGCAAGGTGACGACGCCGGACGGGATCGAGCTGCGCTATGCCCGCTGGCGGACGGTGAACGCGCCGTGCAAGGGCACCGTGCTTCTGTTGCACGGGCGGGCCGAATATATCGAAAAACTCTATGAGACGACGCAAGACCTGCTCGATGCCGGTTTCGACGTGCTCAGCTTCGACTGGCGCGGGCAGGGCGGCTCGGACCGGCTGCTGGAAGATGTGCGAAAGGGGTTTGTCGAGCATTTCGACCAGTATGTGCAGGACCTCGAAACGGTGCTCGACGCTGTCGCGCTGCCCGATTGCCGGCCGCCCTATTATCTTCTGGCCCATTCGACCGGGGCGCTTGTGGCGCTGCTGGCGGCACCCCGGCTCGGCAACCGGGTCCGCCGCATGGTGCTGCTGTCGCCGCTGCTGAAGCTCGGCTCGCTGCCGGTTTCACAGAGCTACGTCAAATGGCTGACCGGCGCGTTGCATGTGATGGGGCTCGGGCAGCTCTATGTCGGCGGCGGAGCGACGCCCGACCAGAAACGCAAGTTCAGCGGCAATGTGCTGACATCCGATCTTGAGCGGTTTCAGCGCAATGCGCGCTTTGCGGCGGAATTCACCGACCAGACGATCGGCGGGCCGACGGCCTCCTGGCTGTTTGCCGCCATCCGGGCGATGGATCGGGTCAACCAGCCGGACTTTCACGGCTCGATCACCATTCCGACGCTGATCCTGTGCGCGGGAAACGACAAGGTCGTTGACAATGAGGCGGCCGAACACCTCGGCCGGCGCCTGCGTTCGGGCTCCTGTCTCATCATCCCCGGTGCGCGGCACGAGATGCAGCAGGAGCGCGACGTGGTCCGCGAACAGGTGCTGGCGAGCTTCAAGGCCTTCGTGCCGGGCAGCGGCGAAGAAGAAAGCCTGACGCTGCGCCAGGGCAGAAAGCCCGCAGTCGGATCGAAGCAATCGGCCTGACGCGAAAGGCGCTATGCCGCCGTGTCTTCCGCCTCGAAATCGGGCAGCATGCCGAGGGCGGAAAGATAGAGGTCGCGGATCGCATCCTGTTCCTGGCGCTCGGTCTGGTCCTTCTTGCGCAGGCCGATCACCTGGCGCAGCACCTTGGTGTCGAAGCCGTTGCCCTTGGCCTCGGCATAGATATCGCGGATGTCGTCGGCGATCGCCTTCTTCTCTTCCTCAAGACGCTCGATGCGCTCGACGATGGAACGCAACTGGTCGCGGGCAACTTGGGTATCAGCCATGAAATTCTCCAAATTCTCTCTGGCTCCGCCACGGGCGGGCCGTGTTTATTCGTGGGTATCGACTTGAATCAGTGACCGGGATGGGTCTCGGCCAAGCGGGCCTTCTGCTCGGCATTCGCCTCGGTCTGGTATTTTTCCCGCCATGCCTCGTAGGGCATGCCGTAGACGATTTCGCGCGCCTCGTCCTTGGCGATCTCGATGCCTTTTTCAGCCGCCGCTTCCTGATACCAGCGCGACAGGCAGTTGCGGCAGAAACCGGCAAGGTTCATCAGGTCTATGTTCTGCACATCGGTGCGCTCGCGCAGATGGTCGCGTAGGCGGCGGAAGGCGGCGGCCTCCAGTTCGAGCTGGGTGTTTTCGTCCATTGGTCAGTTCCGGGGTCAGTTCCGTTTTACCGCCGGGCGTGCCATGCGCGCCGTGCGGCTGTCGTGTTTTTGTATCACATGGTTATGGGGGAGGGCATTGACCTTTACAATGACCGGGGCAAGGCGGGTGACCCATTCACCGATCTGATCGTCCTCGCGCACCAGATCCTGGCGGACCTCCAGCAGGGCGTGGGAGAGCCCGGCAAGGGTGCAGTGGCGGTAGAGGGTGTCGCCTTCCAGCGCCCCGTCATAGGGTTCGTTCTCGCCGATGGTCAGGTCGCCGATCGCGCGCAGGCCCTCCATCAGCGGTCCGGCGAAGCGGCGGTCGCTGTCCCACAGGACCGAAAAATGCCACGGCCGCTGCTGGCCGTTCCAACGGTCGGTCATGGAATGGATGGCCAGCACGGCGGGAACGACGCCGATCCCGGCAAATTCGCCGAGGCATTCGGCGATCCGGTCGTGATAGGGCCGGTAGAAACGGTCGCGGCGGCTTGTCCGCTCGGCCGCGCTGAGCGGATAATTGCCCGGAATGATCGTGCCGTCATAGAGTTGGCGGATCAGTGTCGGGTCATCCTCGCCGCGATTGGGGTCGATCAGCAGGCGCGAATAGGTGGTGAGGATCGCCGGCACGCCAAGGCGCTCCGCCAGGCCGCGGGTAAGGGCTTCCGCGCCGATGTCATAGCCGATATGGCGCTGCAGCTCGCTTTGCGGCAGGCCGAGGGTGCCATAGCCTGCCGGCAGCGTATTGCGCGCGTGGTCGCAAAGGAGTAACAGCCCCTTGGACAGGTCGCCGGAAATTTCCTCGATCGGATTGAAATTCTCTAACATGGGCAGGCCGGAAGTGAGCCTTGAAGCGGCACGGAGATGTGCTTCAAAGGCCTGCTTCCATGCCCGATGGCCGGCCTGATTTCAAGCCGCCATCGCAAGGCGCGGACGGGATTCGGTATTAAATGGCGCAATCAACCGGCAGCGGCGGCGCGGCGAATGAGGGCGACCTTTCCTTCGCGGTGGCGTTTGGCTGCCTCGTCATGGGCGCGGTGGCGATGGGCGTGTCGCCGGTTTTCGTCCGCTTTTCGGAGGTGGACCCGTTTGCCAGCGCCTTCTGGCGCGTCCTGTTCGGCCTGCCGGTGCTGTTTTTCTGGGCCTTTTATGAAACCCGCCGGGCCGGGCGGGGGATCGGCTGGCGCATCGACCGCGCGCTGCTGCTGTCGGGGCTGTTCTTTGCCGGCGATCTTGTCTTCTGGCATCTGGCGATCCACCACACGACCATGGCCAATGCGACGCTGATGGCGACGCTGGCGCCGGTCTGGGTAGTGCTGTTTTCAGGCACGTTTATCGGCGAAAAAGTGCAGCGGCAGACCTGGCTTGGCCTGGCGCTCTGCCTGGCAGGCGCGGTGCTGCTGGTCGGGTCGAGCTATCGGCTGGCGCCGGAGCGCATCGTGGGGGACTTCTACGGCCTCGTCACCTCGTTCTTCTTCGGGCTCTATTTTCTGGCGGTGCGGGTCGCCCGGCGCAGCCGCAAGGGCGGCGAACTGACGTTTCTGTCGACCATCGTCACCACCGCCGTGCTGTTGGGCGTGGCGCTCTTTTCCGGCAACAAGATGTTTCCCGACAGCGCACAGGGCTATGCCGCGCTGGTGGCGCTCGGCACGTTCAGCCATGCCGGCGGGCAGGGGTTGCTGGCGGTGGCGCTGGGCGCGCTGTCGGCCGCCTTTTCCTCGCTTGTCATCTTCGTCGAGGCACTGTCGGCGGCGTTTTTCGGCTGGGCGGTCTTCGGCGAAACCCTGGGATCGTTGCAGCTTTGCGGCGCGGCGCTGATCCTTGCCGGCATCTGGATCGCCCGGCCGCGCAGCGCGCCGCCGGTGGTGCCGCCCGTCGCCCGTCCGACGGCGCGGGGATGAAGGGATTGCGCGCCGCCGATGCTGTTGACTTGCTCCGATGGCTCGGCGAAAAGCAGGTGTTTTTCAACACTGCGACCGGAAAATCTTCGCGCATGGGTCTGAAGACCGGCCTTTTCCTGTTTGGCGCCGTCCTGTCGGCCATGCTGTTGTCGGCAGCGGAGCCGGCGCGGGCCGATTTCCGCATCTGCAACGATACCAAGAGCCTGGTCGGCGTCGCGCTCGGCTATTCCAGTCAGGGCGACTGGACGACGGAAGGCTGGTGGCAGATTCCCGGCGAGACCTGCGCCTCGCTGCTCGAGGGCGATCTCAACTCGCGCTACTATTACATCTATGCCGAGGATGCCGATCGCGGCGGACAGTGGCGCGGCGACATCTTCATGTGCACGGCCAACCAGGAATTCCGCATCGAGGGTGCCAATGAATGTTTCGAACGCGGCTATCAGAAGACCGGTTTCTTCGAGATCGATACCGAAAACCGCGACAGCTGGATGGTGCGGCTGACCGAGACCGGCCAGAACGGCAAGTTCCAGTAATAGCCTACGGCCGGATTTCGCCTGCCACCCGTTCGATTTCGGCGATCACCGCGTCGGGGCGCGTCCAGGCGGGCGCATGGCCGACGCCCTCAAGCCAGACGAGTTTCGACCCCTCGATATCGCGCGCCAGCCCTTCGGAGTGGATATGGGCGAGCACGACATCGTCGCTGTCGCCGCTGAGGATCGAGGTGGGAACGGCAATCTCCCGATAGCGCTGCGAGAAGGCGCGCACGAAACCGTACAGGCTGGTGACATCAGCCGCATTGTTGCGAAAGGTCTGCGGCCGCAATACGAGCTGGGTGGCCGAGATCTCGGCATATCGCGGCGGGGTCTTTTCAGGCGCGAAGATTTCGCCGACGCCCTTCCTGTAGCGCAGATGGCCGGCGGGAACCGCGATCAGTTCGGAAAAGAGATAACCGATCACCGGCAGCGCGGTGACGTCGTAATACCAGGTGACGCCGCCACCGGGCCAGGGATGGGTCGCCGGTGCCAGAAAGACGAGGCCGGCCACTTGGCCCGGATGCTCCACGGCGAGGCTTGCGGCCACCGACGCGCCATAGGAATGGCCGATGACGATCGCCCTGTCGATGCCGAGCTTGCCGAGCAGGCCCGAGAGGATGCGGGCCTGGCCGCTCGGAAGGTGCATGTCGGCGGCACCGCCCCGCGTCGAATGGCCGTGCCCCGGCCGGTCGACGAAGATCAGCCGGGCGCGGCCGCGCAGTTTGTCGAGCAGGACGCCCTGCTGCTCGCGCAGATTGCCGCTGGCGCCGTGGATGAAGAGCAGCGGCGGCAGGTCGGCATCCCCTTCCGCCGGGTAGTCCGTATAATGCAGGCGGACATCGCCGATCTCGGCGAAGTCGCCGACCGGCGGATAGGCCTCGTTGGTCTGGCGGGTGAGATGGAGCGTGCGGCCATAAAGCGCGCCGGCAAGGGCAAAGACGAACAGAAGGATCAGCTTGAGCATGTTCGGGGAGGCTTTGCTTGGAAGCGGTCAGGTCGCGCTGCCGGCGAGCTTTTCTTCCAGGTCGATAACGGCCTTCTGGGCCTGGGGATTGGCGGGATAGATTTCGAGCAGCCGGTACCAGACGGTCAGCGCCTCGCGGTCGCGGTCGACCGCCTGCAGCATGACGGCGAGGCCCGACAGGGCGCCGAAATGGCGCGGCTCGAGCGTGAGCACCTGCTCGACATCGCTGATCGAGCGGCCGAAGCGCTTCATGGTGAAATAGAGCGTGGCGCGGCGGTTCCAGCCCTCGGCATAATCGGGGGCGAGCGCTATGACTTGATCGAGCAGGTCGAGCGCCACCGCGCTGTCGTCATTGCCCATCGCCTCGGCGGCGCGTTCCATCAGCAGGTCGATGGTGTCGGAGCCCGAATCGGTCATCCGCATGAAGATCAGCCGGCTGGTGCGCTTGGCGGCCTTGGGACTGGTTTCGCGGCCGAGCTGGTCGAACAGTTCATCGAGCTTCTGCTGCTGCTCGGCGCTGCGGGTGGTGAGCAGCGCGGTCTGCCCGCCGTCGATCGCCCTTGCCGGCTGGGCCGGTAGTCCGGCCAGGGCCGACAGCATTGCGAGAAGGATCGGCAGGCGCGCGCTCATACCGCAAGAGTAGCGCAGCGCGCGGGCAGGTCAAATCCAATTGTTCGTGAAGGCCGACCGTTCGCGAAGACGTATCAACGCGAAAGCCCGGCGACGGGGCACCGGGCGGTTGCAGGTCGTTGCGCTTCCGGCGGGTACTACAAGCCGCAGCGCCCGGCGGTCGGGGCCTCAGCCCACCTCAGCCCTGGCGGGCCTTGAAGCGCGGATTCTGCTTGTTGATGATGTAGACGCGACCCTTGCGGCGAACCAGGCGATTGGCCCGGTGGCGGCTCTTGAGGGCTTTGAGCGAGTTCTTGATCTTCATCGGTCCGGTCCGTTTCTGTTGCGCGCAACCGGCGTCCCGGCGGCGAAAATGCATGTGTCCATGTTCTGCAAAACAAAGCGCGCCGTGACCTGTTGCGGGGAGGCGCGCTGAAGTTGGCGGTGTCATAAGGGATAAGGCGGCAAAATGTCAAGCGGCGCCAGGGGGCGAAAAGCGGTCGAAACATGCCGGGACTTGCCTTTATGGCGCGGTTTCCGCCACACTGTAGGTCGGCAGGACAAAGGGATCAACGGGAGGTGAGCATGGAAGGCCATTGCAGTTGCAGCCGGGTGCGCTACCGGGTCGGGGCGAAGCCGATCATCACCCATTGCTGCCATTGTTCATGGTGCCAGCGGGAGACCGGCTCGGCCTTTGCGGTCAATGCGGTGGTGGAGACGAGCGAGATCGATATCGTGTTCGGCGAGCCGGAGACGATCGTGACGCCGTCGGCGAGCGGCAAGGGCCAGAAAATCGTGCGCTGCGCCCATTGCCGGGTGGCGCTGTGGAGCCACTATGCCGGCGCCGGCGAAGCCCTGAGCTTTCTGCGCGTCGGCACGCTGGACGATCCCGATCTCTGCCCGCCGGATGTCCACATCTTCACCTCGACCAAGCGCCAATGGGTGCGGCTGCCGGAAGATGCGCGTGTTTTCGAGGAATTCTACAACCCGGCCGAAGTGTGGAGCGACGAAGCAAGAGCACGCTGGAAGGCCGCCAAGGGATAGGGCGGCAGTGGACAAGCAATCGGTGCGCTGATGCCGGGAAACGAGCTTGCTAAACAGCCTTAGGAAACTGCTTTGTGCAGAATTGAGGAGATCAGGGTCTGATATGGCATGCCCTCGCGCATCGCCATGGCCTTGAGGCGCAGAAGATCGTTCTTTTGAATCCGAAGCGAAATCTTCACCCGCTCGGCGTTGATCGTGGCGCGCGCGGCGTCGCGGATCTCCGTTTTTCGTTCAGGCGTCAGAAAGCTTTCGCCGACTTCATAGCCGCTGCTTTCGATCGCTTCGGCAAGCTCTCTTTCCTCATCGTCGAGGAAACGGGAGATTCTGGGTTCCTTGCTCATGCTTTCATGTCTCCTGCGGACAGATACAGGGCGGTGTGCTTGCGGCTGGGATAGACCGTCTTCAGGAAGATACCGTTCTCATCCTCAACAAAGGGCACGACATGGGCATAGCCATTGATTTCAAGCACGAACATGCGCTGATGCGGCCGTGTCGGGTTGCGGAGGATATCGAGTATTCGTCCCTCTTCGATCGCAATGAGACAATCCTCAAAGCCGATATTGCCCCTTGCGCTGTCGGCGCGCAGGGCCGCCGCCTTTTCCGCATTCCAATGAATTTGCGTCATACCGTCATTGTATGGACAATGTATGGCAAAGCAAATGGATTTTCAAGATGCGCTTTTTTGCGTTGCCGGTTCCACCCCCGTCGCAAACAATATGAATCGCGTCGCAGAAAGTCGCAACTTTTTGCCGCGAAAAGCGCCTATTGCCGCGCGGTTGGTAGACTGTGGTCCGGTAGACTGTGCTAGGGTGCCGGAGTGCCGAGAATTTCCCTTTTTTCGACAGGAAGAAGCAGCCCCATGCGCAAGTTTTCAGCCTTTGCCATCGCCCGGGAGGCGCTGCGCCACCACAAGGGGTGGGAGAAGCAGTGGGTCAGTCCCGAGCCGAAGGCGAGCTATGACGTGATCATTGTCGGCGCCGGCGGCCATGGCCTCGCCACCGCCTATTACCTGGCCAAGGAACACGGCATCACCAATATCGCCGTGCTCGAAAAGGGCTGGCTCGGCGGCGGCAATACCGGCCGCAATACCACGATCATCCGCTCGAACTATCTCTACGACGAATCGGCCGGCATCTATAACCACGCGGTGAAACTGTGGGAGGGGCTGTCACAGGACCTCAACTACAACGTCATGTTCTCCCAGCGCGGCGTGATGATGCTGGCGCACAATGTGCATGACGTGCAGGTCTTCAAGCGGCACATCCATGCCAACCGGCTCAACGGCGTCGACAATGCCTGGCTGACACCGGAAGAGGCGAAGGCGTTCTGCCCGCCGCTCAACATTTCGCGCACCGCCCGCTATCCCGTCATGGGGGCCGCGCTGCAGCGCAAGGGCGGCACCGCGCGGCACGATGCGGTTGCCTGGGGCTATGCCCGCAAGGCGCATGCCATGGGCGTTCACATCATCCAGAACTGCGAGGTGATCGGGATTAATCGCGGCGCCGATGGCGCGGTGACCGGCGTCGAGACGACGCGCGGCACGATCGGCGCCAGGAAGATCGGCGTCGTGGCGGCGGGGCATACCTCGGTGCTGATGCAGATGGCGGGCATCCGCATGCCGCTCGAAAGCTTCCCGCTGCAGGCGCTCGTTTCCGAGCCGGTCAAGCCGTGCTTTCCCTGTGTCGTCATGTCGAACACGGTGCATGCGTATATCTCGCAGTCCGACAAGGGCGAACTGGTCATCGGCGCCGGCACCGACCAATACACCTCCTATTCCCAGACTGGCGGGCTGCACATTCTCAACCACACGCTCGACGCGATCTGCGAGATGTTCCCGATGTTCACCCGGATGAAGATGCTGCGCTCGTGGGGCGGCATTGTCGACGTGACGCCGGACCGCTCGCCGATCCTCGCCAAGACGCCGGTCAAGGGGCTCTATGTCAATTGCGGCTGGGGCACGGGCGGCTTCAAGGCGACGCCGGGCTCGGGCCATGTCTTCGCCCACACGATCGCGCACGACGCACCGCACAAGATCAATGAGGGCTACACGCTGGAGCGCTTCAAGACCGGCCGGCTGATCGACGAGGCGGCTGCCGCCGCCGTGGCGCATTGAGGGGAAACGAACATGCTGCTGATCCATTGCCCCTATTGCGAAGAGGAGCGCCCGGAGCTTGAATTCCGCGGCGCGGGCGAGGCCCATATCGCGCGGCCGACCAATATGGCCGAGATCTCGGATGATGATTTTGAGAAGTTCTTCTTCATCCGCGACAACCAGAAGGGCATCGTTTTCGAGCGCTGGCGGCATATCCATGGCTGCGGGCGGTTCTTCAACGCCGTGCGCCATTCGGTCTCCGACAAGTTTATCGCGACCTACAGAGCGGGCGAGAAGAAGCCGAAAATCACGCAGAAGCAGATCGATGCGGTCAAGCCGCCGGCCAGGGGCACGCCGGCCAACGAGCCGGTGTGGACCATCGAGAAGGGGGCGGCGAAATGACCTTCCCAGTCAATACCGGTGCCAACCGCCTTGCCGGCAGGGGCAGGCTCAGCCCGTCGAAGCCCGTGACCTTCACCCTGGACGGCCGTCGGCTGAACGGGCTTGAAGGCGATACGCTGGCCTCGGCCATGCTCGCCAACGGCATTCATCTTGCCGGTCGCTCGTTCAAGTATCACCGTCCGCGCGGCATTCTCGGCGCGGGCGCGGAAGAACCCAGCGCGCTGATGGATATCGGCCGCGACCATATCCGCCGCCAGCCCAATGTGCGCGCCACCTGCCAGGAGGTCTTCGACGGCATGATCGCGAAGACCCAGAACTATTATCCCTCGCTGACCTTCGATGTGGGGGCGGTCAACAACTGGATGGCGCCGTTCTTCTCGGCCGGCTTCTACTACAAGACCTTCATGTGGCCGAAGGCGGCCTGGAAGAGCCTGTATGAACCCTTCATCCGCGAGGCGGCGGGGCTCGGAAAGGCGCCTACCGAGGCCGATCCCGACCGCTATGCCAACCGGTTCGCCCATTGCGACCTGCTGATCATCGGTGGCGGCGCGGCGGGCCTGATGGCGGCAAAGGTGGCCGCGAAATCGGGCAAGCGCATCATCCTCGCCGATGAAAACGCCCTGATGGGCGGTTCGCTGCTCGCCGAGAGCGGTGCCACGATCGGCGGCAGGCCGGCGGGCGATTGGGCGGCGGAGACGGTGGCGGAACTTTCAGCCCTCGACAATGTCACCCTGCTGACCCGTACCACCGCGTTCGGCTATTACGCCCACAACATGGTGGCGCTCGCCGAGCGGGTGACCGACCATGTGGCCAGCCCGCAAGCCGAAGCGCCGCGCGAGCGGCTGTGGCAGGTGCGGGCAAAGGACGTCATCCTGGCAACCGGGGCGATCGAGCGGCATCTGGTCTTCGCCGACAATGACCGGCCCGGCATCATGCTGGCCTCCGCCGCGCGGATGTATCTCAATCATTACGGCGTGGCCGTCGGGCGCAATGTCGGCGTTTATACCGCCTGCGATTCGGCCTGGCATGCCGCTTTCGACCTGCAGAATGCGGGCGTGAAGATTGCCGCCATTGTCGACATGCGGGCCAATCCCGGTCCCGACCTGCTGGCACAGGCAAAGGATATGGGCATTCCCGTGCGCACCGGTTCCGCTGTGACCAGGGTCGGCGGCAAAATGCGCGTCAAGTCGATGGCGGTCGAGCCGGTTTCCGATTCCCTGCGCGAGACCTTCGAGATCGACTGCCTGCTGGTTTCCGGCGGCTGGACGCCTTCGGTCCATCTGTTCTCGCAATCGCGCGGCAAGCTCAAATTCGTCGAGGAAAAGGGCTGGTTCGTGCCCGATATCCATGTCGAACAGTCAACCTCCATCGGCATGTGCAACGGCACGACGGACATGGGTGCGGCCCTTGCCGAAGCCGTTGCCGCCGCCATCGCCGCGGTGGGCGGGCGCGCCGTCAGGGCGCCGAAGACCGATGGCTTCGCCTCGCTGCAGGGCCATCTGATCGGCACCGCCAAGGGCGCCGGGCCGGATACCTCGGTGATGGCCTTCGTCGACTTCCAGAACGATGTCTGCGCCAAGGATGTGCGCCTCGCCGTGCGCGAGGGCATGCACTCGATCGAGCATGTCAAGCGCTACACCACCACCGGCATGGCGACCGATCAGGGCAAGATGTCGAACATGCACGGGCTGGCAATCGCCGCCGAGGCGCTGGGCAGGGAAATTCCCGCCGTGGGCCTCACCACCTTCCGCGCGCCCTATACGCCGGTCACCTTCGGCGCGATCGTCAACCACGCCAAGGGCGATCTGTTCGACGTGACCCGCCGGACGCCGATGCATGGCTGGGCGGAGGAAAAGGGCGCGGTTTTCGAGGATGTCGGCAACTGGAAGCGCGCCTGGTATTTTCCGCGCGCCGGCGAGGACATGCATGCGGCGGTGGCGCGCGAGTGCAGGATGGTGCGCGAAGTTGGCGGCGTGTTCGACGCCTCGACGCTGGGCAAGATCGAGGTCGTCGGTCCCGATGCCGCCCGGTTCATGGAACTGATGTATACCAATCCGTGGCAGAAGCTTGCCAGCGGCATGTGCCGTTACGGCATCATGCTGCGCGAGGATGGCTTCATCTATGATGACGGCGTGGTCGGGCGGCTGGCGGAAGACCGCTTCCACGTGACGACGACGACGGGCGGTGCGCCGCGCGTGCTCAACATGATGGAAGATTACCTACAGACCGAATTCCCCGACTGGAAGGTGTCGCTGACCTCGACCTCGGAACAATGGGCGGTGATTGCCGTCCAGGGGCCGAAGGCGCGTCAGGTCATCGAGCCGCTGGTCGAGGGCATCGACCTGTCGAAGGAGGCGATGCCGCATATGGCGATCCGCGAGGGCAGGATCTGCGGCGTCCCGACACGGCTGATGCGGGTGTCGTTCAGCGGTGAACTCGGGTTCGAGATCAACGTGCCGGCCGATTACGGCCGCAGCGTCTGGGAGGCGATCTGGCAGCGCGCCGAGCCGCTCGGCATGTGCGCCTATGGCACCGAGACCATGCATGTGCTGCGGGCGGAAAAGGGCTTCATCATCGTCGGCCAGGATACCGACGGCACGGTGACGCCGGCCGATGCGGGCGTTGCCTGGGCGATCGGCCGGAAGAAGACGGATTTCGTCGGTATTCGCGGCCTGATGCGGCCCGATCTGGTCGCGGAAGGCCGCCGCCAGCTGATCGGGCTCAAGACCCGGGATCCGAAAGTGGTGCTGGAAGAAGGCGCGCAGATCGTCGTCGATCCGAACCAGCCGATCCCGATGAAGATGCTCGGCTTCGTCACCTCGTCCTACTGGTCGGAGACGCTCGGCCATTCGGTCGCCATGGCGCTGGTCGAGGGCGGGTTCGGGCGGATGGGCGAGACGCTCTACGTGCCGATGGAGAACGAGACCATCGCGGTCGAGGTCTGTTCGCCGATCTTCTATGACAAGGAAGGAGCGCGGCTCAATGTCTGAACTTGCTGTCGCCCAGCGCATGGGCCCCCTTGATGGCCGCGCCTTCGCCCGTGACGGCGTGTCGCTGACACCCGCTGCCGCCGCGACCCGCCTTTCCCTGCGGGTGCGTGACGAGGCACAGGCCGAGGCGAAGAAGCTGCTGGGTTTCGCCCTGCCGCAAAAGCCGAAAAGCTCGGCTGCAAAAGGCGATGTCCATTGTCTGTGGATCGGCCCCGACGAATGGCTGGTGATCGCGGCGGACGGTTCGCCGCTCCTCGACAAGTTCGCCAGGGCCGGCAATGCCAAACTGTCGGCGGTCGACGTCTCGCATCGCAACACGGCGATCCTGATCGAGGGCGCGAAGGCGGTGGACACGCTCAATTCGGGCTGCCCGCAGGACCTTTCGCTTGCCGCCTTCCCGGTTGGCGCCGCTTCGCGCACCCTGCTCGGCAAGTCGGAAATCATCCTCTACCGCAGCGGAGAAACCGCCTTCCGGGTGGAATGCTGGCGATCGTTTTCGGACTATGTCTGGACCTATCTGGTGGATGCGGCAAGATCGGCCTGAACGCCGTTCCGTCAACCGGCTTGCGCACCCCATCGCTCCGCCGCTATGGAGGGGGAACGCCCC
This sequence comes from Nitratireductor sp., assembly GCA_020441665.1. Classification (GTDB taxonomy): domain Bacteria; phylum Pseudomonadota; class Alphaproteobacteria; order Rhizobiales; family Rhizobiaceae; genus Salaquimonas. The sequence goes on from JAGRLT010000050.1 coordinate 44,567, forward strand.
TGCTTGAGGAACACGCCCGCCCATGGCTTCCGCCCGAAAAAACCATGCCGGCTCGAACGAGGCCGCGCCTCCGGCTGCGCCCGGCCAGCAGGTGCGGCGGCGGCTGGTGCTCAATTTTCCGGGCTTTGAACCCACCGATTCCGTGGCCCAGATCGGCCGGCTGCGCTATTGCGCCGACCATACGGGAAAGATCTGGGGCTTTTCGGTTTCCGGCGAGGCGGGCCACTGGGAGGAGGGGACGCATCACGCGCTGGCCGAGCTTTCCGCCGATGGCGGCAACTGGCACACGGATATGCGGCTCATCCAGTTCCGCTGGAACGATATCGTCCATGCCTATGAGCGCGACAGCTTTCCGGGCGGTTTCCTTAAAAACCTGGGGAAGTATTTCGCGTTCTTTTTCGACGGCACCGTGCGGCGCTACCGCAAGGCGAGCTGGCGCTATTGGGGCTTCACCATCTATCCGCTGCTGCTGGCGCTGATCTTTTTTGCCGTGGTATTCGCCGCGCTCTGGCTTGCGACCGGCAGTATCTGGATCAATTTTGCCGTATCGCTCGTTGCCACGCTGCTGGCGTGCAAATGGCCGGGCAACCGGCTCTATGTGCCGACGACCATTGCCGATTGGGGCTTTGCCCGCGACATGGTCGATCGCAGCAATCCCGAGATCGAGGGGCGGTTCGCCGAGTTCGGCAAGACGATCGTGGAAGAAATCACGGCCTCCGATCATGACGAGATCGTCATCGTCGGCCATTCTTTCGGCAGCCTGTGGGCGGTGACCGCGCTGGCGCTGGCGCTTGGCGAGAAGCCCGATCTTCTGACCGGCAGGCGCGTCGCCTTTCTGGCGCTGGGGTCGTCCATGCTGAAGATCGCGCTCGCACCCGGCGCGCGGCACATCCGCGATCACTGGCAGCGGCTCGCTCGGGAAGAGAACCTGTTCTGGCACGAAATCCAGACCAAGGACGATCTCATCGCCTTCTACAAATGCGATCCCTTCGAGGAAGTTGCGATCGCGCCTCCGGCCCAAAACGAGGCGGGCGGCGGGTACAAGATCACCCGCATCCGCTTTTCCAAGGGCGTGGCGAAGAAGCGCTATCGCAAGATGCGCAAATCCTTCTACACGACGCACCGCCAATACATTCTCTATTACGACAAGCGCGTTTCCTTCGACTACATGCTGCGGCTGTTCGGTCCGTTTTCGGTCCGCAGCCTTGCCGACGGTGGCGATGTCCCCGACTGGCTCGACAAGGATGGTTCCATAAGGGCGTGAAAGGCTCTAAGGGACGGGCGAAGATCAACGACAGGCAGACGGGGACAGTTTACTTATTTCGCGCCGGTGCCGGGCTGCCAGTTCGCGGATGAAGCGAAACAAGTAAACTGTCCCCTTCCGGAAATGGCAGAACGAGCATTATCATGGACTGGGAACTGACCGGCAAGATCATCTGGGGGTTGTGCGTGATCGCCTGGGGCATCATCCGCTTCAGGCCCAACATCAAGTCGCGCAAGACCAAGATCACCATCACCAAACGCCCGCCCATCGAGCGGTTTTCCATGTTCGCCTCGCAACTGGGCCTTGGCGTCATCCCCGCCATCTGGGTCTTTTCGGGCTTTCCGGCGGCCCTCGATCATCCGATCGGGCCGCTGAGCATCGCCATCGGCGCGGCGCTTTTCCTCTGGTCGCTCTATCTCTTCCGCAAGACCCACAAGGCGCTGGGCAAGATGTGGTCGCATTCGCTCGACCTGCGCGAGGACCACAGGCTGGTGACCAAGGGCATCTACCGGACGGTCCGCCATCCGATGTACTCGGCCTTCTGGCTGTGGGCGGTGGCGCCGCCCTTTCTGCTCGCCAACTGGGCGGCGGGCCTTGCCGGCATTGCCGGTTTCGGCACGCTCTATTTCCTGCGCGTCGGCCGCGAGGAAGCGATGATGGAAGAGCAGTTCGGCGAGGAATACCGCCAATACAAGGCGCGGACGCACCGCATCATTCCCGGCGTCTATTGATTGGCGCGATTGCGGGTGCAAGCCGCCGGCCGCTCGGCTGTGGCGGTCACGCCGGGCAGTGCAATTTTGCAACACCGCTGCCACAAAGTGCCGGCAGCGGCGGTAAAACCGGTGCCGGAACCCGCTGTTTCCATTGCGCGTTTACCGTTCATTCACCATAACCGGTCGATGTAGACGGAAGGTTTTCCTGTTCCGAGGCATCAGATGAATTTCAACGCTCTCCTTCGGCATGCCGGTGCGGCATGCATCGTCGCAACGCTTGTTCTGACCGGCTGTTCGTCGACCGGCACGTCGTCGTCCAATCCGCCGACCGAAGAGGTGGTGGCGGAGCAGCCGAAAAAGGTTGAAAAAGTCGAGCGCCAGGCGGTGTTGCGCTATGGCCGGTCGATCGAGAACGTGCAGCGGACCGGCGAGGTCTATCTGATGCGCGGCCTGCTCAACATCTTCTCGCGCGGCATGGATACGCTGGCCGGCCGGATGCGCGGGCGCGGCTTCGATGCGATCTCCTTCAACCATGCCGACTGGAAGCCCTATGCCGATGACATCATCGCCCGGGCGAAGCGCAAGCAGGTTTCCTACCCGATCATCATCATGGGCCATTCGCTCGGCGGCAATGAAGCGCCGAAGATGGCGAACTATCTCGCCGCGCGCGGCATCAAGACCTCGCTGATCGTCGCCTTCGATCCGACCGAGCCGCAGGTCGTCGGTCCCAATATCGGCGATGTGGTCAACTACTATCTGCCCAATGGCCGCAACACGTTTTCGAGCGCGGCCGGTTTCGACGGCAAGCTGCAGAACATCACGGTCAGCCACATTCCCGGCATCAAGCATGTCAATGTGGAGAAGAACAACAAGCTGCAGAACCAGTCGATCGAACACGCCATGCGACTCACCCGGCCGCTGAAAAAGGCCGAGATCGCCGCCAACCGCAAGGGTCTGCCGGTTTCGGGGTGACTTGGCACGGGGTGATTTGGCGGCGATAGGCGGGAAGCTGGCGCTGTCGGCCGAGAGGCTGAGGCGGTGTCGTCATGTTGCTCCCAGGATCGCGGATCGAATCACGTCTGCCCTGGCGCGTAAAGTTCTCTTATTCCCATATTAATGCTGCGCGGGTGGATCCACGCCGTCAGCGCGATCGCGATATTGCCTTGTCGGGACAGGTTTTCCGGCACCCGTTTTCGCCAATCAAAGGACAGACAGACGCGCGCGGAAGTCGCATCGGGATCGCGGATTGGTGAGAAGATGGTGGGCGATACTGGGATTGAACCAGTGACCCCTACAATGTCAATGTAGTGCTCTCCCGCTGAGCTAATCGCCCATCCTGGTCCGGGTCGCCCCGGCAATGGCGCCGCGGAACGGGTCTGCCGCGGACAGGCCGCATACACCATGAAAGGCGGATGGCGTCAAGCATCAAGTGGCGATTGTGGAGCGCTTGCGGGCCGCCCGGCCATGACCTAGGCGGCGAGCATTTTCTCGACCTCGTTGACGAGGTCGCGCAGGTGGAAGGGCTTCGACAGAACCTTGGCATCCTTCGGCGCGTTGGAGTCCGGATTGAGCGCCACGGCGGCAAAGCCGGTGATGAACATGACCTTGAGATCGGGATCGATCTGGGTCGCCCGGCGGGCGAGTTCGATACCGTCCATTTCCGGCATGACGATATCGGTCAGCAGCAGGTTGAACGGTTCCTCGCGCAGCCGGTCATAGGCACTGGCGCCATTGTCATAGGCAATGACCTGGTAGCCGGCATTGTCGAGCGCTTTCTCTAGAAAGCGGCGCATGTCATGGTCGTCTTCGGCAAGCAGGATCTTGTTCATATGCGGGTTCCAACAGCGTTTTGACCCAAACGCTTCAGCGGTGGTTCCTATCGGTTCGACTCATTGCCCACCATTAGACAATACTATGGTAAACGAGCGGTGAAAATGGACCGGATCGCGATTTGATTCAGCTCCCATCCGCGGCATTGCGCCTGCCGGAAGCCCTTGATTTTCAACAGGCTGAGGGCGCTGCTTGCGATTGAAACGGGCAGGAAAGCCGGGTAGCTTTCACCGATGAACAGCGCCGACTTCTTCACCATCGCCCGGCCGCAACGGCTTGCCGTTCCCGTGGTGTTCAATTCGCCCCATTCCGGGCGGCACTATCCTGCCGATTTCCTCAAGGCCTCCGGTCTCGATGGCCATGCCTTGCGCCGGTCGGAGGATTTTGTCGTCGATCAGCTGTTCTCCGGCGCGATGCGCCATGGCGCGCCGCTGTTGAGCGCGCGCTTTCCCCGCGCCTGGCTCGACGTCAACCGCGAACCCTTCGAGCTCGATCCGCAGATGTTTTCGGGCGCGTTGCCGGCCCATGCCAATACCCAGTCGGCGCGGGTGCAGAGCGGGCTCGGCACGATCGCGCGCATCGTCGCCGAAAACGAGGAAATCTATCGCGCCCGCCTGCCGGTCGAAGAGGCGCTCGCCCGCATCGAACAGGTCTACAAGCCCTATCACGCCGCCCTGCGCGGGCTGCTCGCCGAGGCGATGGCCGGTTTCGGCCATGCGATCCTGATCGACTGCCATTCCATGCCGTCGACCCAGACAGTTCAGCGCAGTTCTCCCTTCGGCAGCCGCCGGCAGGAATTGCTGCGTTCCGACTTCGTGCTCGGCGACCGCTACGGCACGGCCTGCGCGCCGTTTCTCGTTCATGGCGCCGCGGCTATCCTGCGCGAACAGGGATACCGGGTGGCGATCAACAAGCCTTATGCCGGCGGCTTCATCACGGAGCATTACGGACGGCCCGAAAAGGGCCTGCACGCGCTGCAGATCGAGGTCAACCGGGCGCTCTACATGAACGAGCCGCGGATCGAGAAGACCGCCGGCTTCGATGTGCTGGCGGGCGATCTCGACCGTTTCATAGAGCGGCTGATGGCGTTGGTGCTGCACGAAGCCGACGACGCCTTTGCCGCCACCATTCCCCTTGCCGCCGAATAACGGACCATTTTCACAGGAGCTGCCATGGCCTTGCCCGTTTCGCCCGATGCGATGGAATCGTTTCTGCTGGCGGCTGCCGAGGCCGGCGGCACGGTGGCGCTGGCGCATTTCCGCCGCCGGCCGGATGTCGCCAACAAGGAGGCCGACAAGGGCGCCGGGCGGTTCGATCCGGTTACGGAGGGCGATCGCGGGGCGGAGGCCGCGATCCGCGCGCTGATCTCGGAACGCTTTCCCGATCACGGCATTCTGGGCGAGGAATACGGTTCGGAGCGCGCCGATGCCCGCTATTGCTGGGTGATCGATCCGATCGACGGAACCCGCGCCTTCATTTCCGGCCTGCCGAGCTGGGGCTGTCTGATCGGGCTGATGGAAGACGGGATGCCGATCGCCGGCATCATGCATCAGCCGTTCACCGGCGAGAATTATCTCGCCTGCGGCGAGGGCGGCTTTCTCCTGCACCGGGGCAATCGCGAGCGGCTTGCCGCCAGCGGCTGTGAAAGGCTTGCCGATGCGACGCTGATGACCACCTCCCGGGAAGCCTTTGGCGAAGGCAAGTTCGAGCGCTTCGAAAAGGTCAGCGAACGGGTCCGGCTCACCCGTTTCGGGTTCGACTGCTATGCCTATGCCATGGTGGCCGCCGGCCATATCGACCTCGTCATCGAATCGGGACTGCATGTCTACGACATCGCCGCGCTCATTCCGCTGATCGAGCAGGCGGGCGGCATCGTCACCGGATGGGACGGCAAGGCGGCGCCGCGGGGCGGCGACATCATCGCGGCCGCCAGCAAGGCGCTGCATGCCGAGGCGCTTGCCGTGCTCAATGGCTGAGGCATGGACGGCTTGGTGATCGGGCGGTCACAAAAACTGACGGATTGTTGATTTCCGGTTGAGCGGCATCCTCGTGCAGTCTGCCTTTGCCGGCTGCGGGACGGGATCGTCCGGCCGGAGGAAAACGAACAAGGAGAACCGCATGTCCAGGAAGACCGTCGCTTCTGCTGCCGCCGTCGCGGGAGCCATCACCACCGCCCTTTCCCTGGGGGTTGCCGTCGAACCGGCGCATGCCGCCAAGATCAAATGCTTCGGCGTATCGCTGGCCGGCCAGAACGATTGCGCCGCGGGTCCCGGCACGACCTGTGCCGGCACGTCGAAGGTCGATTATCAGGGCAATGCCTGGAAATATGTCGAGGCTGATTCGTGTCAGGCAATCGTCATCAAGGTCGACGGTCAGGAGGACCGCATGGGTTCGGACATGGCGCTTGAGCGCGATCTGCCGAGCTGATCGGGCGCGAAGATCGACCACAACAACCCGGGAGGCAGGCATGACCGCGACCCTTCTGTCCGCCAATCTGCCTCCCTCGGCCTTTGAGGTGGCTCCGCTGCCGGCCCGTGCCGGCGCCGGCCTCAAGGCGGCCCATGTGGACACCATCCTCGCCGCCGATGCGGGCAGGGGTGCCGATATCGGCTTTTTCGAGATTCACGCGGAAAACTATATGGGCGCCGGCGGACTTCCCCATGCTCAGTTGCGCGCCATTCGCGAGCGCTATCCGATCAGCCTGCACGGGGTCGGCATGTCGATCGGCGGCATCGGGGCGATCGATGCGGATCATCTCGCCCGCTTCAAGAGGCTCAACGAAATCTATCGGCCGGGCCTGGTGTCCGAGCATCTCGCCTGGTCGACCCATGACGATATCTTCCACAACGATCTGCTGCCCGTTCCCTATACGGGTGCGGTGCTGCGGCGGGTGGTCGAGCATGTGGACCAGGTCCAGACGGCGCTTGGCCGCACGCTTCTGATCGAAAACCCGTCTACCTATGTGACCTTTGGAGAATCGACCTGGAGCGAATTCGACTTCATGGCCGAGATTGCCCGGCGGTCGGGCTGCGGCCTGTTGTTCGACGTCAACAATGTCTTTGTCTCGGCCACCAATCACGGCTTCCAGCCGGAAGCCTATATCGATGCCTATCCGCTCGAAAAAGTCGCGGAAATCCATCTGGCCGGCCATGCGGACGATACGGATGATGACGGCAACCGGCTGCTGATCGACGCTCATGACCGGGCCGTCTCGGCCGATGTCTGGACGCTCTACCGGCGCGTCGTCGAGCGCACCGGGCCGCTGCCGAGCCTGATCGA
>JAGRLT010000051.1 GCA_020441665.1 Nitratireductor sp.
CTGACTTTGTCGAAATCCTCGACCGATGCCCAATGAACCAAGGGGGCATCGCTCTGCGGTATTCTCCTAGTCAGGAGCGAAAAATACATCCATTCAAACTGCTTCCATCTGAGCGTGAAAGGCTCTACACGGTTGCCAGCGTCGGCAGGCCCGGAACCCAGCCATACAGCATGGCGAACAACACCAGCGCCAACGCCAGCCGGTACAGCATGAAGACGAGGAAGCTGACGCGCCTGACCATCGCCATCAGCAGCGCGATGGCCGCCAGCGCGGCGAAGAAGGTCAATACCGCCGCCCAGATCGCATCCGTCGGGATCGACTGGCCGCTCTCGATAAAATCGAGCGTCACGAACGCCCCGGCCCCGGCGATCGCCGGAATGCCGAGCAGGAAGGAGAAACGCGCCGCTTCCGGCCGCTCGAAGCCCATCAGCCGGGCTGCCGTCATGGTGATGCCCGAACGGCTGGTGCCGGGTATCAGCGCCAGGGCCTGGGCGACGCCGATGATCAGCGCCGGCGACAGTTTCATGTCCTCCATTTTCTTGATCTGCGGTCCGATGACGTCGGCGGCATAGAGCAGGACGCCGAAAATGACCGCATTCCAGGCGATCAGCTCGACGCTGCGCAAATGGTCGCTCAGGCCGGAAAGCTTGAGGATCACGCCGAAGGCGATCGCCGGGATCGTCGCCAGGATGATATAGCCCGCCATGCGCGAATTGTCGTTGAGGCGCAGGCGCAGGAGATCGATGCCACCGCCGACGAGCCGCACCACGTCGCGCCAGAAATAGACGATCACCGCAAAGAGAGATCCCACATGCACCATCACGTCGCTGACCACGCCCTGATCGGGCCAGCCGGTGAAAGCCGGGATCAGGATCAGGTGCCCGGAAGAAGAGATCGGCAGGAATTCGGTGATGCCCTGCACGATGGCAAGCACGATGATCTGTTCGATGGTCATTGCGGGGAAACCCTGTAAACGATGGCGTGGCGGCAAGGGCGGCGGGATGGCGGTGCCGCGCTTGCGGAGAATCGGCCATGTCTCTATACCCGCTACACCCCGGCATTTGAACGGTGCATTTGAACGGGTACTTGAACGGGCAGGCAGCGGCACGGTTCCATGATTCAGCTCTATCATCATCCGATGTCCGGCGCCTCGCGCTATGTCCGGCTGATCTTCGGCGAATACGGTATTGCGGCCGAACTGGTCGAGGAAAAGGTCTGGCTGCGGCGGGCCGATTTCCTGGCGATCAATGCCGCCGGCACCGTGCCCGTCATGCTGGATGAGGCGGCCGTCGATCCGCGCCGCGCCGATGGGCCGCCGCCGGCGATCGCGGGCGGCGTGGTCATCGGCGAATACCTCGACGAAACCGTCGGCGCGATGAGCCGCGACCGGCGCCTGATGCCGGAAAATTCCGCCGCGCGCGCCGAGGTGCGCCGTCTCGTCGAGTGGTTCCTCGTCAAGTTCGAGGCCGAGGTTGCCCAGCACCTCGTCCATGAACGGGTGTTCAAGCAGTTGATGCGGGCGGACGAGGGCGGCGGCTCGCCGGATTCGGCGATCATCCGCGCCGGCCGCAACAATCTCAAGGCCCATCTGCGCTATCTCGACTGGCTGGTGCAATCGCGCAACTGGCTCGCCGGCAACCGGCTGACCCTTGCCGACATCGCGGCGGCGGCTGCGCTGTCGGTGCTCGACTATCTCGGCGAAGTCGGCTGGGACAGCGAGCCGGCCGTGCGCGACTGGTATGCGCGGTTGAAGTCGCGGCCTTCCTTCAGGGCCCTTCTCGCCGACAAGGTTGCGGGCCTGCCGCCCGCCTCCCACTATGTCGACCTCGACTTCTGAGCCAGGCCGGCGCCGGGGCGCGCGGTTCGACAAGCCGGACATCGTCGCCCTTGCCCGCTCGCTCGGCTTTTCCGAGTGCCGCTTCTGCGAGGCATCCCTTGCCGAAAAGACCGGTGCGCGGCTGGCGCAATTCGTCGCCGAGGGCCGGCACGCCACCATGGCCTGGATGGAAGAGACCCTCGCGCGGCGCAGGGACCCCCGCTCCATGTGGCCGCAGGCGCGCACGGCGATCGTTCTGGCGATGAATTATGGGCCGTGGGGCGACCCGCTTCGAACGCTTTCGCACAAGGACCGGGCGACCGTCTCGGTCTATGCCCGCCACCGCGACTATCACGACATCGTCAAGGGAAGGCTGAAGCAGATCGCCCAGAAGATCGCTTCGGCAAACGGCTTCGAGGTAAAGGTGTTTGTCGATACGGCGCCGTTGATGGAGAAGCCGCTTGGCGAAAAAGCGGGCCTCGGCTGGCAGGGCAAGCACACCAATCTCGTTTCGCGTTCGCTCGGCTCCTGGTTCTTCATCGGCACCATCCTGACCGATGGTGAACTTGAAGCCGATGCGGCGGAGACCGACCATTGCGGCAATTGCCGCGCCTGTCTCGACATCTGTCCGACCGATGCGTTCCCCGCGCCCTATCAGCTCGATGCGAGGCGCTGCATTTCCTATCTGACGATCGAGCATGAGGGGCCGATTCCCCGCCCGCTGCGTGCTCTCATGGGCAACCGCATCTATGGCTGCGACGATTGCCTCGCCGTCTGTCCGTGGAACAAGTTCGCCCGGGTGGCAAGCGAAGCGAAACTGGTTGCCCGCGAGGAGCTTGACGCGCCACCGCTTGCCGAACTGGCGGGCCTGGACGATGCCGCCTTCCGGCAGTTCTTTTCGGGTTCTCCCATCAAGCGCATCGGCCGCGACCGGTTCATCCGCAACGTGCTCATCGCCATCGGCAACAGCGGCGATCCGGCCCTGGCGCCCCATGCCGCGGCGCTGCTCGACAATCCTGCGCCTGTCGTGCGCGGCGCGGCGGTGTGGGCCTTGGCGCGGCTGCTCGGCCGGGAGGCGTTCGACGCCCTTGCCGGAACCAGCCTGCCGGACGAGACCGATGCGCAAGTGCGTGAGGAATGGCGCGCGGCAATGGAGGCGGCATGACGAAATCCGGCAACACCCTGCTTATCTTCGGCTGCGGCTTTTCCGGCGAGGCAATCGCCGCGCGGGCAACGCGACGTTTTGCGGCGGTCGCCGGCACCACCCGGGATGCGGTGAAGGCGGACCGCATCCGCAATGCCGGCGCCGAACCGCTCGTCTTTAACGGCAAGACCGTCGATCCCGAACTCCGCTCCCGGCTTGCCGACGCGACCCATCTCCTCATTTCCATCGCGCCCGATGAGACCGGCGATCCGGTGCTCAACGCCCTTGCCGCGGCAGCGGCCGATCTGCCGTCGTTGAAATGGATCGGCTATCTCTCCACCGTCGGCGTCTATGGCGATCACGGCGGCGCCTGGGTCGACGAGGAAACCACTCCGGCGCCGGTTTCGAAGCGCTCGACCGCCCGGCTTACCGCCGAACGGGCCTGGCAGGCCTATGCCGCCGGGCGCGCCATCCCTCTCGCCATCCTGCGCCTTTCCGGCATTTACGGGCCGGGCCGCAATGCCTTCGTCAACATCGAAAACGGCACGGCGCGCCGGCTCGTCAAGCCGGGTCAGGTTTTCAACCGCGTCCATCGCGACGACATCGCCCTCGCCGCCCTTCTTGCCATGGAAAAATCCGCCGGGGGCATTTTCAACATCACCGATGACGAACCGGCCCCGCCGCAGGATGTCGTCGCCCATGCCTGTCAACTCGCCGGCAAGATGCCGCCGCCCGAGACCGATTTCGCGACGGCGGAGCTCTCGCCCATGGCGCGCTCCTTCTATGGCGAGAACAAGCGGGTCTCGAACCGGAAGTCCAAGGCCGAGCTGGGCATGGAATATGGCTATCCGGATTACCGGTCGGCGCTCGCCAGGATGTGGCGCGACGGGAGTTGGCGGGTCGGGTGACATGACCCGATTCGCTAAAATTTGAGGAAATTTCCCAATCGGAAATTCATGCTTTTCAGGCATGTTCGGATCGACAACGCGGATTTTCCGGTCAGGGCGGCTACCGGAGCTGCGAACCTTCTCGCGGGCAGGGCGACAAACCAAAGCATGGAGCCGTAGATGGGTGGTCTCGGAGTTCAGTTTGCCTCGACATACGAACCGTTCGATCTCAAGCAGGTGCGTGGCCTGCCTAAATACGTCTTCGACGACGAGGCCGAGAAGGAGGACGCCGTAGCCCGCGGCAACCGGCCCTTCGCGCAGGGGCTGTGCTGGACCAGCTATTTTGTCATGGTGTTTACCGCGATCACCATGTTCAACGCGCCCGCCCGCGCCGGCAACGACCAGGCGGCCCGGGCTCGCCCTGTCGAGGGCATGGTCGACAGCCTCGCCGGCGACGCATCCCTTGCCGCAGCCGGCTTCGAATTGCGCGGCGCGATCGGCGAGTAGACATCTTCCTTTGGAGATGGCTCAGCCTAGGGACAGGGTGTGCCGGCCGCCTGCCATTTCATCAATGCATCCATGGCTTCCTGCAGCGAATGGGGCGCCGGCTCGCGGCCGCCACCCGGCGCCCAGGCCCATTGGATGAAGCCGCCATGGGCGACATCCTCGGCGAGATGTTCGGCCACCGCCCGAACGTCGCGGCCGCCGGTGCGGGCGGGCTCCTGAACCTGCGCGCAGATTTCGGCCGACGACTTGCCGAACCATTCCATTTCGACCGGCGCCAGTTGCCAGGCCAACGCCGTCTTGGGCGGCATGTGCGGCGTGGCGTTGATCGCCGGATCGAAGGTCTTAACCGCGATATGGCAGGTCGAACAGGGCAGGGTCTCGGCGCCGATGCGGCTGACGCCGGCATCGATGTTCATGCCGTGCCTGCGCGGCGCGCCAAAGCTTGCCCCGGACCACATGGGGAGGTTGTCATCGCCCACATGGCAGTTCGCGCAGCGCGGATGGGAGGCGACTTCGTAAAAGACCTGCCAGCTTGCAAGCCCCTCCTCGCGGCTGACCGAGCCCTCTTCGAACGTGTTGAGCGCAGCCGATTGCGGTTGCGCGCCGGCGGCAAGACCACCGACGGCAATGAAAAGCGCCAGGGCGCCGGGCAGGATCTGGATCTGCATCATGGCCTCACACGAAATCGACGAACTTGTTGAACGGCATTTCCCGCAGCCGTGTGCCGGTTGCCGCGAAGATCGCGTCGGCCAGCGCCGGGGCGGCGGGCGGTACCGGCGGTTCGCCGATGCCGCGAACCTTCTCGCCATTCTCAAGCCCGCGGACGAAAATCTGCGGGCACTGGTAGAGCCGCATGCCCTCATAGGCATGGTAGTTGGTCTGCTCGGCCGCGCCGTCGGAATAGGTGATTTCGCAATTCATCGCATGGCCGAGGCCGAACACCACGCCGCCCTGGACGAGGTTTTCGAAATTGACCGGATCGAGCACCTTGCCGACCTCGGCGGCGACCCACACCTTGTCGATGCGGATGCCCTTGCCGGTATCGGTCACCTCGACGATCTCGGCCGTGGGTACGCCGAAGGAGAGCGAAAAGGCGACGCCCCGTCCCTTGCCGGGCGCCAGTTCGCCGCCCCAGGAAGCCATTTCGCCGACCGCTTCCAGGGTCTTGCGCGAGGGCTCGTGCCCGATCAGCCGCAGGCGCTCCTCGAGCGGGTCGGCACCGGCGGCACGGATCAGCTCGTTGAGAAAGCCTTCATGGAAAAACGCATTGGTGGACGCGCCCACCGATCGCCAGGAACTGATCGGCGCCAGCGGCTTCGCCCGATAGGCGGTCATGCGGTAGTTGGGGATCAAATAGGGCTGGTCCCAGGCCGCCGCATAGATGGTCGCGTCGGGCCCCGGCAGGCTCAATCCCTGCCGGCCCATCTGCGAGGTGATGATCGACGGCATGGCGATCGACAGGTCATAGGCATCGACGCCGCCATCCTTCACCGCGCCCCGCATCCGCCCCATGGCGATCTGCCGCACATAGTCGTGGGCGAAATCCTCCTCGCGGGAATAGGTCATCTTGACCGGGGTTCCCTTCAGGGCCAGCGCGATTTCCGCCGTCTGGCGTACGTAATCGTCTTCCAGGCGATGGCCGAAACTGCCGCCCATCATCTGCACATGGACATGAACGTCTTTCGCCGCATGGCCGGTGGTCTTCGCCACGTTCTCCTGCACGAAGCGGGGTATCTGCGTGCCGGTCCACACATCGACCCGTTCATCGGTCACCCTGACGATGGCGTTCATCGGCTCCAGCGGCGCATGGGCGAGATAGGGCGCGCGATACTCGGCTTCGAGGACCTCGCCGGAAAGCGCTGCCTCCAGATCGCCATTGTCGAGCATGCGGCTGTCCTGGTGCGCCTCGGAAAAGGAATCCGACAGGCTCTGCCAGTGCTCGCTCATTTCCGGCGGATAATCGGCTTCGGCCCACTCGAAGCGGATCTTGTCCGCCGCCTGAAAGGCGATCCAGCTATTGTCGGCGACGATGCCGACGCCGCCGCTGACCGGCACGATCCTGCGCACCCCCGCCATCGCTTCGGCCTCGGAAGCATCATAGCCGTTCATGCCGGCATTCTGGCGCGGATTGCGCTTCACCGTGGCATGGACCATGCCCTCGATCGCCAGATCGATGCCGTAAATCTGGGTGCCGGTGGATTTGGCGGCGATGTCGATGCGCTGCATCGCCTTGCCGATATAGCGCCACTCGGACGGTGGCCTGAGATGCACCCTCAATACCGGATCGGTCTTCGCCGCGCGGGAGGCAAGCTGCTCGTAGCTCAGCCGCTTGCCGTCGGGCAGGATCACGGCACCATCGCCGGTCGTGAGATCGCCGACGGCGATACCGGTCTCCTCGGAGGCCGCCTTTTTCAGCGTCTCGCGCGCCACGGCGCCGGCAATCCGCAGCTTCTTGTACTGGTCGGGCACGGTGCTCGAACCTCCGGTGAGCTGCAGTCCCATGAGTTTCATCACGCCGTCGGCGACGCCGCGCGTCAGTTCGGCCGAAAAGCCGTGATCGGTCGAGCGGAAGGGCACGCTCTCGCCCGAAAGCGCGGTGTTGTAATAGGTGGCACTCGGGACGCCCGGATCGACGCGCACCCTGGCAAGGTCGACGTCCAGTTCCTCGGCGATCAGGGCTGCTTGGATCGAATAGGCGCCCTGGCCCTTGTCGGCGCGCGGGGTGATCAGCGTGACGCCGTCCTGATCGATCAGCACATAGGGGGTCAGCGCCGCCTCGCCCTCGCCGAGACCGGCCAGCAGCGGATTTTCGCCCGGCTGGCGGTACCAGTAATAACCGAAGGCGACGCCGCCCAGTATGGCCGTCGACCCGATCAGGAAGCTGCGCCGGGCGATGGTTCCAAGCCTGCTCATGACGAGGCCTCCTGCAGTTTCCCGGCTGCCGCTCTCACCGCCGCGCGGATGCGCACATAGGTGCCGCAGCGGCACAGATTGCCGCTCATCGCCCGGTCGATTTCGTCGTCACTGGGGTCTGGATGGGTGTCGAGCAGGCTTGCCGCCTGCATGATCTGGCCGGACTGGCAATAGCCGCATTGCGCGACCTGATGCTCGATCCAGGCGGCCTGCACCGGATGGGGAGCCTCCGGCGTGCCGAGCCCCTCGATCGTGGTGACTTCGCCCTCGACCGCGCCGAGCGGCAATTGGCACGAACGCACCGCGACACCGTCCACATGCACCGTGCAGGCGCCGCATTGCGCGATGCCGCAGCCATATTTCGTGCCGGTAATGCCCAGTTCGTCGCGCAGGACCCACAAAAGCGGCATGGCCGGATCGGCATCGACCGTGTGAACCTTGCCATTGACGGTAATTCGTTTCATGGGTCTCTCCCGTGGATGCGATGCGGAAGATTGACATATTGACGTATTTTGTCAAGTTAAGGATATGAACAGGCAAGCCATTTCCAGAGAGCGGCAGATCATCGAGGCGGCGATCGCCGTTTTCGCCCGCTATGGCTTCCGCCGCACCACCATGGCCGATATCGCCTCGGAGAGCGGCATTTCCCGCCAGGCACTCTATGCGCGCTTTACCAGCAAGCATGCGATCATGACGGCAGCGATCGCCTGGTTCACGGAGGAAAAGCTCGCCCGTCTGGAAACCGAGTGGTGCCGGCTCGACCGGCTTGCCGACAAGCTGGACGCCTATTTCCGGCTGATCGTGGTGCCGTATTTCGAACAATTGCGCGCCATGCCCGATTTTGGCGATCTTCTGACCGGCGTCTCCGAGGAGAGTCGGGCGGCGAAGGAGCGCGCCGTCAACGACAAGAAAGCGCGCATCGCTTCCCTGTTCACTCCCTATGGCCGGCAACTCGGAACGTCGGGCAGCAGCCCGGATGCCCTGGCCGAACTGGTCGTCACCTCTGCGGAGGGCTTCGTGTTCACCGCGCGCGACCGCGCCCATCTCGATACCCTGCTGTCCAATCTGCGCCAGGCGGCCCTGACGCTCTGCGCAAGCGGCTAGAGTCTTTCACGCCCAGATGGAAGCAGTTTGAATGGATGTATTTTTCGCTCCTGACTAGGAGAATACCGCAGAGCGATGCCATAGCATCGGTCGAGGATTTCGACAAAGTCAGAGCGGAAAGGACACCACA
>JAGRLT010000052.1 GCA_020441665.1 Nitratireductor sp.
CGGCGCAAGGAAAAGGAAATCAACCGCAAGACGGCGACGCGCAAGCTGCGCCTGCCGGGCAAGCTTGCCGATTGCTCGGCCAATGCGACGGGCGGCACGGAACTGTTCATCGTCGAGGGCGATTCGGCCGGCGGCTCGGCCAAGCAGGCGCGCAACCGCGAGAACCAGGCGATCCTGCCGCTTCGGGGCAAGATCCTCAACGTCGCCTCGGCGGGCCGCGACAAGCTCGCCGCCAACCAGCTGCTTTCCGATCTGATCCAGGCGCTGGGCTGCGGCACGCGGAGTAAATACCGCGAGGACGATCTGCGCTACGACCGCGTCATCATCATGACCGATGCCGATGTGGACGGCGCCCATATCGCCTCGCTGCTGATCACCTTCTTCTATTCGGAGATGCCCGACGTCATCCGTGGCGGCCATCTCTACATGGCGGTGCCGCCGCTCTACAAGCTGACCCAGGGCGGCAAGACGGCCTATGCGCGCGACGAGGCGCATCGCCAGCAACTGGTCGAGAGTGAATTTTCCGGTCGCGGCAAGGTGGAGATCACCCGTTTCAAGGGCCTGGGCGAAATGATGCCGGCGCAGCTCAAGGAAACCACCATGGACCCGAAGAAGCGCACGCTGCTGCGCGTCGCTGTCGATGAAAGCCCGGAGGCGGAAACCTCCAAGACGGTCGATCAGCTCATGGGCAACAAGCCGGAGGCGCGCTTCCAGTTCATCCAGGAACGGGCGGAATTCGCGACGGAAGAGCTGCTGGATGTCTGAACGGCGGTTCCCCGCCGTTTGCCGGTCTTCTCTATAGTTTGGCCTGTGGTTAGAACCTATTCGGGCCGGGGCAGGACGAGATCGGGCCAGGGCTCGATGATTT
This sequence comes from Nitratireductor sp., assembly GCA_020441665.1. Classification (GTDB taxonomy): domain Bacteria; phylum Pseudomonadota; class Alphaproteobacteria; order Rhizobiales; family Rhizobiaceae; genus Salaquimonas. Next base: position 869 of record JAGRLT010000052.1, read on the forward strand.
CGGTCCAATGGCTTTCAATTCCGTTGGCAATCGAAAACATGTAGGTCTTGCTCATCCACTGGGTCTCGCGGTTGATCCAGTATTTGTTGTGCACGACCGCGCCCTGCAGACCGCTTGAATTGTAGTCGCCTTCCAGCGTCTCATGCGGCACGCCGTCGAGATCCTCCTCGCCGCAGACGATGTTGATGCTGGTCTCGGCGTCCTTGCGCAGCGCCTCGCGGACCGCTTCAGGGTCGCTCTGGGCATCGAGCACCCGCCCGAAGGTCCATGCCTTTCCATCCATGGAGGTGTACATCTTGTCGCCCAGAAACAGGGTCCACATGCCGTTCTTCGGCTCGATCGGCTCCTGCATCCCGGCCATCACGTCGCCACCCATCGAATAGTAATAGTTCTCCGATTTGGGATATCCCTTCAGTTCCTGAAAGATGTGCAGGCGGACGGGGCCGGTATCGGGTTTTCCTTCACCCAGAAGCCGGACGAACTTTTCCTCGCAGGTCTCAGCCAGCGCACCCGTTGCCCAGGCGAGCAGGACGCCGCCAACCGCAATCTCCCTCAACATGCTCAAACTCCATCGCAAGATCGCCTTCCCTTTTGCCGAAAGGCAAAAAAAAACGGGCCGTCAGAAAACCGACAGCCCGCAGCATTCTTCCTTCAGATCAGTCTCTTAGAACGTCCAGACGGCCTTAACACTCGCGGCGTGGAACAACACGCTGTCCTTGCCGACATCGGCGGTAATCGGGCCGGAGCCGGTGTTGAGAGTCGAATTGTTGAGACTGGCGGGAGATGTGCCCAAATCGTTGAAATAGAGAACCTGATAGCCGATCTCGATGTTCATGTTGGACGTCACCGCAATATTGCCAGTGAGGCCGGCTTCGAACATCCCCGTCCAGTAGGTCTCGCTATGGGAGTCGGATCCGCTGGTCGGCCCGCCAATGGTACCGCCGCCCGCGATCGAGACATCGCTGTGGTTGTTCATCAGTCCGGCCTTGAGAAACCCTTCCAGCGAGAAGGCGCTGCTAGACAGATTGTCAAACCGGCCGCGAATACCGATCTGCGGGCCGTACAACCGGTTGGACACGTCGATATCGCCCGTGGTGGTAAAGCCCGGGCCAAAGTTGCTCGGCGTCGAATCGGCGAGGAGGGAAAGATCGTCATCGATCCAGAACCCCCTCACGCCGACAAAGGCCTCCGCCGTGCCGATGCGGGCAAGTTCAATATTGCCCTCCAGCGAGGCAAAAGTCGTTTCACGTTTTGCACTCAGCGCAAAAAGCCCGTTGCCGCCGAACAGGCCAAACCCGGCAGGATCCGCCGTTCCAAGCGAAAAGCCGGGAAAGGCGACCGCCTGAGCGGTTGGATCGCTCCACGAGGTTTCGTCGGGCATCGCCCAGATACCGCGCAATTCCGCATGGCGCCCAATCAGTTCGCCGTCCAGCGCGGCCTCGATACCGAAGGTGCCCGAATCGTCCAGATCGCCGTCATCCGCATATACGGTCGATCCCGGAGTACCCGCCGTGCCATCGTAAAACAGGGGGTGATCGCCGCCGCCATCCTGGCGCTTCAGATAGATCGCGCCAACGGTAACCTTCCAGTCCGGCGTGGATGGAACGGTCTCGAACTTGTCGGCGGCAAAGGCTGCGCTCGACATCATAGCGACGGAAGCGGCGGCCAGCGAAAGTTTGTTGAACATGTGGAAATCCTATGGGGCGAAAAGCTTTATCAACCATCATGCAATAGCACTTTGTCTCGTATCGCGCTGTAGCGCGCCGGCAACACTGCATTGGATTCGTCATGTAACGTCCGGTTGTGCCGTCCGTCGCTGGGGCTGCCCGACACGCGCCCTCCCCCCCGGTTGACTTCTCGGCCGGAAAGCCCTATGTGCGCCGCATGCAGCGTTTTCCGCGCTGCGGCATAATCCTGCGCTGACATTCCCCCTGCCAATTCGGGCGGGCCGGAACCATCGGGTTAGACGACATTTCGGGCAAGCGGGCCCGGCCGATCAGCGCAAACGTCAACCAGACAGAAAGAGCTTGCCCAAGCATGACATTTGATGCGCTCGGATTGAGCAAAAAGGTCCTGAAAGCCGTCGAGGCGTCAGGCTACACCATCCCTACCCCCATTCAGGAACAGGCGATCCCCCATGTGCTCGAGCACCGCGACGTGCTCGGCATCGCCCAGACCGGCACCGGCAAGACGGCGGGCTTCGTGCTGCCGATGCTGTCGCTGCTCGAAAAAGGCCGGGCGCGCGCGCGCATGCCGCGTACGCTCATTCTCGAGCCGACACGCGAACTCGCCGCCCAGGTGCATGAGAATTTCATCAAATACGGCCAGAACCACAAGCTCTCGGTAGCGCTGCTGATCGGCGGCGTATCGTTCGACGAGCAGAACAAGATCCTCGACCGCGGCGCGGATGTGCTGATCGCCACGCCCGGCCGGCTGCTCGACCATTTCGAGCGCGGCCGCCTGCTGATGACCGGCGTCGAGATCCTGGTCATCGACGAAGCCGACCGGATGCTCGACATGGGCTTCATTCCCGATATCGAGCGCATCGTGAAGCTCGTGCCGTTCACCCGCCAGACCCTGTTCTTCTCGGCCACCATGCCGCCGGAGATCGACGGGCTGGCCAAGAAATTCCTGCAGAACCCGGTTTCGGTGGAAGTCTCGAAGCCGGCCTCGGCTTCCAAGACAATCACCCAGCGCGCGGTCGCCGCCCCCGTCGATGACTGGGAAAAGCGCGCCGTGCTGCGCAAGCTGATCGACGAGGCGCAGGACCTGCAGAACGCCATCATCTTCTGCAACCGCAAGGTCGATGTCGCTAATCTGTGGAAGTCGCTCGACCGGCATGGCTATTCGGCCGGCGCGCTGCATGGCGACATGGACCAGACGAGCCGCACCGCGACGCTCAAGGCCTTCAAGGACGGCAAGATCAAATTGCTGGTCGCTTCCGACGTCGCCGCGCGCGGTCTCGACATTCCCGAAGTCAGCCATGTGTTCAATTTCGACGTTTCGGTCAATGCGGAGGATTACGTCCACCGCATCGGACGGACCGGGCGGGCCGGCCGCAAGGGTGCCGCCTTCATGATCGTCACGCCGGTCGACCAGAAGGGTTTCGAGGCGATCGAACAGCTGATCGGCGAAACCATCGAATGGGATGGCGAGACGGTGGAATGGGATGCACGCGCCGGGCGGCGGGGCCGTGGCAGGGCGAAGGATGCCAAGCCGGCCAGGTCCACGGGACGCCGCAGCGAGAGCCGCGACGGCGGTTCACAGCGCGAGGCAGCGCCAAAACGCGATAGCGAGCGCCGCGACCGGACGCAGGAGGAACCGCGCCGGGACGCCCGCGACAGCGGCCGCAGCCGAACTCGAGACCGTGGCAACGACCGCGGCAGCGATCGCGGCCAGGTCGATCAGGTTCATTCCGACAAGAACCACGCCTTTGGCGGCGAGGAACACGTTCCGGCCTTCCTGCAGCGGTAAGGGCCTCTCGGCTCAGCCGGTGAACCTGCGCTGTCTGGGCGGTTTTTTCGCATCCGCCCGCAGGGCGACCGCAAAGGCCTTTTCGGCCCATCGGCGCAGGTCTTCCTCGTCGTCCGCCAGGCGGTCGGGCATCTGCCAGTAGCCCATGTCCATCTTCCGGCCATCGCGCTCATAGAGCCAGGGCTTGCAATTTTCGGCGCGGAAATCGGCATGGGTTTCGGCATCCGCCTTGAGGCAGATCTTGCCGTCCTCGAGCGCCAGCGCATACATCAGCCCCTGGCGAAAGACGCCGACGCCGCCGAACATGCGCCTGACACGGGAGCCCGGAAGAACCGAGAACAGGTCTTCAAGATAGGCGGCAAACTCTTTCGTCACGGCCATGGCATTCCCCTGGTTTCATTCGCCGTTCGCAACATGGGCACGCGTAGCTTACCGTTTCCTGCGCCTGAAAGGCAAAAGCAGGAGGACCGCAGCGGTGAAGCGATCCGGCTTTTCGTCCGCCGGCAGCCCCATGATGAGGCCGCTCTCGCCGCGGGCGGGGTGTGCCGTATAAGTGCCGAAGAGCCTGTCCCAGATCGTGAAGACGAGCCCGAAATTAGAGTTTCCCTCCCGCAGATCGACGGAATGGTGGGTGCGGTGCATGTCCGGGGTGACGATCAGCAGGCGCAGCCAGAAGTCGAGACGGGCGGGTATGCGCAGATTGGCATGGGTCACCACGGCATGCAGGGCGGTGACGACCGCATAGAGCAGCATGATCAGCAGCGGCAGGCCGAACACCACCCCGCATAGCAGGGTGAACAGCGATGCCATGACGGTTTCGAGCGGGTGGTGGAGCAGCGTCGAGAGGGCGGTCACGCTCTCGTCGGCATGGTGGATCGCATGCAGCCGCCACAGCGGCGGAAGCTTGTGCGAAAGCCAGTGAAACAGCCAGTTGAAGAAGTCGAGCAGCAGGAACGAAACAAGGGCGAGTTGCCAGTCGGCTACCGGCGCGCGCGACAGATCGACAAGCTGAAACGGCAGCGCGATGCGTATGAGCGGAACCTGCATGTAGGCCAGATAGAGAAGGGAAGCGGCGGCGGATGCGAGCGCGACGACCAGGATGGTCGCCACCCGCCCGGTCGCCGGCGTCCGCGCCCGGACGCGCGGAAAGACTTTCTCAGCGGGCAGCAGCAGCAGCGACAGCACGATCGCCGCTATCAGGAAGCCCAAAGACTGGACTAGATAGTGCATCAGCGGGGTCATCGCCGGTCAACTTCCCCTGCCTGTCCGACTTCCGGTGCGATCGCCGCGATCACACATTGCATGGCAGTTGCGCGGCCCGGCACAACCGCCGGGTACTCAGCGGGATCGGGTTGCCATAATCGGGGGCGATGTGATCTTGGTGTCGGGCCCGGAAGGCTCGCCGAACGTATTGACGCCGATATAGGGATCGAAATTGCCGTCCAGCCCGAGATTGATGCCCGCCTCGAAGTTCGTCCCCTGTACGCCGCCGGCGGCGAAGGGCTGATTGTTTGCGAAGTCAAAACCGACACCGCCCTGACCGAGCAGGTCGCGGTTGCCGATAAGTCCCAGAACGCGAAACTCCGGGTTGCCGGCATTCGGTCCGCCGAGGGGAATTGCAACATCGCCCTGGATGCCGGTTACATCGGAATCCTCATCGGTGGTGGTGTTGCGTACCGCGCCAAAAAGTTCCGGCGCCATGTCGCCGAAACTGTACCGCAAGCCGACGCCGAACACGGTCTCGTTACTGTCGGTGGTGGTGGTCGTGACCATCGGCCCCGCGGTGCCTGCCCGGGCGGCGGCAGCGGCGCAAACAAGCATGAAAGCCATGAGAACGGCGACGGACAGGCGCATGTTCATCTCTCCCCGAAAGTTAACGCTTTGTAAATGAGCGGTAGAGCGGCATCAATCGCCGCGCGGCGACTCTCGTCCATTTACGGCCAGGACCGGCCAGTTTGGCCGCCGGATGTGCCCGCACTGCAACAATTTTGGAGAAGACAATGCGGTTCGGGCAAGGCCTTGTCGCTGAATCTGCGCCTGAATTGCGCCCGCCTGCGGCGTTCCGACAGGCTGCGCCCGCCTACCCGCCCGTGCGCATCTCGCGTTCGCGCAGCATTTCGGGCGTCATTTCGGCCGGCTTCAGTTCAACCGACTCGCCGCAGCCGCAGGCCGATGTCTGGTTCGGATTGTTGAAGGTGAAACCGGTCTTGAGCTTGGTCACCTCGAAGCCCAGTTCCGTGCCGAGCAGGAACAGCGTCGCCTTGGGGTCGACATAGACGTTGCCGCCGGGGGTCGCCACCTTGTCGTCCTTCGGATCGGGCTCGGTGACGAGGGCGACGGTGTATTCCATGCCGGCGCAACCGGCATTCTTCACGCCGATGCGGATGCCGTCGGCGCCGGGATTCTTGCTCAGAATGTCGCCGATCCGCGTTTGCGCGGCCTCGTTGACGGTGATGACTTCAAAAGCCATTTGGTTCTCCATTGCACACGGGGTAAAGGCCCGCAGAATGAATCGCATGAAGCGAATGTGGGCGTTGCCCCGCCAAAACGCAAGCGGTCACCACAGGCCGACCGCGATCTGGGCCTCCTCCGACATGCGGTCGGGCGTCCAGGGCGGGTCGAAGACCATGGAGACATCGACATCCATGACGCCCTCGACACCGGCGACCGCATTCTGCACCCAGCCCGGCATTTCGCCGGCGACCGGGCAGCCGGGCGCGGTGAGCGTCATGTCGATCTTCACCGTGCGGTCATCCTCGATATCGACCTTGTAGATCAGGCCGAGCTCATAGATATCGGCCGGAATTTCGGGGTCGTACACCGTCTTGAGCGCCGCGATGATGTCGGTGGTGATGCGCTCCAACTCCTCCGCCGGTATGGCGCTGCCGGAAAAGGCGGCGGCATTCGGACCGTTCAGGGCCTCGGCCAGATCGGGTTCGTTGGCAGCGTTGTCAGTCATCGCATCGGTCATGATAGCATTCTCGGCATCCTGCCGCCTCAAGTAAAGAAGTTGCGCGCCTTTTCAAGGGCGGCGACCAGCGCATCGACCTCCGCCCGCGTATTGTACATGCCGAAGGAGGCGCGGCAGGTGGAGGTGACGCCGAAGCGTTGCATCAGCGGCTGGGCGCAATGGGTCCCCGCCCTGACCGCCACGCCCTGGCGGTCGATCACCATGGAAACGTCATGGGCGTGGATGCCTTCCAGTTCGAAGGAGAAGATCGCGCCCTTGTCGGGCCTGGTGCCGAAAAGCCGCAGCGAATTGATTTGCGACAGGCGTTCGGCGGCATAATCGCGCAGGTCGTTTTCATGCGCCTGGATCGCCGCGCGGCCAATGCCCTCCATATAGTCGAGCGCCGCGCCAAGGCCGATTGCCTGGGCGATCGGCGGGGTTCCGGCCTCGAAGAGATGCGGCGGCTCGCCATAGGTCACATTGTCCTCGGTAACGTCGCGGATCATCTCGCCACCGCCATGGAAGGGCTGCATCGTCTTCAGATGCTCCATCTTGCCGTACAACGCGCCGATGCCCGAAGGGCCGTAGAGCTTGTGGCCGGTGACGCAGTAGAAGTCGACGTCGAGCGCCCGCACATCGACCGGCATGTGCACGGCGCCCTGGCTGCCGTCGCACAGGATCAGCGCGCCATGATCGTGGGCGATGCGGGCCGCTTCGGCGATCGGTACGACGGTGCCCAGCACGTTCGACATCTGGGTGAGCGCGACGAGCCTGGTGCGCGGCGTGAACGCCGCCGCATATTTTTCCATCGCAAAGCCGCCATCGTCGTCGACCGGCACCCATACCAGCTTGACGCCCATGCGCTCGCGCAGGAAATGCCAGGGCACGATGTTGGAATGGTGTTCCATCTGGCTGAGGATGATCTCGTCGCCCTCCTTCAGATGCCGCATCGCCCAGCCATAGGCGACCAGGTTGATCGCCGCCGTGGCGCCGGAGGTGAAGGCGATTTCCTCGAGCTTTTCCGCGTTCAGGAAGCGGCGCACCGTCTCGCGCGCCTTTTCATAGGCATCGGTCGCGGCGTTGGAGAGGAAGTGCAGGCCGCGATGCACATTGGCATATTCATGGCTGTAGACATGGTTGACCGCATCGATCACGGCGTTCGGCTTCTGCGCCGAGGCGCCGTTGTCGAGATAGACCAGCGGCTTGCCATAGACCTCGCGCGACAGAATCGGAAAATCGGCGCGGATTTTCTCGACGTCGTATGCTGCCGGTTTGACGATGTGTTCGTTCATGTCCTTGGTCCACAATGCCGGCAGCGCTGTCGCCACCCGCGCTCCTTCTAACCGTTGCGATCCAGCCAGGTCTCGATCCTGCCGACCAGCGCCTCGGAAAGCGGCTCATTGCCGATATCCTCGAACACCTCCTCGACAAAGGCCTTGACCAGCAGGGCACGGGCCTCGCGCTCGGGAATGCCGCGCGCGCGCAGATAGAACAGGTGCTCGTCCTCGATATCGGCAACCGTCGCGCCATGGGCGCAGACGACGTCGTCGGCGAAGATCTCCAGTTCCGGCTTGGCCGAGAAATCGCTTTCATCCGACAGCAGCAGCGTGTTGCAGGCCATTTGCGCATCGGTCTTCTGGGCCGGCTGCGCCACCCGGATCTGGCCCTGGAAGACACCCCTGCCCGCGCCCGGCACCACATTGCGGAACAGTTCGGTCGCGGTGGTATTGGGCACGGCGTGGTTGAGCGTCGTCGTCACGTCGGTGTGGCTGCCGGCGCCGATCAGATTGACGCCCTTGATCGCCAGGCTGGCATTCTCGCCATTGACCGCGATATGCACTTCCTGGCGCACCAGCCGGCCGCCCGCATTGAGCATCAGCAGGGTGAGGTTGGCATCTTCGGCAAGGGAAATGTTGAGCTGGGCCAGCCGGTCGGTGGCGGTACCCAGTTCCTGATGGATCAGCCAGGTCACCTTCGCGCCCTTGCCGATGGCCAGATGGGTGACGCTGTTCTGGTGGTTTTCCGCTCCATCCGAGCCGGCGCGCTCGATGACGGTGACTTGCGCGTCCGCGCCGATGGTAACGGCGTGGCAAAGCGCCTGTGCCGTGCCGCCCGACACGGCCTGCGCTATGGCGATGGGCGTTTCGACCTTTGCGCCGGCGGCAACCGACAGTTCCACGCCGGCGGCAAACAGGGCGCGGTTGAGCTTGCCGATCATGTCGTCGGCGATTTCGACGCCCTCCGGCAGGTCGCCCGGCTTGTGCGCCGCGGCACCTGACACGCCCTGTGGCAGGCGCGCGAGGCAGGCAGAATCGAACGCGTTGCCGGCAAAATCGAGCGCCGCCGCCGCCACCAGTTCAGGCATGGCCACCGCATTGCCGGCCTTGCCCGACTGTGCCGGAAACGCCTTCATGAGCGCGCGCAGGTCGGTATAGTGCCAGGCCTCGACCCGGCGCGTCGGCAGGCCGCGCAGGACGATCTCCTTGCGCAGGGTTTCGGCGGCAGGCGAGCCGGCAGCCGCCAGCGCGTCGACCAGCGCCGTCTCGCCGGCGGTCAGCATCAACTGGGGACGGGTGTTCATTTCTCTCTCCCGTCAGGCCGCTTCGCCGATGATGTCGGCATAGCCTTCTTCCTCGAGTTGCAGCGCCAGCTCCTTGCCGCCGGTCTTGATGATCCGGCCCTTGTAGAGCACATGCACCGTATCGGGCACGATATGCTCCAGCAGGCGCTGGTAGTGGGTGATCACCAGAAAGGCGCGCTCGGGCGAGCGAAGCGCGTTGACGCCATCGGCGACCACTTTCAACGCATCGATGTCGAGGCCGGAATCGGTCTCGTCCATGACGCAGAAAGTGGGTTCCAGCAGCGACATCTGGAGGATTTCGGCGCGCTTCTTCTCGCCGCCCGAAAAGCCGGTATTGAGCGAGCGCTTCAGCATGTCCATGGAAATGCCGAGATTGGCCGCCGCCCCTTTGACACGCTTGATGAAGTCGGGCGTCGTCAGTTCGCTCTCACCGCGCGCCTTGCGCTGGGCGTTCATCGCCGCCTTGAGAAAGTTCATCGTCGGGACGCCCGGGATTTCCACCGGATACTGGAAGGCGAGGAACAGGCCGGCGGCGGCGCGCTCGTCGGGCTCCATGCCGAGAATGCTCTCGCCGTTGAACAGGATGTCGCCCTCGGTGACCTCATAGTCCTCCTTGCCCGCCATGACATAAGACAGCGTCGACTTGCCGGAGCCGTTCGGCCCCATGATTGCCGCGACCTCACCGGGCCTGACGGTAAGATTGAGGCCCTTGAGGATTTCCGTGCCGTCCTCGGCGATGCGGGCGTGAAGGTTCTTGATTTCGATCATCGTTCTTTCGCTTCCGGTTTTCTCGTCATCCCCGGGCCTGGCCGGAGGATCCAGTTCCTGAATTTCGTTGGCCCTTCGTCTGGACCCTCGGCTCAAGCCCGAGGAGGACAAGGGCAGTGTTTTACCGCTCTCAATACCCCATCATGCTCTTGAGGAAGGGCAGGAGGCTGGCCGCGATGACGCCGACGACCGCGCCAATGGCGATCCGTGCCGCACGGCCGCCGAGCGACGGCGCGAAAGCCGCGAGCGCGCCGCAAATCGCGGCATACCAGACGATGGCGGTGGTGTCGGTCATCACCCCACGCTCCCCTCGAGCGAAATCCCGATCAGCTTCTGCGCCTCGACGGCGAATTCCATCGGCAGTTCCTGGATCACTTCCTTGACGAAGCCGTTGACGATCAGCGCGATCGCTTCCTCCTCGGGAATGCCGCGCTGCAGGCAGTAGAAGAGCTGGTCGTCGGAAATCTTCGAGGTCGTCGCCTCGTGCTCCAGTTGCGCCGTCGAGTTTTTCGCCTCGATATAGGGTACGGTATGGGCGCCGCACCGGTCGCCGATCAGCAGCGAGTCGCACTGGGTGAAGTTGCGCGCGTCGGCCGCCTTGCGGTGCACCGAGACCTGACCGCGATAGGTGTTGTTGGAACGGCCCGCCGAAATACCCTTGGAGATGATGCGGCTCGTCGTATTCTTGCCGAGATGCAGCATCTTGGTGCCTGAATCGACCTGCTGCGCGCCATTCGACACCGCGATCGAATAGAATTCGCCGCGCGAACCATCGCCGCGCAGGATGCAGGAGGGGTATTTCCAGGTAATCGCCGAACCGGTCTCGACCTGGGTCCAGGAAATCTTGGAGTTCCTGCCCCGGCAGTCGCCGCGCTTGGTGACGAAATTGTAGATGCCGCCCTTGCCTTCGGAATCGCCCGGATACCAGTTCTGGACGGTCGAATACTTGATCTCGGCATCTTCCATGGCGATCAGTTCGACGACGGCCGCATGCAGCTGGTTCTCGTCGCGCTGGGGCGCGGTGCAGCCTTCGAGATAGGAAACGTAGGCGCCCTTCTCGGCGATGATCAGCGTGCGCTC
>JAGRLT010000053.1 GCA_020441665.1 Nitratireductor sp.
CCGGCAAATATGCCGTCTCCGGCGCCCAGCCGCCGCAAGTGCTCGCCAATGTCCTGCAACAGGTTTCGGCCGAATTGAAGCAGCAGGCTGAGAACACCACCACGGCCTGATCGATCGCCATCCGCAACGGCACAAAAAAGCCGCCCATCGGCGGCCTCTCGGTTCGCAGGTTTTGTTGCCGCTCAGTCGTCGCGATAGACTTTTTCCCGCCGCTCATGGCGCTCCTGCGCCTCGATCGACAGCGTTGCGATCGGCCGGGCCTCGAGCCGCTTCAGGCTGATCGGCTCGCCGGTTTCCTCGCAATAGCCGTATGTGCCGTCCTCGATGCGACGCAGCGCGGAATCGATCTTGGCGATCAGCTTGCGCTGGCGGTCGCGGGCGCGCAATTCGATCGACCGGTCGGTTTCCGAGGAGGCGCGATCCGCCATGTCGGCAAGCTTGCCGGACTGGTCCTGCAGCGTCTCGAGCGTCTCCTTCGATTCGCGCAGAATGTCCTGCTTCCAGTCATTCAGTTTTTGGCGGAAGTATTCCCTTTGCCGTTCATTCATGAACGGCTCCTTGTCCGAAGGACTATACGGTTTCACGGGTCGATCTATTTTGCCCATCGTACTCTCCTCCTGCTGGCGCGCTTATAGCGGTGCCCCTGCGGCACGGCAAGCAGCTTTGTGCCGGGCTCACGAAGTTTTTCCCGCGCCGTGAACAGCTAATCCGGCAGCCGCGCGACCCGGCTCCACCGCGCGCGAAAACCGGTCAGGCCCGGGCGCGAAGCAGCTTTGCGTCGGTAGAAAACGCGTAGCAGACAAGGGCCAGACCGACGACCGCCGCCATGAAGACGTAGAGGGCTTCATAGCCTGCCGCCATGCCGCCATTGCGGGCCGCCGATTCGACCACATAGCCGCTCGCCATCTGCACCACACCGCCGCCGCCGATGCAGAAGAAGTTGAGCAGCGTGATTCCCCTGCCCGTCAGATGCGGTGGCACGAAGGCCTTGCCATGGGTCATCAGCACCGCATAGCTCGAGCCGAAAAAGCCGATGGCGACAAAGGCCAGCGTCACCGCTAGGATCGACGGATCGGCGGCGAGGACCATCACCAGGATAGCGGCAAGCAACGCCAGATTGCCAAGCAGGGCAATCCATTTTCGGGTTCCGAAGATCCGGTCGAGCGGCCCGTAGGCAAGCGATCCGAGCGCCAGCGCCAGCGCCATGTAGAACGTCACCTGCCCGATCTCGAGCGTCGACAGCCCATGCATGTCGGAAAGATAGGGCCCCGCCCACAGGCCGCGAATGCTGGCCGCCGCCGCATAGCTCGCCATCAATATGGGAAAGATGAACCACAGCGCGCGAATCCGGAAGAGATCGAGCACGCTGCCCCGCTTCTCGCCGGTTTCAATCCGCTCGGGATCGCGCACCAGGGCCAGGATCCCGATCGCGACCAGAGCGGTGAAGACGGCCAGCGCCCAGCCGACCTGACGCCAGCCGAAGGCTTCGATCGCGGCGGCAAGCGGTTGTGTGCCGGCGACGTTGCCGAGCGTTCCAAACCCGACAAAGCTGGCGCTGAGCGTAGCGAAGCTCGCCTCGGAAAAATTGCGCGCGAACAGGAAGAAGGCCGCCATCAGCACCGGCGCACAGCCCGCTCCGATCAGCGCCATGGCGACAATCAGCGTGAAGGGCGACTGGGCCGAGGCGAACAGGGCGATCCCGCCCGCCCCGCAAAAGAACAGCAGCAGCCCCGCCGTCTTGCGCGGACCGGTGCGATCGAGCCAGCGTCCGATGGGAAACTGCATCGCCGCAAAGACGATGAACCAGGCTGCCGCCGCGTTGGAGAGATCGGTGGACGTCGCTCCCAGTTCCTCGATCAACACCGGCGAGAGAACGGCGAGAAACGACCGGTAGAACTGGCTCAGCAGGTATGAAAACAGCAATGTGACGATGCCCGCCATTCCAGCCCCCTTCGGCTTGCCTCGCGCTCCGGCCGCCGGTGCCGCGGTTCCGCGCCGCGCCTTCGCGAGTGTCCCGACGCGCCCTGTAGCGGCTTGCCGGCCGAAAGCCAATCACCGGATGCCATCGCCCGACATGCAACTTTCGTCGCATGCGCCGGACCTTGCGCCGCATCGCCCGTCCCCTGCAACCATGAACGGGACGTTCAGCTTCCATTCACCTGGCGGAGCCTATATACACGCCGAACGAAAGGCGCGCCCACGTCCCAAGTGGTGCCGCAAGGATCAAGAGGAAGCACACCATGCGCCATACGAGCCGTTTCACCGCCATGGTCTTTTCAGCCGGGCTGACGCTCGCCGGATTTGCCATGCCGGCCCTCGCCTTCAGCGATGCCAACGAGTGCAACGCAGCCGTTGCCGAGGCCACGACGGCGCTTTTGAAGGCCAACGTCTCCACCGACGCACTGCGTGAAATCGATGCGATCATCATCGGCGCGGGCGAAAAATGCCTCAGCGGCGACCTTTCCGGCGCCGAAGCCGATATCGCCAGCGCGAAGGCGAAGATCAAGGCAGCCGCCAACTGACCGATCCGGCCTGCCGGCCATCTGCCAGTTCCGGGCATGTCCGCCAGTCGCGGGCATGCCCTTTTCGTTTCGGCCCGCCCGATTGCGCCGCGCACGTTTTCAGGGCGCTCCAATTGATGTAGACAGATAGCAAGCCGGAAGCAGGCCGGAGTCCGGCCGCCGTTTCCCGATCGCATTCAAGAAAACCCGTACGGCCTGATGCCTTTTGCCTTCCCGTCCCTGTCGCGCCCGTGCGCCCTCTGTCTTCTGCTTGCCACGATGCTGTTTAGCGCGCTTGCGCTTTCAGGTTCCGGCCGGGCGCAATCCGACGCGCTCGAACCGATCCGCCTCGAGGCCAACGACATCAAGGCCGCCGCCGCCATCCTGCAGCGTCTGTCATCGATCGCCGGAAGCGACGATGAATCGCTGGTCGGCGCCCGCGTCAAGTATCAGAACCTGCTGACCGAGACGACCGATCTCCTGCGCCAGATCGACGAGCAGAGCAAGGCGACCACCGACCGGCTGGCCGAGATCGGTCCGCCGCCGCCCGACGACAGCGTCGCCGAACCGTCCTCGGTCGTCGAGACCCGCGCGCAGCTCAACAGCGATCGCGCAGCCCTTGCCGTGCTCAAGACCGATCTCGAGGCGATCCTGCGCCAGTCCCAGGACGCCATCGCCTCGATCACCCAGACCCGCCAGCAGGTTTTTACCGAGCAGATCTCGCGCCGCACACCGCTCGACAGCGAGGTCTTCAGCGAGGCGCTGCCCGGCATTGTCAGCCTGTCCGCCACCGCCCGCAGCCAGTTCGTCAACTGGTTCAGTTTCCTCGCCACCGAAAAACCCTGGCAGGCCATCGGCACCGCCTTCATCTCGCTCGCGCTGGCGCTGTTCCTGTCGGTCAATCTCAACCGCTTCTTCGGTTCCTACATCGACCGCCAGGCACCCAAACCCGATTATTTCACCCGGGTGTTCACCGCGTTCTGGGCATCGATCCTGCCCTCGCTCGCGACCGCGATCTTCCTCGCCACCGCCTTCACCCTGTCCAACAGCTTCGGCCTGTTGCCGAGCCGCGTGGCGCGCATCCTGTTTTCGCTCTTCATCGCGATCGGCGGGCTGGTCTTTGCGTGGAACTTCTGCCGCGCCGTCTTCGCGCCGAGCCGCCCGCCCTGGCGGCTGGCCCCGCTGACCAACCCTTCGGCGCGCCAACTCTTCGTGCTCACCCTGATGCTGTGCGCGATCTATGCGTTCGACCTGGTCTTCACGGAGTTCAACGCGGCCCTTTCCGGTCCCCTGGCGCTGACCGCCCTGCAGGGGCTGATCGCCTCGCTGGCGATCGGCGTCATCCTGTTTCTGATCGGTTTTTCCATCCAGTTCGAACGCCATGACGCGGACGTGCCGAAACCGGCCGGAACGGTGGAGGGCCAGGCCAGACAGGGCGTTTCCGCGCCGCCGGCCGCGGGCAGCGTTCCCGGCGTGCTGTTTGCCAGATTGATGGCTCAGGGGCGTTCGCTGAAGCTGGTGCGCGCTCTGTTCTTCCTGTCCGCCGTCGTCATCATCCTGGCCGCCCTGCTCGGCTATATCGGCTTTGCCCGCTTCCTCGCCCAGCAGATCGTGGTCTCCGGCGCCATCATCGCCGCCATGATCGTCGGTTTTCAGGCCGCGCGCGAACTCTCCCGCGAGGGCGTGCTCGCTTCGACCCGCTTCGGCCAGTTGCTGATTTCGCGCGGCATCGAACCCTACCGCGTCGAGCAATTGAGCCTGATCGGCGGCATGGTCTTCATCTTCTTCGTTCTGACGGCGGGCATTCCGGCGATCCTGCTACAATGGGGCACGCGCACCGAGGAGATCACCGCCTTCTTCGCCCGGCTCTTCACCGGCTTCGACATCGGCAATATTCGCGTCTCCCTGTCGGGCATTCTGTTCGGCGTGGCGATCTTCTCGATCGTCGTTCTGATGACCGGGCTGCTGCAGCGCTGGCTGACCCGCAGCGTCTTCACCCGCTCGAAGATCGATGCCGGCGTATCGGACTCGATCCGCGCCGGCGTCGGCTATTTCGGCTATGCCCTGGCCGCGCTGCTGGCGGTCACATCCGCCGGCTTCGACCTGTCGAGCCTGGCCATCGTTGCCGGCGCGCTGTCGCTGGGTATCGGTTTCGGCCTCCAGAACATCGTCAACAATTTCGTCTCCGGCCTCATCCTGCTGGTCGAGCGCCCGATCAAGGTCGGCGACTGGATCGTTGTCGGCGGCGCCGAAGGCACGGTGCGGCGCATCAGCGTGCGCGCCACCGAGATCGAGACTTTCCAGCGCAAGTCGATCATCGTGCCGAACTCCGAACTGATCAATTCGCAGGTCGGCAACTGGACCTTCAAGTCGAAATCGGGCCGCGTCGACATTCCGGTCGGCGTCGCCTACGGCTCGGATGTCCGGCGCGTCGAGCGCATTCTCTACGAACTCGCCGACAACCACGCCATGGTGATGAAGCGCCCCGAGCCGCGCGTCTATTTCATCGGCTTCGGCGATTTCTCCCTCGATTTCCGCTTCCAGATGTTCCTGCACGACATCAACAACTGCATGATCGTCGAGACCGAAATGCGCTTCGCGATCATCGAAAGGTTCGAGGAAGCGGGCATCGAGATCCCCTTCCCGCAGCGCAATATCGTGCTGAAGGTCGATGGCGGCGGTGAAGCGATCGGCGAAGATGCGCGGCGCCAGATCGCCGAGCGGATCACCGATGTGCTGGCCGAAGAGGATGGCGCGCCGGTGAAGGCACCCCGCAAGCGGGCAGCGAAGAGCGTGACGCGTAAGGCTACGGCGAAGAAGTAGCGGGGCGTTGTTCCCTTGAGGGGGATAGTGAAAGGCTGAGCTTGGCACGCACCTTCTCCCCCCTAGAGCGTGTCTTGTTTAGCTGGAAGCAGTTTGAATGGATGGATTTTTCGCTCCTGACGAGGAGAATACCGCCGCAGGATGTTTACCCATCCTGCGAGGATTTCGACGACGTCAGGGCGGAAAAGACGCCACAGCAGGGAGTTCAAGCATTTGAAAACCCTGCCTTTTCTGCAATCGTCTGAACTGGGTTCTTTGGCCTTCGGACTTTGTCGCGAAAAGCTAACAGTGCTCGCACTGCGTCGCTTTCCGCTCCTAGCCGAAGACCAAACTCCCTGCGTTCAAACGATTCCATCTAAGCAAGACACGCTCTAAGGGGGAGAAGGAGGGGCTGCCCTCTTCTCCCGCGACTGCGGGCATCGATGATCCGCGGCATGTGACGCCAAAGCAAAACCGCCCCCGGCTTCCCGGAGGCGGCTTTTCATTCGACCCCCAACCGGGCCTGACAGGCGTAATTCCCCTCAGCTACACCCGCTGGTCGCCCCGCAGGTGTCGCACTTCTCGCAGGTGCCGTTGCGCACCATGGTGAAGTTGCCGCATTCGCCGCAGGAATTGCCCGTATAGCCCTGCATCAGCGCCTTCTGGCGTTGGGCGCCCGCACTTAACGGGTTGCTTGCTGCCTGGTTGGAGCCGGAGGCAGCGGCCGGTTGCTTATCCAGTTGTTGCCCCCCCGTTTGGGCGGGTGCAGCGGCGGGGGAGGAAACCGCCCCTGCAGCCCGATGGCTCTCCGCGAGCCGTTCGACCAGGCCGGCAACGCTTTCCGGGGCAGCCTGCCCTGGATTGGCGTTTGCCGGTTCCGGCTGCACTTCGCGGTGGAAAGCGTTCGGCGCTTCCTCCGGCTCCAGCTTGGCGGCGGTGGCGGCCTTGCCGATCGCCGTAACGGTGGTCTTGATCATGCCGCCCGCGCCGGTCCTGCCCGATCCCCCATTGGCAGACCCTTTCGGATCATTGGCCGAAACCGTCGAGCGGATGACGGAAAGATTGTGACCGCGGGTCAGCCCCTTGGAGATCGGCTCCGCCTTGCCCTCGGCAAGACCGCGGCCAAGCGCCGTGTTGGAAAAGTCCGACGTGTCCACATGGGCCAGGTCGCCGCGGCCGAGATAGGAGACGGCAAGCTCGCGGAACACATAGTCGAGGATCGACGTCGCGTTCTTGATCGCGTCATTGCCGATCACCATGCCGGCCGGCTCGAACTTGGTGAAGATGAACGCCTCGACATATTCCTCCAGCGGCACGCCATATTGCAGGCCGAGCGAGACGGCGATGGCGAAATTGTTCATCATCGCGCGGAAGGCGGCGCCCTCCTTGTGCATGTCGATGAAGATCTCGCCGAGCCTGCCGTCATGGTATTCGCCGGTGCGCAGATAGACCTTGTGGCCGCCGACATTGGCCTTTTGCGTGTAGCCCTTGCGGCGGTCGGGCATTTTCTCGCGCTCGCGGATCGCCTTTTCGATGACCCGCTCGATGACCTTCTCGACGACTTTTTCCGTCACCTGGGTGGCGCGGGCGGCCATCGGCGCCTCGATCAGATCCTCCAGCGCATCCTCGTCGTCCTCGTCCTCGATCAGCGCGGCATTGAGCGGCTGGGAGAGTTTCGAGCCGTCGCGATAGAGCGCATTGGCTTTGAGCGCCAGCTTCCAGGACAGCATATAGGCATCCTTGCAATCCTCGACGGAAGCCGAATTGGGCATGTTGATCGTCTTGGAGATCGCGCCCGAGATGAAGGGCTGGCTCGCCGCCATCATGCGGATGTGGGATTCGACCGACAGCGACCGCTTGCCGATCTTGCCGCAGGGATTGGCGCAGTCGAAGACCGGCAGATGGGCTTCCCTGACATGCGGCGCGCCCTCCAGCGTCATCGCACCGCAGACATGGATATTGGCCGCCTCGATGTCCTTCTTCGAAAAGCCGAGCGTTGCCAGCAGGTCGAAGTTGAAATCGTTGAGCTGTTCGTCGGAAAGCTTCAGCGCTTGCTTGCAGAAATCCTCGCCCAGCGTCCACTTGTTGAAGGCGAACTTGATGTCGAAGGCCGACTTCAGCGCCTCGTTGACCGCCGCGATCTTCTCGTCGGTGAAGCCCCTGTTCTTCAGCGAGGCCGGGTTGATGGCCGGCGCCTGGTTGAGATTGCCATGGCCAACCGCATAGGCCTCGATCTCGCCGATCTGGGCTTCGCTGTAGCCAAGGGTGCGCAGCGCCTCCGGCACGGCGCGGTTGATGATCTTGAAATAGCCGCCGCCGGCGAGCTTCTTGAACTTCACCAGCGCGAAATCGGGCTCGATGCCGGTCGTGTCGCAATCCATGACGAGGCCGATCGTGCCGGTCGGCGCGACGACGGTCGCCTGCGCATTGCGGTAGCCGTGCTTTTCGCCCTTCTCAAGCGCCCGGTCCCAGGCGGCCTTGGCGTGCTCGACGAGATCGGCCTGCGGACAGGCGGCGTGATCGAGCGGCACCGGATTGACCGCCAGCGCTTCATAGCCGCTTGTTTCGCCATGGGCGGCGCGGTGGTGGTTGCGGATGACGCGCAGCATGTGCTCGCCATTGCGCTCATAGTCCGGGAAGGCGCCGAGCTCGCCGGCCATCTCGGCCGAGGTCTCGTAGCAGATACCGGTCATGATCGCGGTGATCGCGCCGCAGATCGCCCGGCCCTCGGGCGAATCATAGGCGATGCCCGAGGTCATCAGCAGCCCGCCGATATTGGCGAAGCCGAGCCCCGTGGTGCGGTATTCGTAGGAAAGACGGGCGATCTCCTTCGACGGGAACTGCGCCATCATCACCGAGATTTCGAGCACGATCATCCACAGCCGGCAGCAATGCTCGAAGCTCTCGACATCGAAGGAAAGCGGGCTTTCCTTGGATGCTTTCACCTTGTCGCGGAACTGCAGCAGGTTGAGCGAGGCGAGGTTGCAGGCCGTGTCGTCGAGGAACATGTATTCCGAGCACGGGTTCGACGCGCGGATCGGGCCCGCCGCCGGACAGGTGTGCCAGTCGTTCATCGTCGTGTTGTAGTGAAGGCCCGGGTCCGCCGACTGCCAGGCGGCAGTCCCGATCTTCTCCCAAAGATCGCGGGCCTTCACGGTTTTCATCACCCTGCCGTCGATGCGGGCGGTGAGGTTCCAGTCCCCGTCCGCTTCGACGGCGCGCAGGAATTCGTCCTTGAGCGATACCGAATTGTTCGAGTTCTGGCCGGAAACGGTCAGATAGGCATCGGAATCCCAGTCGGTGTTGTAG
>JAGRLT010000054.1 GCA_020441665.1 Nitratireductor sp.
ACCAGCATCATCAGCGTCGAGCGCGGCAGGTGGAAATTGGTCATCAGCATGTCGGCGAAACGGAAGCGGTAGCCCGGCGTGATGAAGATGTCCGTGGCGCCCTGCCACGGCTGCAACACGCCCGTTTCGTCAGCAGCGCTTTCGAGCAGCCGCAGCGAGGTGGTGCCGACCGACACGATACGCCCGCCCCTTGCCTTCACCTTGTTGAGCGCCCCGGCGGTTTGTTCCGAAACATGCCCGCGCTCGAAATGCATCCTGTGGTTTTCCGTGTCGTCCGCCTTGACCGGCAGAAACGTGCCCGCCCCCACATGCAGCGTGACGAAATGCCGTTCGATGCCCTTCGCATCGAGCCTGGCAAAGAGTTCAGGCGTGAAATGCAACCCCGCCGTGGGGGCCGCGACGGCGCCGTCCTCGCGGGCATAGATGGTCTGATAGTCGCTGCGGTCGCGCGCGTCCTCAGGCCGCTTGAGCGCGATATAGGGCGGCAGCGGCACATGGCCGACCGCCGCCAGCGCCTCGTCGAGCAGGACGCCGGAGAGATCGAAGATGAATTCGACCTCGCCCTCCTCGCCCTTTTCGCCGACCGTCGCATCGAGCGCGCCCGCAAAACAGGCCGTGTTCTCATGGCCGAAGCGCACCCGGTCGCCGGGTTTCAATTTCTTCGCCCCGCGCACGAAGGCCTTCCAGCGATTGTCCGCCACGCGCAGGTGCAGGGTGGCTCCGATCTGGGCAATTGTGCCGTTGCGGCTGCGGATGCCCTCAAGCTGCGCCGGGATCACCCTGGTATCGTTGAACACCAGCGCATCGCCGGGTTCGAGCAGGTCCGGCAGGTCACGAACGATGCGGTCTTCGAGCCCCTGCCCCGGCCTTACCAGCAGCAGTTTCGCCGCATCGCGCGGAACCGCCGGCCGCAGGGCGATCCGGTCTTCCGGCAGGTCGAAATCAAAGAGGTCAACGCGCATCGGCAGTCAGTCGTCTGCAAGCTGCTGCTTCAGTAGCGTTTGAAGATAAGCGGACAACTCAGTAACGTCGAAATGCCCCTCACTCCACGCTCGGTCCGCCGCCTTCAACGCTTCGTAGTAGGGTTCCCGGTTCTCTATTATGCGTTCGGGTACGATTTTTCTGCCCGGTAGCAGCCCGCCATGCTTGAGGCAGAGAACAAGATAACAAGCTGCACGCGCCGTTCGCCCATTGCCCTCAATAAACGGGTGAATCCAGTTGATGCGCCAGAGCACATACGCGGCGAGCGTCGTCGGATCTGCTGAAAAACCCCAATTCTCATGAATAAAGGAGACAAACCTGTCCATGAGGTTTGGAACGTCTTTGTAATGGGGAGGAATATGAGAACCGACATAGATCGGCTCCTCGCGGAACCTGCCTCCCAGTTCGCAGATGTTGGAAACCGCCGCATAGTTCAGTGCCCAAAGGGTATACTTGTCGAAAGCCTCTGCGCCCCTGTGCACACCGATTTCGACGCAATTTGCCAGAAGATCATATTGCCGGGCCAGGTTTTGGTCCTGAACCCAGTTGTAAAGAGCCAGATCATCGCTCTCGCGGACGATCACCGGCGCCTATCCAGCCTGTTTGACCGGCCTGATAGAGGCAATAGACTTACGAACCAATTCTTTGCTGGAATGTCTCGTGTTTAGAGCATTGCCAAATGCGAAACTTACGCGCTGTTCCTGAAACTCTTCTTTCGAAATCTCATGCTTGCGTGCTTTCTCAAGCAGGTTCAGCAACTCCCGGTCAGGCTCGCTTGCCTTCAAGAACGGTTTCCTCTTAGCCATGGTGCGATATGTCTCAGTTAGCCATCCAGAAAAAAAGATAGCGCAAGATTCGGTATTCTTCCAATCAAACTTGAGTTCCTGCTACAGCGCGCTCGCCACCTTCATGGAGACGATCGAATCGGGATCGCGCACCGGCTCGCCGCGCTTGATCTTGTCGACATTGTCCATGCCGTCGATCACCTGGCCCCAGACGGTATATTGCCGGTCGAGGAAGCGGGCATCGTCGAAACAGATGAAGAACTGCGAATTGGCGCTGTCCGGGTTCTGGGCGCGGGCCATGGAGCAGGTGCCGCGCACATGGGGCTCGGCATTGAACTCGGCCTTCAGATCGGGCTTCGAAGACCCGCCGGTGCCGATGCCATGCGGGCAGCCGCACTGCGCCATGAAGCCGTCGATCACCCGGTGAAAGACGATGCCGTCATAAAAGCCCTCGCCGGCCAGTTCCTTGATGCGCGCGACATGGTTCGGCGCCAGGTCAGGGCGCAGCCTGATCACCACCGGACCCTGGGTGGTTTCCATGACAAGGGTGTTTTCCGGATCTTCGTAAGCCATGATCTTCCTTTCGAAATTGCCTCAATCGGGTCAGCCGGCGTCGGCGGCCAGCGTCATTTTGATGATCTTGTCGGGGTCCGATACCATACCGTTCTGGCCTTCGCCACGCTTGATCTTGTCGACCTGTTCCATGCCATCGACCACCTCGCCGACGACCGTATACTGGCCGTTGAGGAAGTCGCCATCGGCAAACATGATGAAGAATTGCGAATTGGCGCTGTCGGGATCCTGGGCGCGCGCCATGCCGACAGTGCCCCGCTTGAACGGCGCGTCGCTGAATTCGGCCGGAATGTCGGGCAGATCGGAGCAGCCCATGCCGGTGCCGGTCGGATCGCCGGTCTGGGCCATGAAGCCGTCGATCACCCGGTGAAAGACGATGCCGTCATAAAAGCCCTGGCCGACCAGCGTCTTGATCTGGGCGACATGCTTGGGCGCGAGATCGGGGCGCAATTTGATGGTGACGCGGCCATCGGCGAGATCGAGATAGACGACGTCCTGCTCTTCCTGCTCGGTCGCAGCCGTTTCGGTGCCGCCAGCCTGAGTGCCCGCCTGAGTACCCGATGGCGTACCGGCCTGGGCATCGGCCTGAGCGTCCGTCTGGGACTGTTCCGTCGTTTGGGTCTGTTCGGTCTGGGCCTGTTCGGTCTGAGATTGCTTGCCGGCATTTTCCGCCTTGGTGTCGCCGGTGGGCGCCGAATCGCTGCAGGCAGCCAGTGCCGCGGCCAGCAGAAGAAGCGCGGCATACTGCGCGAATTTGATCATGGATTTCCTCGTAAGATAAGGATAACAGGAGGTTATCGCTGTTTATTTAAGCTTTTTCTTGAGTGCAGCATGAACATTCGCCGGCACGAAACCGGAAACGTCGCCGCCCATTTTCGCGATTTGCCGCACCAGTGTGCCGGTAATATGGCCGAGCCCCGAGGAAGCCGGAACAAACACCGTTTGCACATCGGGCGCCATGGCGGCATTGGTGCCGGCCATCTGCATTTCGTAATTGAAATCGGTCGAATCCCTGAGACCCCGCACCATGACGGAAGCGCCGGCCTTGCGCGCCGCATCGACCACCAGCCCGTCAAAGGCGATCACCGAGACGCGGCCGGCCATCTCGGGAACGGCCGCCACCGCCGCCGAGATCTGTTCGGCGCGTTCCTCGAAGGAAAACATCGGCACCTTGCCGGGATGGATGCCGATCGCCACCACGGCCTTGTCGGCGAGGTTGAGCGCCTGGCGCAGCACGTCGAAATGGCCGTTGGTCATCGGATCGAAACTGCCCGCATAAAGCGCGCATCTGGGAGTGTTCATGGTCATGGCGCGGTTTTCCCACCTCGCGGGGTGCGGCGCAACCGCAATTTTTGCCAATACCGAGCCTTGTGCCGGGCCTTGCCGGGCAGTTCCAGCAGCCTTCGCGGCCTGTGACGGGTTGCACATCCTCGGGCCCCGCCTTGCCGCACAATCCCCGCAACACCCGCAAAGCCTCCCTCGATGAACACCGGATGAACAGCGGTTTCAGCAGGGTTTCAGGAAGAAGACGGTAGGTTTCGGGGACGTTTTAACCAGCCGCTCCGTTGATCCGGCCGGAATGCAGGAAAACAGGGAATCGCACCATGACGCTTGTTATTGCCTCCTTCTTCATGATCACCGCGCTTGGCGTTGCAGCCATCATCATGCTGGAGCGCGAAAAGACCGCCGAACAGCAGATCCGTCGCAACGCCGGCCATCCGGTTCGCTTCGACAGCTGATCCGGCCAAAGCACGTTCCGCAGGCTTCACCCCCGTCCCCAAGGCCTCTTTCCAAACCCCCTCAAGTGTGATTGACCTTCCCCGTTTCAAACACACAAAGGGGCTTTGGGGACCTCCCTTGACCTTTTCCGCAATCCGCACCTGGCTCGAAACCTGGCGCCGGCCCGTAACCCGGCCAGCGCGCGAAAGGCTTGCCGTGGCAGCGCGCGAAGCAGCGCGGGCCCTGGGCGGCAAAGGCAGGCTGTCGCCCTACCGGCTCTGGCCGACGCCGCGCGACGTCCAGATTCTGCCGGCGGGGCAGTCACCGCTGGCATTGCGTCTCTACGGCCTGATCCAGGGCCTGCCCGTTCCCATCGACCTGCCTTTCATCGATGCCGCCGGCCTTCTCGGTCCCTTCGCCCGCAGCCGCAAGGCGGGACGGGCGGGCCGTGTCACCAAGGAAAATGCCATCCTGTTCCTGCCGCGCATCGGCGCGCCGATAGCGCGGGGCGAAAAGCGCCGCGTGCTCAAGGTGAGCGTCGGCGAGCGGCATCATTTCCGCGAAATCCGCATGCTGCGCAGCTTTGCCGGGGAGCCCGACATCATGCCGCCGCTTGCCGCCGCCGATCCGGCCGGGCGATGGCTGGTGCTCGACTTCGTTTCGGCCGCGCGAAAACTGTCGGCGGAAGAACAGGCCGATGTTTTTCTGCGCAAGATCGCCCCGCGCTATTACCGCCGCTGGGGGGTAAAACCGAAACCAACGGCCAGATTGCTGCGGCATCGCCACGATGCCGCCGCCATCGAGGCGGAAGCCGGGCGGCTGGGGCTCGCGCTGCCCGCGGACTGGGCCGATGGAAAGCTTGCCTGGACGATCACCCATGGCGGCGGCATCTGTGAGGAAGTGATCGAGACCGCCGAGGGCAAGGCCTTTCTGCTCGACTGGGAAAAGGCGGGCCTTGATCCGATCGCCGACGACCTGCTGCAGGTCTTCGAATACGCGCCGGAAGACACGCTGGCACTGTTTGCCAGCCTCAATCCGCCGGGCGCGCTCGCGCCGCAGGTCCAGCTTGCCGTCGCGCTCGCCCTGCGCAGCCGCTACAACCGCCGCAAGGGCAGGCCGATCCCCGCCCGCGCCCGATCCGACGCCCGCTGCGCCGGCCTGTTGCGAAGCCGATAAGGGCCAAGGGCGATCAGGCGCGCCGCGCCAGCGCCATCCACACGCCGCCGGCGATGAGCAGGCTGCCGCTCATCTTCTCGACAAGCCGGACACGGTTTCGGGTCAGCGCCGACCCGGCGCCGCCCGCCGCAAGGGCGTAGAGGCTGTCGAAGACGGTCGCCACCGCCATGAAGATCATGCCGAAGACCACGGTCTGGACGAAAGGATCGCCCGCCGCCGGGTCGACGAATTGCGGCAGGAAGGCGCCGAAGAACAGCAGCGCCTTGGGGTTCGACCAGATCACGACCACACCCTGCCAGAAATAGCCGATGCGCGGCGGCTTGACCGCGCCGGGATCGGCCAGCCTGCCATCGGAACGCAACAGCGAAATACCGATCCAGATCAGATAGGCGGCGCCGGCAAGCTTGATCCAGAAGAACCATTCGGCCATCACCGCCACCACCGTGTCGAGGCCGAAGGCGACGGCCAGGATCATCGGAAAGAGACCGGCCTGGGTTCCCGCGACGTTCATCAGCCCGGCCCGGCTTCCCGCGCGCAGCGAATTGGCGATGATCACGGTCACCGTCGGCCCCGGCACGATGATGATGACGAATGAGGCAAGCGCCACGACGAGCAGCGTAGAAAGGGTCATGGAATGGCTCCTTGCCCGCCAGAGGCGGTGGCGCTATGGGTTCTGCCGGAACGGCTCTCACGGCAATCCGCCAACGCTATACATCCGCTCCCCGCGGAGCAACGGGAATTGCAAGCCATGGACGACCCTGTCCTCCTGACATCGATGATCGCGGCGGCGCTGGCGCTGGCCGGCCTCGCCCTGAAACGCGCCCTCGCGATGCGGCTCCTGCTGCTGGCGGCAGGTCTTGCCGCCGCCCTCGCCGCCTGGCGGGCCGGCAGCGTGGTGCTCGCCCTGATCGTCCTTGCCGGTGTCGCCGCCAACCTGTTCCGCATTTTCGGCATGCAGAATACATCGCGCCGCATCCGCCACATCCGCCATTACGGCTATGACGTCTCCGACCTCGCCCGATACATGAAGCCGCAGCGCTTTACCGCCGGCGAGACGATCTTCGAGAGGGGCGACCCGGCCGACCGGCTCTATCTCGTCACCTCCGGCACGGTGGGCATCGAAAACGGCGCAAGGGTGGAAAAGAACGGCCTGCTGGGCGAGGTCGGCCTGTTTTCCAAGGCCGGCAAGCGCTCCATGGGGGCAACGGCGCTCAGCGACGTGGAACTGCGCACGCTTTCCGGCGAGGAGGTCAGCAAGCTCTGCCTCAACGAGCCGGAATTCGCCTATGCCCTCAGCCAGATCATGGCCGCCCGCATGACGGAGAACATGGCAAGGGTGACGGGAGCGACGTAATATTTGCCAGCCTCGCTCTGCTTCTGTCTCATCCTTCCCGGCCCGCCTGCCGGTGTTGCAAGATGACGACCAGAGCCATGTGGCTCCCGATAGTGTCTTACCCCCACCGGCTCAGCTTCGGCACAAAAGCATTTGTGCCGCGCTTTACCTGCCTCCCCTCAAGGGGGAGGCGAAGCAGATGCAGCCTTCGCCGATGCTCCCGGCCATCTATCTAACTGTTTTGATGAGGCTTTTTGAGAAGGTGTCCGCGCCGCGCCGCCGCCTCCCCCTTGAGGGGAGGCACGCGATTGCAGGTGCTGAGCTTGTCGGAGCACGCAGCAGGGCGGGTGGGGGTAACGCACTATCGAGATACCGATTGCCATGAAAAAGAAAATCGGCGCCCCGCAACTGGATTAATCCACTACGCCCATCCGTCCTCCGGTTCGGAAGCTTCTTCGGACCCTTCCCTCGTGCCCGCTGAACCGGTCGCGTCATCGGTGGATGCTTCCGAGGCAGTTCCCTCCCCGGCTCCCTCGCCCACCCCATCTTCATCCGTTTCCTCATCGCCCTCGCTGATGCGTTCGACGGAGACGACTTCCTCGTCGTTCGCCGTCTTGAAGACGGTGACGCCCTGGGTCGAGCGGCCGGCGATGCGGATATCGGCGACCGGGCAGCGGATCAACTGCCCGCCATCGGTGACCAGCATGATCTGGTCGCCCTCGGCGACCGGGAAGGAGGAGATGAGATCACCATTGCGCTCGTTGACCACCATGGCGGCGATCCCCTTGCCGCCGCGGCCGGAAACCCGGTATTCATGGCTCGAGGAGCGCTTGCCGAAGCCCCGGCGCGAGATCGTCAGGATGAACTCCTCGTTTGCCCGCATCTGCGCGTAGCGCTCGTCGCTGAGAACCTGGCCGGTATCGGCCTCTTCGACCTCGCCCTCATCGGCGGCGGGCGCCTCGCCGTCGTCGGCGGCAAGTTCCAGCCGGCGGCGCTTGAGATAGGCGGCGCGCTCCCAAGCCTCGGCCTGCGACGGATTGAGGATGGTCATGGACATGACCTCGTCGCCCACGGCTAGATTGATGCCGCGCACGCCGACCGAATTGCGCCCGGCAAAGACGCGGATATCGGTTACCGGGAAGCGGATGCACTGGCCCTTCAGACTGGTCAGCAGCACCGTCGCATCCTCGGTACAGGTCTCGACGCCGGCAATCGCATCGCCCTCGTCGAGCTTCATGGCGATCTTGCCGTTGCGGTTGACCTGGGTGAAGTCGGACAGTTTGTTGCGCCGCACGGTTCCCCGCGTCGTCGCGAACATGATGTCGAGATTTTCCCAGCTATTCTCGTCCTCGGGCAGCGGCATCGCCTTGGTGATGCGTTCGCCCTGTTCGAGCGGCAGCAGGTTGACCAGCGCCTTGCCGCGAGCCTGGGGCGCTGCCAGCGGCAGTTTCCAGACCTTCATCTTGTAGACGATGCCGCGCGAGGAGAAGAACAGGATCGGCGCATGGGTATTGGCGACGAACAGCCTGGTGACGAAATCCTCGTCCTTGGTCGACATGCCGGAGCGACCCTTGCCGCCGCGGCGCTGCGCCCGGTAGGTATCGAGCGGCACGCGCTTGATGTAGCCGCCATGGGAAACGGTGACGACCATCTCCTCGCGGGCGATGAGATCCTCGTCCTCCATGTCGAAGCCGCCATCGACGATTTCGGTGCGGCGCGGCGTCGAGAACTCGTCGCGCACGGCGGCAAGCTCGTCCTTGATGATGGTCATCACCCGCTCGCGCGACGACAGGATGTCGAGATAGTCCTTGATCTCGTCGCCGAGCTTGTGGAGTTCGTCGGAAATCTCGTCGCGGCCGAGCGCGGTGAGCCGCTGCAGGCGCAGATCGAGAATGGCGCGGGCCTGCTCCTCGGAGAGAAAATAGGTGCCGTCCTCGTTGAGCCGGTGCCGGGGGTCGTCGATCAGTTCGACCAGCGGCGCAACGTCCTTGGCCTCCCAGCGGCGCTCCATCAGTTGCGCGCGCGCCGTCGCCGGATCCGGCGCGTGGCGGATCAGCTTGATCACCTCGTCGATATTGGCGACGGCAATCGCCAGGCCGACCAGGACATGGGCGCGGATGCGCGCCTTGTTGAGCAGGAATTTGGTGCGGCGGGTGACGACCTCCTCGCGGAAGGTCACGAAGGCGCGCAGCAGGTCCATCAGGTTCATCTGCTCGGGCCGGCCGCCATTGAGGGCTACGAAATTGCAGCCGAACGAGGTCTGCAGCGGCGTGAAGCGGTAAAGCTGGTTCAAGACCACGTCGGCGACGGCATCGCGGCGCAGTTCGATGACGACGCGATAGCCGGAACGGTCGGATTCGTCTCTGATGTCGGAAATGCCCTCGACGCGCTTCTCGCGCACCAGTTCGGCGATCTTCTCGATCATCGAGGCCTTGTTGACCTGATAGGGCACTTCGGAAACGATGATCGCCTGGCGCTCGCCGCGCATGGTTTCGATGTCGACCTTGCCGCGCATCAATACCGAGCCCCGCCCGGTCTCATAGGCCGAGCGAATGCCGGAACGGCCGAGAATGATGCCGCCGGTCGGAAAATCCGGGCCGGGAATGATCTGCATCATCTCGGCGAGTTCGATCGCCGGATTGTCGATCAGCGCGATACAGCCGTCGACGACCTCGCCGAGATTGTGCGGCGGAATGTTGGTCGCCATGCCGACGGCAATGCCGCCCGCGCCATTGATCAGCAGGTTGGGAAACCGCGCCGGCACGACCACCGGTTCCGACAAGGTGCCGTCATAGTTGTCGCGGAAATCGACCGTGTCCTTGTCGAGATCGTCGAGCAATTCGTGCGCGACCTTGGCAAGGCGGCATTCGGTATAGCGCTCGGCAGCCGGCGGATCGCCGTCGATGGAGCCGAAATTGCCCTGCCCGTCGATCAGCGGAAGCCGCAGCGACCAGTCCTGGGCAAGACGGGCCAGCGCGTCATAGATCGCCTGGTTGCCGTGCGGATGGTATTTACCCATCACGTCACCGGTGACGCGGGCGCATTTGACGTGTTTCTTGTTCCACTCGATGCCGAGTTCGTGCATGCCGTACAGGATGCGGCGATGCACCGGCTTCAACCCGTCGCGCGCGTCGGGCAGAGCGCGGCTCACGATCACGCTCATCGCATAATCGAGATAGGACTTGCTCATCTCGTCGATGATCGAAACCGGCTTGATGTCGGACGGCCCGCCCGCGCCGGGGCCTTCTCCATGGCCGTCGCCGCCACCCGGCGGGTTCGGAATATTGGTCTGATCGGACAAGATTTTCCCCTGGAATTTTCAGTCGCCGATTCCTATCAGAATCGGCGCCAAAAGCCAAATCACCCCAAGGAATTTCACCATTATTTCTCTTTGTTTTTCAGTTGGTTAATCTTATTCTCCGCAGGTGTGAAAATTCTTTTCGAAGAATTGTCATATTGCCTCGGCCGCGGGGAGAATCGCCACGGTCCGGCCCTCCCGCCCGGTGCCGCCGCAAGCGCCCGAACCGGCCGACGCCCGGCGATTTCCAGGTTCACGAAACGGGTTCGGGCGGATATCGGGCGTCTGCGCGCTTTACGGCCGGCCGCCCCGTCTATAGGGTTCGGCACAGCAACAACCACGGTTCGGGACAGCGCTACCCTTCATGCTTCATTTCGACAGCCTGCTCAACGCCTTCGTGACCCTGATGGTCACCATCGATCCGCCGGGCCTGGCACCGATCTTTCTGGCGCTGACGCAGGGCATGACCCGGCCGGAGCGCCTGTCGGCGGCGCTGCGCGGCACGGTGATCGCCTTTGTCGTGCTGCTGATGTTCCTGCTGATCGGCAGCGCCGTTCTGGAGACGCTGGGCATAACCATCCATGCCTTCCGCGTTGCGGGTGGCCTGCTGCTTTTCTACATCTCCTTCGAGATGATTTTCGAGAAGCGCCAGCAACGGCATGAAAAAACCTCCGAACGGGCGATCACCAGCGACTACGTCGCCAATCTGGCGGTGTTTCCGCTTGCCGTGCTGCTGATCGCCGGGCCCGGCGCCATTTCGGCAACCGTCCTGCTCTCAAGCCAGCTCGGCAGCGAGCCCGTCACCAAGGCGGCGCTCTGCGCCATCCTGGCGGCGGCGATGGCCATCGTACTGTTCTCGCTGTTCATCGCCGACCGGATCGACAAATATCTGGGGGCCACCGGACGAACCATCCTGACCCGGCTGCTCGGCCTTCTGCTGGCGGCCTTGTCCGTGCAATTCGTCGCCGACGGGGTGATCGCGCTGGCGAAGGGAGCCGCGGCGTAGGCCGTATCGACATGGCGGGCGGATCAAAGAAGGTCATCTATGCGGCACTGGCGGGCAATGCGCTGATCGCGGTCACGAAGTTCGCCGCCGCCGCGTTCACCGGTTCTTCGGCGATGTTTTCGGAAGGCATCCACTCGCTGGTCGATACCGGCAATCAGGGGCTGCTGCTCTACGGCCTCAGGCAATCGAGCCGGCCGGCGGATGAGGAACACCCTTTCGGCTATGGCGCGGAACTCTATTTCTGGGCCTTTGTCGTCGCCATTCTGATCTTTGCCATCGGCTCGGGCATTTCGGTCTATGAGGGCGTCAAGAAGGTCCTCGACCCCCATGTGATCTCCGATCCGACCGTCAACTACCTCGTGCTGGCGCTCGCCCTGGCCTTCGAGGGCGCTGCCTGGTTCATCGCCTATCGGGAATTCGCGGCCGCCAAGGGAACCCGCAGCCTGCTCGAAACGGTCCGCCAGTCGAAGGATCCGACCGTGTTTACCGTCCTGTTCGAGGATACCGCGGCAATGCTCGGCCTTGGTGTTGCCTTTGTCGGCATCCTCCTGGCACAGATGCTGGACATGCCGGCGCTCGACGGCGCGGCCTCGATCGTCATCGGCGTGATCCTCGGCATTACGGCGATCCTGCTCGCGATCGAGACCAAGGGACTGCTGATCGGCGAATCCGCCGCGCCCGAACTGGTCGCCGCCGTCACCGAACTGATCGCTGACGCCGAGGGTGTCGACCGGCTCAACGAGATCCGCACCCTGCATCGCGGCCCGCAGGACGTGCTGCTCGCCGTCTCGATCGATTTCAAGAACAACCTCACCGTCGGCAAGGTCGAAAACACCATCTACAAGCTCGAACTCGCCATCAAGGAGCGCTTTCCCGAGGTGCGCCGGCTCTATATCGAGGTGCAGAACAAGAAGCACCATGCCGAGGAAGTGCGCAAGGCGGCTGCGGCGCGCGAGGCGCTGTCGCAATAAGGCTTGCTCCCGGCCGGCATCGCTCTACTATGTCGATGCAACCATGGGTAGGGAGAACTTCATGAACGGTGCGACGAAACTGATTTTGGCCGCCGGCGCCCTTTCGCTGGCGATGACCGCGAATGCCGCCGCCTTCTCGATCAGCTTTAGCTGGGGCAATCTCAAGAAATGCACGACCGGAAATCCGAACCGGGTCGACAATCCGAAATTCAGCCTGAGCGGCGTGCCGGCGGGAACCGCCAAGATCCGTTTCAAGATGAAGGACATCAACGTGCCGAACTACAATCACGGCGGCGGCACGGTGGCCTATTCGGGCGGCGGTTCGATCGCGCCCGGCGCGTTCAAATACAAGAGCCCCTGCCCGCCCAACGGCGCCCACATGTATGAATGGACGGCGACGGCGCTCGGCGCCAACGGCAAGAAGCTCGGCGAAGCCACGGCGCGCAAGCGCTATCCATAACCGCGTATCCATAACCAGAGATGGCAAGAACAGGAGCCGCCGCCCGCCGGTTGAACCGGTCGGCGACGGCCCTTGAAGCAGGAACAGGCGGGCCCAGCCGCCGTCGACCTTCAACCGCTGTTGAGCTTCAACCGCTGTTGATCTGGGAAATCACCCGGCTGTGCATGCGTGCATCATTGCCGCTGGCAATGTGGCCGGCATCGAGCTCGAAGACGGCGGTCCGCGTCGTCGTATTGCCGGTGGCAAGCCGCACGGTCTTGCGGGCGCAGTCGCCGCCATTGCAGATGAAGCTGTCGGCCTTGGTGACATTCGACGGCAGCGGCGTCATGGTGCCGCCTTCAATCGCCGCGACGTAGTGGACCCTCACCCCCTGCTTGTCGAGGGCCGCCGCGATCCGGGTGATCGCATTGGCGCCCTGGCTGATGCCGACGAGCGAAATCTCGGTCGTCGGATCGTTCTTGTAGGCGCGCGCCGCGTCCTGGATGATGCCGTTGATCGCGGCACTGGTAACCGCACCGGAAAACTTGAAATGGCGCGCATAGGGAATTTTCTTCGACAGGTTGGTCAGCCCATAGCCGAAGGCCTTCGAAAACAGGCCGTTGACCAGATAGACCTTTTTGGGACCTGCGGCTGCCGGCAGGGCGAGTGCTGCCACCAGTAGCAGGCTTGCCACGATGGGGCTCAGGCGGCGGAAAAATGGCATTCAAAATAGCTCCCGTTCTAGATGCGCCCCAAATTGGCTCCGATCGGATCTGCGATCGGCTCGGATCGGCCTGACCGGACAAACCGCCGGCAGGGTTTGCCGGATCATAACCCTGCCCGACCGGGTGCCTGTCGGCGGCCGCGGTCCCGCAACATGGTTCGATATTGCGGGCAAATCAAGACTGTGGCGACGCGCCGAAGACGTCAGGCCGGCTTCTGTTCCTTGCGACCCTTTTTCAACGCCCAGTACAAGAGCGGCAGAAAGATCACGCCGGCGATCAGAAGATAGGTCAGATCGCCGAGTTCCTCGGGCCGGTACAGGAACCCCGCCAGCACCACGACGAGCGGCAGGCCGAGCAGCGCCCACCAGAAGCTGCGGCCGTGATGGTGCAGCCGGCGCACCAGCAGGCCGAAAAGCGGGATCATCAACAGCGCATAGACGATCATGTCGAGCGTGACGCCCTCGCGCACCTCGCCCGGCAGATAGCAGATCCAGTTCTCGTTGATCAGGCACAGATTGGGCGCAAGCCAGGTCTCGTCCACATAGGCGGCGCCCAGCCAGAGCAGCAGCGCCAGGGGAAGGAACTGCAGCAACCGCGCGCGCTTAACCTTGCCGGAAAAGGAAAACAGACTGGCGAGTTTCTTCATGCCGTGATGGCTCTCCAAGGATGCGCTGCGACGGGTTCTGCTTTGCCTGATCTCGCGGAACCCCCGCCCGCGCCAATACCCCGCCACATGCCGGATTCACGGCCGTTGCGCAAGCGGGGGAACCGGTCCCCTGCCTTATTTGCCAGGGGGTGTGGTCGCTACCCGGCGCTTTCGCGCTGCGGGTTTCGTTACCGGTTTTTCAGTGTGTGTCTTCGCATCCGCCTTCCTGCCCGCCGGCTCCGCCTTCCTGCCCGCCGGCTCCGTCGGCTTGGGCGGCGGGGTCCAGCCCCGGTCGGTGCGGTCGTGCATTTCTCGGTTGGCACCCGCCATGGCGTCGATGACCATCTGGTTGCGCTCGCGGGCGAGCGAGATGTATTCCTCATTGTCGAAGACGTCGACATCCTCGCGCCAGTGCTGCGCCAGTTCGCGCAGGGTCTGGCGGTCGAAATCCTCGAAATGGCGCACCGCCTTGCGGGCACGGAACTTGTGCATGCCAAGCGCTTCGAGCGCGTAGCGGCCGGCGCGGAGCGAGGAATCGAACATTTCGCGCACGATGTCGTCGGCGCCCGCGCGGTAGAGGCGATAGACGGCAAGCCGGTCGGAGGCGCGCGCGATGACATGGACATGGGGGTGGCTCGCCTTGACCATCCTGACGATCTCGACCGCCTGTTCCTCGTCATCGATGGCAACGACCAGAATGGCGGCATTCTCGATGCCCGCCGCATGCAGCAGGTCCGGCCGGCTGGCGTCACCATAAAACATCTTGGAGCCGAAGCGCCGCAGCGAATCCACCAGTTCGGCACTGTGATCGATCACCACGGTTCGGTGGCCATTGCTCATCAGCAGCCGGTTGACCACCTGGCCGAACCGGCCGTGGCCGGCAATGATCACCGGTCCCGCATCGTCAATGGCGTCGTCGTCGCGGCTGTCGCCGGCGCCGCGCCGGGCCAGCACCTTGTCATAGAGAATGAACAGGCCCGGCGTCAGCAGCATGGAAATGGCGACGACGAGCGACAGCATGCGCACGGTGTCCGTGTCGAGCACACTGTTCTGCAGGGTGAAGCTCAGAAGGACGAAGCCGAATTCGCCCGCCTGCGCCAGTCCGAGCGCAAACAGCAGATGGTCGGGCGACGGCAATCGGAACAGCCGGGCGAGAACCAGCAGCACAATGGCCTTTGCCGCCATCACGGCGAGCGTCAATCCGACGATGGTTCCCACATCGGCAAACAGGATTTCGAAATCGATACCGGCGCCGACGGTGATGAAGAACAGGCCGAGCAGCAGGCCCTTGAACGGCTCGATATCGGCTTCGAGCTCGTGGCGGTATTCGGAGTTGGCCAGGACCACGCCGGCAAGGAAGGTGCCGAGCGCCGGCGACAGGCCGACCAGGGTCATCAGCAGCGCGATGGCGATGACCAGAAGCAGGGCCGCGGCGGTGAACATCTCGCGCAGGCGGGAATCGGCAATGAAGCGGAACAGCGGCCGCGACAGGTAGATACCGCCCAGAACGACGGCGGCGATGGCGCCCAGCGTCACCAGCGTCACGCCCCAGCCGGGCAAGCCGTCGACCAGGCTCATCGTCGCATGGCCCGCCCCATCGGTGGCATTGGCGGCAACATCGGCATGGCCCGAGCCCTGGCCGGCGCCATGCGCCGCGCCAGCATCCTGCCCCATGCCGGAAAGCCCCGGCACCGCCAGCAGCGGGATCAGCGCCAGCATGGGGATGACGGCGATGTCCTGAAACAGCAGCACGGAAAAGCTTGCCTGACCGCCCTCGCCCTTGAGCATATGCTTTTCGTTGAGCGTCTGCAGCACGATCGCCGTCGAGGACAGCGACAGGATCAGCCCGCTGGCGATCGCCATCTGCCAGCTCAGACCGAGCGCGAAGGCGCCGGCCGCGATCACCGCCGATGTCAGCCCGACCTGCAGCCCGCCGAGCCCGATGAGCCGCCGCCGCATCTGCCAGAGTACTTTCGGCTCCAGTTCCAGACCGACGATGAACAGCATCATGACGACGCCGAATTCGGCGAAATGCTGCAAGTTCTGGGTCTCGTTGCCGACCAGGCCGATGACCGGCCCGATGACGATGCCGGCGATCAGATAGCCGAGCACCGAGCCGAGGCCGAGACGTTTGGCGATCGGCACGGCGATGACCGAGGCGGCGAGATAGACGAAAGCCTGAAAGAGGAAGCCGCTCACGCCGGCACCTCTTTCCTGGCAGGCGTTTCGCCCGACTTTGCCGCGCGGATCGTCGCCTGGTTGAGAAGATCATGCCTGGCGGCGGCGGCGAGCGGCATCCGATCCTCATGCAGCGCCGTCAGGAGGCCGGTAAACGCGGCCACATGGTCGCCGATGCGGCCCTCCTCATAGGCCCGACGCGAGGCATAGAGCGCGAAGGGCGGCAGGTAGACCATGCCGCACAGATTGGCGGTCTGTTCGAGCGGCGCCAGCAGCTCGCGCAGGGTGAAATGGTTGTAGCCGCGCCGCTTGTAGGCTTTTTCCGGTCCGCCGGCGGTGAGTGCCGAAAAGAATATCTTGCCGGCAAGCCTCGTGCCCTTGGCGCCA
Source organism: Nitratireductor sp. (assembly GCA_020441665.1). Classification (GTDB taxonomy): domain Bacteria; phylum Pseudomonadota; class Alphaproteobacteria; order Rhizobiales; family Rhizobiaceae; genus Salaquimonas. Next base: position 16,218 of record JAGRLT010000054.1, read on the forward strand.
TAGGCAAAGCCGTATTCGAGCACCAGATCCTGCCATTCCTTCAGCAGGGCCGGCGTCGAATACCAGTAGAAGGGATGCAGGAAGACGATCACATCGTGTTTGAGGAGCCGCTTCTGCTCGCGCTCGACATCGATGTGGTAGTCAGGATAGTCGCCATAGAGATCGACCAGGGTGACGAAGTCGAGCGCCGCGGCAGCCTTGGCCAGTTCGACATTGACCTCGGAACGCTCCTGGGCGGGATGCGCGAACAGGATGAGAATTTTCCGCTTCAAGAAGGCCCCCGCTTTGCCCGATTCCAACCAGGTTGAAATCTAGGACAGGCCGCGACCGATTTCCAGTTCGGGCGGCGGACACAGGGTGGTGGACGGAGGGTGTGCCCTATTCGCCACCGTCCCCGTCCCTGTTGCCGCCCCCGGCATCGAGGCCCATCTGCCAGAAATCGGCTTCGAGCCGGCAGGCCGAGGCAAACAGCCGCCTCAGGCGCGGATAGCGCGCCTCGGTCATCGTGTCGGCGGCAAGACCGTCGATATGGGCGATGGTCGCCGCCGCCAGTTGCTGATAGCCGGCGGAAGCGTATTCGCCGATCCATTCGCCATAGGGATTGCCGTCCCCGGCCCTCGGCTCCAGCGCCTTGCCGATCTCGCCATAGCCGATCATGCAGGGCGCCAGCGCCACATAGAGATCGAGCAGGTCGCCGGCATTGCCGGCATCGAGCACGAAGCGCGTATAGGCGACCGTCCCGCCCTTTTCCGGCGTCGCCTCCAGCATGTCCGGCGAAATGCCCCAGCGCGCGCACAGCCGCACATGCAGGTTCATTTCTACGTCCAGAATGGCCTTTAGCCCTTCCAGCCCGTGGCGCATCTCACCAAGGCCGCGCGATTTGTAGATGCTGAGCGCATAGGCACGGGCGAACTGGATCAGGAAGAGATAATCCTGAACGAGATAATCGCGGAACGCAGCCTGCGGCAGCGTGCCCTCGCCCATGCCCGCCACGAAGGCATGCCGGGTATAGGCATTCCAGTCGTCGCGGCAATCGGCCTTAAGGCGGGCGAACAGAGACATGCGAAATACAAAGACCCTTCAAAATTGGATGGAGGCGGACGGCTTGCGAATTCAAATCGCCATGGGATGATCCTGCGCAAATTGCACAAGGTCCCACAGATTGCCATAGAGGTCGCGGAAGACGGCCACCTTGCCGTAGTCCATGATCTTGGGTTCGCGCACCCACTCCACACCCTTGGTACTGAATGCGGCGTGATCGCGATCAAAGTCGTCGGTTGCCAGAAACAGAAAAACCCGGCCGCCCGCCTGATTGCCAATGAAGGCTCCCTGTTCAGGCCTGGAAGGGCGCGCGAGCAGAAGAGTGGTGCCACCAAGATCGCGCCAGCCAGGCGGCGCAACGACTACCCAGCGCTTGTCCTGCTCCGGCTGGTAGCTGTCCTCGATCAGCTCGAAGCCGAGCTTGTCGCAGTAATACGCAATCGCTTCGTCATAGTCGCGCACGACCAGGGCGATATGGGCAATTTTCTGCGCCATTCAGCACAACAGATCAGAACGGAATTTCGTCATCGAAATCGCCGCCCTGGCCGCCGCCGAAATTCGGACCCGACTGGCCGAAATCGGAACCGCCGCCCGATCCGCCCCTACCGCCGCCTTGGCCACCGCCCTGGCTGGAAACGCGGCTGTATTCCGAACCGCCGCCCCCCTCGCCCCGGCCGTCGAGCATGGTGAGGGTGGAATTGAAGCCCTGCAGCACGACCTCGGTCGTGTAGCGGTCCTGGCCCGACTGGTCCTGCCATTTGCGGGTCTGCAACTGGCCCTCGAGATAAACCTTCGAGCCCTTTTTCAGATATTGCTCGACCACCTTGCACAGGCCTTCGTTGAAGATGACGACCCGATGCCATTCGGTCTTTTCGCGCCGCTCGCCGCTATTGCGGTCGCGCCAGCTTTCCGATGTCGCCACCGAAAGATTGGCGATCGGCCGCCCGTCCTGGGTGCGGCGGATTTCCGGATCGGCGCCCAGATTGCCGACCAGAATGACCTTGTTGACGCTGCCTGCCATGGTTTTACTCCTTGCGTCCGGCCTGACGGGCAGCCAATTAGACGTTGCCAACGATCAGACGAAATCCTGTTCTCTCACCTTGTGATGGAAAGCGTTGCGTCCGTCGAGAACCGTTGCCGCCAATCCCCAGATTATCGGCCCCAGATTATCGGCCCCAGATCATCGGCCTCAAACGAACCGCCCGCGGCACTGGCGCGAAAAAGCGGCTCACAAAAACAGCTTCGCAATCGCGACAATCGCAAGTGTGAGACCGGAGCCAACCACAAGCGGGTAGTAGCGGTTTTCGCTATTGATCTTGGCCGTCTCCGCGATCAGCTTTGCAATCTCCGCATCAATCTTGCGACCTTGGATTTCCCGTTCTTCCCTGGTCATTGGCTTCTCCGCGAGCAAGTGACAAATGCAACATAGTCCATCCTGCCATCAAATACAACCATATGTTCCTTTTTTGTTCTTTCTATCTGCAGTCGAATCGCGCAGAGTGGAACGCGACGGCAACGCTGATTGAGGCGGCAATGGCAGCAATGTCAGTAATCTGCGCAAAGCGGCAAATAGCCCCTTTCAAAGCCGGTATCGAAGACTAAGTTAGGGTCTTCTCCAACCACCCTGCAGCGGGTCGCGCCGGACCCCGTTATCGAAACGCATCATGGCCGAGCACAAGTACATTTCCGTTCGCGGCGCGCGCGAGCACAATCTGAAGAACATCGATGTCGATCTGCCGCGCGACAGCCTGATCGTCATCACCGGCCTGTCGGGCTCGGGCAAGTCGTCGCTCGCCTTCGACACGATCTATGCCGAGGGCCAGCGCCGCTATGTGGAATCGCTCTCGGCCTATGCGCGGCAATTCCTCGAAATGATGCAGAAGCCCGATGTCGACCAGATCGACGGGCTGTCGCCGGCGATTTCCATCGAACAGAAGACGACGAGCCGCAATCCGCGTTCGACCGTCGGCACGGTGACGGAAATCTACGATTATCTGCGCCTGCTGTTTGCCCGTGTCGGCATCCCCTATTCGCCGGCTACCGGCCTGCCGATCGAAAGCCAGACCGTCTCCCAGATGGTCGACCGCATCCTGGCGCTTGAGGAAGGCACGCGGCTCCTGATCCTCGCGCCCATCGTGCGCGGGCGAAAGGGCGAATACCGCAAGGAACTCGCCGAGCTGCTGAAGAAGGGCTTTCAGCGCGTCAAGGTCGACGGCGCGCTCTACGAGATCGCCGACGTTCCCGCTCTCGACAAGAAATACAAGCACGACATCGATGTGGTGGTCGACCGCGTCGTGGTGCGCGCGGACATCGCCGCGCGGCTCGCCGATTCGCTCGAGACCTGCCTTCGCCTGGCCGAAGGCCTGGCGGTGGCGGAATTTGCCGACAAGCCCCTGCCGGCCTCCGAGCTTGCCGGCGAAAGCGCCAACAAGTCGAAGAACGAGACCCATGAGCGCATTCTCTTTTCGGAGAAGTTCGCCTGTCCGGTCTCGGGCTTCACCATTCCCGAGATCGAGCCCCGGCTGTTCTCCTTCAACGCGCCCGCCGGCGCCTGCCCGACCTGTGACGGGCTCGGCACGGAAAAGGGTATCGACCCGGACATGGTCGTGCCCGATGTCAAGCTGACCTTG
>JAGRLT010000055.1 GCA_020441665.1 Nitratireductor sp.
AACTGGGCTGGGAACTCTACATCTCCGCCGACCAGTGCGGCCATGCCTTCGAGACGCTGATGGAAGCAGGCGCGGATGCCGGCCTCAGGCTTTGTGGCATGCACATGATGGATTCCTGCCGGATCGAAAAGGCGTTCCGCCATTTCGGCCACGACATCACCAGCGAGGACCATGTGCTGGAAGCCGGTCTCGGCTTCGCGGTGAAGACGGTAAAGCCCGATTTCATCGGCCGCGACGCCGTCCTGCGCAAGCGCGAGGAGGGGCTGAAGCTGCGGCTGTTGCAGTTCCGGCTGAGCGATCCCGAGCCGCTCGTCTATCACAACGAGCCGATCCTGCGCGATGGCGAGATCGTCTCCTATGTGAGTTCGGGCAATTACGGCCATACGCTGGGCGGCGCGATCGCCATGGGCTATGTGCCGTGCGAGGGCGAAAGCGCCGATCAGGTGCTCGCCTCCACCTATGAGATCGAGATCGCCGGGACGCGGGTCGCCGCCGAAGCCTCGCTGAAGCCGATGTACGATCCGAAATCCGAAAGGGTGAAAGCATGAACCTTGCCGCCCGCCACGAAACCTTTCACGGCCTGCACCAGTCGGGCACTTTCGTCATTCCCAATCCTTGGGATCTGGGCTCTGCCCGGATGATGGCGGCGCTTGGCGCAAGAGCGCTGGCGACGACGAGTTCCGGCTTCGCCTTCACGCTCGGCAGGCCCGATATGGGCCAGGTCAGCCGCGACGAGGCGCTTGCGCACGCGGCGGCGATCCTTGCGGCGACGCCGCTGCCGGTGAGCGGCGATTTCGAGAACGGTTTCGGCGATGCTCCCGACGCGGTTGCCGAGACGGTGCGGCTTGCCGGCGAGATTGGCCTTTCGGGCTGCTCGATCGAGGACACGCAGATGGTCGACGGCAATCCGGCCTATGACTTCGATCTGGCGGTCGAACGCGTCAAGGCGGGTGCCGCCGCCGCCCGCGCGCTGGGGCGGCCCTTCATCTTCTGCGCCCGCGCCGACGGCGTGATGAATGGAAGCTACGACCTTGCCGAGGGCATTCGCCGCATTCAGGCCTTCGAGGCCGCCGGCGCCGATCTGCTCTATGTACCCATCGTCGCAAACCTCGACGAGCTGGCGCAGGTCTGCAGCGCGGTCACCAAGCCGGTCAATGCGCTCGCCGCCGGGGCGCTGATCGGGCATTCGGTCGGCGAAATCGCGGCCGCCGGCGCGCGCCGCATCTCCCTCGGCGGCTCGATCGCCCGCCGCACCCATGCCATCATCCGCGACAGTCTTACCGAAATGCTGGGCGCCGGCACTTTCAGTTCGCTTTCCGGCAGCATTGGCGGATCGGCCGTCGATCCGCTGCTGATCGCGGGAAGCGGCGTGCAGAGCGCATAGAGAATTGTTGATTTCTTCGTTGTTCTGGAGGTTGAGATGAATGACGAGACCCTGATGACCGTAACCGAAACCTCGCGCGGCCGCCGCACCGGCGGCAGGGCCGGCCGCCACGCCGTGCGCTCGGCGCCGCTGACCGAGGATATCCGCCCGATCCGCCCCGGCATGCCGGGCGGGCAGTACAAGCCCCTGTCCGACGCCGATGTCCTGCGCATCCACGAGGCGGCGCTCGAAGCGATGGCGGTGATCGGCTTTGCCGACGCGCCGGAAACAGGGGTCGCAATCCTGACCGGCGCCGGCTGCATCCTCGGCGATGACGGGCGCATCCGCTTTCCCCGCGCCGTCGTCGAGGACATGCTGACCAAGGCCGCCAGGGGCATCACGCTTTACGGCCGCGATCCCCGGCACGATCTCGATCTTTCCGGCAAGAAGGTTCACTACGGAACCGCGGGCGCCGCCGTCTATGTGGTCGATCAGGAGAAGCGCGAATACCGCGAATCGACCGTTCAGGACCTCTATGACGCGGCGCGGATCACCGAGGAACTGGACAATGTCCATTTCTTCCAGCGGCCGATGGTCTGCCGCGACATCGAAGACAATTTCGAGATGGATCTGAACACGCTCTATGCCTGCTGCGCGGGCACGAAGAAGCATGTCGGCACCTCGATCTTCGATCCCGATTACGTCGAGGGCTGTTTCGACGTGCTGCACATGATCGCCGGCGGCGAGGCGGAATGGCGGGCGCGGCCGTTCGTCTCCAATTCGAACTGCTTCGTCGTGCCGCCGATGAAATTCGCCACCGAGAGCTGCAAGGTGATGGAAAAATGCGTCGCGGGCGGCATGCCGGTTCTGCTGCTGTCGGCGGGCCAGGCGGGCGCCACGGCACCGGCGCCCATCGCGCTGGCGATCGTCCAGGCGGTCGCCGAATGCCTTGCCGGCATGGTCTATGTCAATGCGATCAAGCCGGGCCATCCGGCGATCTTCGGCACCTGGCCGTTCGTCTCCGATCTGAGGACCGGCGCGATGTCGGGCGGGTCGGGCGAGCAGGCGCTGCTGACGGCGGGCTGTGCCCAGATGCATCATTTCTACGGCCTGCCCGGCGGGGCGGCGGCCGGTATCGCCGACGCCAAGATGCCCGACATGCAGGCCGGCTGGGAGCAGATGTGCTCGAATGTGATGGCCGGCCTTTCCGGCCTCAACATGGTCTACGAGGCCGTCGGCATGCATGCGTCGCTGCTCGGTTTCTCGCTCGAAAGCCTGATCCTGGGCGACGACATGCTGGGCCAGGCGCAGCGCTGCGTGCGCGGCATCGAGGTCAACGACCAGACGGTCTCGATCGAGACGATGAAGGAGGTCTGCCTCGGCGGGCCGGGCCATTACCTCGGCTCCTCCCAGACGCTGAGCCTGATGCAGCGCGACTTCGTCTATCCGAAGATCGCCGACCGGCTCTCGCCCAAGGAATGGGCGGAAGTTGGCAAGCCCGAGCTCATCGCCGAGGCGATCAAGCGCAAGCGGCAGATCCTCGACGCGCCGCGCAAGGCGATCATCGATCCGGTCGCCGACAAGGCGGTGCGGGCGAAGTATCGCATTCATTTCTAGGGGGGCGCTCCTCCTCAAGGGGGGCGAAGGATGGCCTCGAAACCGTACCTTGCCTATCCGTCTTTCTCGTGCGAGGCATGGGTGATCTGGCGCGGAGCGCTGGCTGCGGGAAAGTCGCTTTCGTCAGGAGCCTGCGGGCGCGGATACATCCGCTCCATCCGCCACGCGCCGCGTATGGGCGCGTCCTCCAGCCGGCTGAAAAACCTTAAGATAAGCGCGATCAGCCCGAGCACGAAACCCGGCGGCACCACCACCCAGACGAGCTTGATCCAGTCGGGCGACTGCCGATAGGCCTCGAAAAAATCCTGCCAGAAATTGTAGGGCTCCATGGGCCAACTCCCTCGATCCTTGCGTTCCTGCCTGCCAAGGAGCGGCGGGAAGCATGAAATCGGCCGCCAGAGATTTCCTCTGGCAGCCGGGGAGTTCGTAAGCCGCACGAAGACGACCGCCACGGCCTTTAAGCCGAAGCTCTGGACATACACCGCAGCCTCCCCGACCAATCAGGTTCGAGGAGGTGCCATCACGGCCGGCACCGGCCGCTTCGTGAGGGGATACGACGCCCCGGGCCGGCATAGCCGGCCTTGGCTTCGCTTATAGGGTGATTTGTCCTCAACGCCAAGGCGGGAGGCGATGGCCATGCCTGTCGGCACAAGCTCTGACCGGGACAACGCGGATCCTCGGGTCAAGCCCGAGGATGACGAGAAGAGAGGGCTGGGACTAGAGCGTGTCTTGTTTAGCTGGAAGCAGTTTGAATGGATGGATTTTTCGCTCCTGACCCATGAAACCCTTGGGAGAACACCGCCGCAGGATGTTTACCCATCCTGCGAGGATTTCGACGACGTCAGGGCGGAAAAGACTCCACAGCAGGGAGTTCAAGCGAATGAAACGATTGTCTTTTCTGCAATCGTCTGAACTTGGTTCTTTGGCCTTCGGCCATGGGTGTTCTTTGGGTCGCGAAAAGCTAACGGTGTTCACACCGCGTCGCTTTCCGCTCCTAGCCGAAGACCAAACTCCC
>JAGRLT010000056.1 GCA_020441665.1 Nitratireductor sp.
GGCGCATTTTGCAAGACTGGCCGAGGAGGCCGCCAGAGCGGCGGCAGCCAGGCCATCCGAAACCGCGCAACCGGCGGGCAGGAAACCGGCGCGGAAAAGAAAAGGCCCCGCTGGTTAGAGCGGGGCTTCATGTTGCTGCGATGGCGCTATTCGGCGGCGTCGCGGTAGGACGGTCCTTCGCCTCCCGCCTTTTCGCCTCCCGCCGCTTCGCCGGCATCCTTGCCGGACTTCCTGCGCCGCTTGCTCTTCGACGCCGCATCTTCGGTCGCAAGGCTGTCATTGGCCGGCGCGAGCGCTCTCTCGCCGGATATGTCGGCGGGCTGCGGCGTCGCGGCCGTCCGGCGTTTCAGTGCCCGGCGCTGATAGGCCTCCACCACATTGGTCGGCAGCGACAGCATCACGGGGGTGACGACCAGGGTCAGCATGGTCGAGAAGGCAAGGCCCGAAATCACCGCCGTCGACAATTGCACCCACCAGTTCGCGGTTAGCGAGCCATAGATCACCTCGCGGTTGATGTAGTCGAAGTTGATCGCCAGCGCCATCGGGAACAGGCCGAGAATGGTGGTGAAGGTGGTCAGGAAGATCGGCCGGAAGCGCTGGGCCGAGGTCTTCAGCACCGCTTCGTGCACGCCGGCGCCGTCCGAGCGCATTCGGTTATAGGTATCGATCAGCACGATCGCATTGTTCACCACGATACCGGCCAGCGCCACGATCCCCGTCCCGCTCATGACGATCGAGAATTTCTGCCCCGTTACCAGCATGCCGATCAGCACGCCCACCATGGCGAGGATCACCGTCGAAAGCGTCAGGAAGGTCTGATAGAACGAGTTGAACTGGGTCAGCAGGATGATGAACATCAGGAACAGCGCGCCGAGGGCGGCCTTCTGCAGGAAGGCACCCGATTCCTTCTGGTCCTCATCCGCGCCACGGAAGCGGAAACGCACGCCCAGCGGCCAATCCTGTCCGTCGAGCCAGCTCTGGATTTCCTTCACCTTGTCATCGGGCACCAGATCGCGATCGCCGAACTTCGCGCCCTTGACCAGGCCAGCCTTGATATCCATCGCATAAAGCCCGTCACGGCGGGTGATCGAGGTCACCTTGTGCTGTGCTGTCACATCGATGAAGTTCGAGATCGGCACCTGGCCGTTCTGCGTGCGCAGGCGAAGCTCGGACAGCATGTCGAGCGAGCGCTCTGCTTCCGGCAGGCGGACGACGATATCGACCTCATCCTCTGAATCATCCGGCCGGTATTTGCCGATGGTAACCCCCGTGGTGACCAATTGAACCATCGAGCCGACAGCGGCAACGCCCGCATTGTAGCGGCCGGCCTCCTCGCGATCGACATTGATCTCCCATTCGATGCCGGGCAGGGGACGGCTGTCCTCGACGTCCTGAATATCGGCGATCGTGTCGAAATAGTCGCGTACCCTGCCGACGGTGGTAACGAGCTGGTCGTAATTGTCGGACGTCACCTGCAGGCGGATATCCTTGCCGGTGGGCGGCCCTCCCTCCATCTTGCGGATCTCGACCTTGACGCCACCGAGCCTGGCGGTGCGCTGGCGGATTTCGTCGAAGATTTCCACCGCCGGGCGGCGCTGGTCGAAGTCGATGAATTCGATCTGCATCGTTGCCACCACGTCTGGCGGCGTATCCTGCGGTGCGCTGAGATCGATCCCGCCGCCACCGCCGCCGCCGCCCGGCGCCGTTGCCGTCAGCACGACGTTTTCAAGCCCCTTGACCTTGAGCACTTCCTGTTCGACCTCGACCGCGAGATCGCGGATTTCACGGCCCGACAGATTGCCGCGCGCCTGCACGAACAGGATCGCCACATCGGGTTCTTCCTCGACGAAGAACTCGACGCCGTTATTGTTGGCGCCGAAATAGACGAAGGTGCCGATGGTGACGGCGATAACGGTGACGATCACCGTCATGTTGCCGATCAGATTGCCCGACAGCCGGTCGAGGAACCGCACATAGATGCCCATCGCGCCCTTGAGTTTCTGCGGGTCGAGATCGGCATCGGCTGACAGCATGGCGGCTGCCGCATCCGCCTTGCGCGGATGAGAGATGCGCCAGCGGCCGAACCAGCCGCCGACGAACCAGCCGGCCAGGGCCGCCACGAGCCCGACGCCGATTGCCCCCGGTATCCGCGCTCCCTCGGGCAGCACGCCGCTCGCGACGGCCGCGGCGGCGCCGATAAGGAAGCCGTACAGCGCGGCGGCAAACCGGTGGTTCTGCCGTAGAAACGCACCGAACTGCGCCATCACCGAGCCCGTCGCCGGCACGAAGACCAGCGCCGTCAGCAGCGAAGCCGAAAGCACCACGATCACCATGATCGGCAGATAGCTCATGAACTCGCCGACGACCCCCGGCCACAGCAGGAGCGGCAGGAAGGCGGCAAGCGTCGTCGCCGTCGAGGAAACGATCGGCCACAGCATCAGCTTCGCCGCGCGCTTGTAGGCAAGATCGGGCTCCAGCCCCTCGGCCATCTTGCGGTCGGCATATTCGATCATCACGATGGCGCCGTCGACCAGCATGCCGACGGTCAGCACCAAGCCGAACATCACCATCATGTTGAGCGTCATGCCCATGGCGGTGAGGATCAGGAAGCCGACCATGAACGAGGTCGGGATGGCGAGACCGACCAGCAGGCCGGAGCGGAAGCCGAGCGATCCCACCACGATGATCATCACCAGCGAGATCGCGGTCAGGATCGAGGATTGCAGCGAACCGAGCGTCTCGAAGATGAAGGTCGACTGGTCCAGCATGTAGTTGATGCTGATCGCCGACGGCCAGTTCTGGGTGAACGCGCCAACCACCCGGCGCACTTCCTCATTGTTCTCGACAATGTTGGTGCCGATGCGTTTGACCACTTCCAGCGACATGGCCGGCTGGCCGTTGACCCGCGTATAGCTCGACGCGTCCTTGAAGGTGCGGCGGATCTGGGCGACCTCGCCCAGCGTCACCACGCCTTCGCCATTCTGCTTGATCGGGATCGAATAGACGTCCTGCGCCGTCTCGACCAGGCCCGGCAATTTGACGTTGAAGCGCGCCGCGCCGTCGTCGATGAACCCGGCGGGAACGAGCTGGTTGTACTGTGCCAGCGCGTTCAGCAGTTCCTGCTGGGTGATGTCGTAGGATTGAAGCCGCAACAGGTCGAGCACGACCTCGAGCTGTTCCTCCCTTGTGCCCTTGAGCTTGACCTCGCGCACCGAGGAGATCGCCTCGACCTCGTCCTTGAGCTGGCGGGCGAGATTGTAGAGCGTGCGCTCCGGCACATCGCCCGAAAGGGTGACGATGATCGTCGGCTGCAGGGCGAAATTGGTTTCGAACACCGCCGGTTCGTCGGCATCGGCCGGCAGGTTCGCCTTGGCCAGGTCGACCTTGTCGCGGATGTCGGCCAGAACCTTGTCCTTGTCGGAGCCGATCTGGAACTCGAGCACGATGCCGGCATGGCCTTCCGAGGCGATCGCGGTGATTTCCTTGAGCCCGTCAAGGCCGCGCAGCTCCGTCTCCATCGGCTTGACCAGCAGCCGCTCGGCGTCCTCCGGCGACACGCCACGCTGGCCGATCGAGACGTAGTAGACCGGCACGTCGATGTCCGGCTGCGCCTCCTTGGGGATCGTCGCATAGGCATAGAGGCCGGCCAGCACCATGACGACCATCATGGTGAGAACCGTCTTCGGCCTCGACAGTATGGTTTCCAGTGCGCCGGTCATTGCACGCTTCCCGTGTTCACATCGACCGCAAGGCCCGTCAGCATGTCCTTGAACCGCGTGTCGAGTTCGGTTTCGACTTTTTCACCCGCCACCACATATTCCTGGCCGAGGGTGATGATGCGGTCGCCGGGTTTCGGCCCGCTGATCCAGAACCCGTCCTTTTGCTGCGCCAGGATCTTCACCGGCGTGAACTCGACCTCGTTCTGGTCGTTGACGGTGCGAATGCCGATCGTGCCGTCATCGGCCAGCGTCAGCCAGGACGGCGCGACGCGGAAGGCGGTTTCGGCATCGAGCGAGATGGTGGCTTCCGCCGTCATGCCGTCGCGCACATTCGCGCCCGGCTCGAACTCAATCTCGACGGTGAAGGTGCGGGTCTGCGCATCGGCCGAGGGGGCGATATAGCGGATCGTGCCCTGGGCCTCTTCGCCGGTCACCAGCTTGATATCGGCCTTCATGCCGGTCTCGATCGCATCGATGTCGCGCTCGGAAACCTGGCCGGTAAAGAGCATCGGATCGGTATCGATCAGCGTGATGCAGGCAGCGCCGACGGAAAGCATGTCGCCCGCTTCGGCAATCGGATCCTGGACCTGGCCCGAGGCGGAAGCGCGCAATTCGGTGCGCGAAAGCTCGAGTTCGGCCGAGGCCAGTTGCGCGCTTGCCGCATCGACGGCGGCCTTGAGGCCGGTCAGCTTGTTGGCGGAGGCAAAGCCCTTGCGGCTCAGCGCCGAATTGGCGTCGTATTCGGTTTGCGCCTGCGCCAGTTGCGCCTTTGCCTGGGCGACGGCGGCCTCGCGCGCGCCCCGGTCGATGACGCAGACGAGGTCGCCCTTGCTGACCGTGTCGCCCTTGGCGACGAGGCGCTGTTCCAATACGCCGCCGGTTTCCGCGCGCACCGTCACCACGGCGTCGGCCCGGGTGCGGCCGCGCACCAGGATCGTCTTGTTGCGCTCCTCGGCCATCAGCGGGACGTGGCGCACCCTGAAGGCATCGTCCTTGTGCTCGGCCTGACGCTCGGCGATCGGCGGCAGCGCCGCATCTTCCGCCGCCGCGCCGTCCGCGGAAAGCCGGCCCGATGCCATCCAGGCGGCAAGTCCGCCCGCCAGCAGCACCGCGATGATGTGTGATCCTCTGATCCTGAAACCCATAGGTCAATTCCGTTCGTCTGGGCCGCTTTCGGCCGGTAATTCGGTTCGTTGTCTTAAATCGGCGCTATTCCGCCGCCACCCGTTCCGGCAGGGCACTTGCCGCCAGCGCCATCAGATCGTCGCGATGGTATTTAAGGTATTCAAGGTCGCATTTCATCAGGTGAATGCCGTAGCGCGCCACCCACAGAATGCCCGGATGATCGCAATCGGCGATCTGTTCGCGGATCATCGCAACCTGGCTTTCGAGAAACGCGGTCCGCTCCTGCACGGCCTGCGCGATGCATTCGGGCGTCGAGAACTCGGCTGCCATGGCAACCAGCAGGAATTCCGACTTGAACACGTCGCGGGCGGGCGGCTGCGCCATGGCGCGCACGAATTCGGCCCGGCCGGCGGCGGTGACCGAATAGACCTTGCGGTCCGGCTTGCCCTTGGCCTGCTCCACCCGGCTCGTCACCAGCCCGTCGGCCTCGAGCCGCGCCAGGGTCGGATAGATCGAGCCGAAGGAAATGTCGATGAAGTAGCAATAGGGCCCTTCAACGCACATCTTGCGGATTTCATAGCCGCTTGCCGCCTGCTGGTTCAGGATGGCGAGGATGAGGGTACGAGCGTTCAAGGCGGATCCTTCCGGGCCGGCAGGGCCCATATTCTGTTTCGCCCTGCGTCAGGCCGCGAGGCACAGTCCGCGCGGTCATATCCGCGCCGGAAGGGGGTCGTCGTGGTGCTGTATATCGGCTCGATATATATCAATAGTGAATATGGCGAAAAACAGTATTCGAAAAAATCGAGGTACCAATTCGGTGACAGTTTACTTAATTCCCGCATAGCGCAGAAAATGCCGCTTCCCGCCGTTTCCCGGAATTAAGTAAACTGTCACCGAATTATCGGAACTACCGAATGGCGCGTTCGCCGGCCAGTTTCTGGGCGGTCACATAGTCGGTCTTGCCGCTGCCCAGAACCGGGATCTCGGCGACCTTGATGATGATGTTGGGTACCATCAGCTCGGTATAGCCCTGTTCGCGCGCCGCCTTGACCAGCGGTTCCTTGTCGGCCGCGTCCCAGGTGGTCACCAGCACGATCTTCTCGCCCTTGCGCTTGTCGGGCAGGGCGACGGCGGCATGGTTTGCCTGCGGCCACAATCGGCTCACCATCATTTCGATCGCCCCAAGCGACACCATCTCGCCCGCCACCTTGGCAAACCGCTTGGCCCTTCCGCGTATCGTGACGAAGCCGTTTTCGTCGATTTCCACGATATCGCCCGAATCGTGCCAGCCATCGCCGGGCGGCTGCAACTCGCCCGGCCGGTCATGGGTCATGTAGCCGAGCATGACGTTCGGTCCCCTGAGCCACAGCCTGCCACCCTTCTCGATGCCGTCGACCGGTTCGAGCCGCGCCTCGATGCCGGGCAGCAGCTTGCCCACCGAGCCGGGTTTCCTTTCGTCGGGCGTGTTGACGGCGACGACCGGTGCCGCCTCGGTCATGCCGAACCCTTCGAGCACCAGCGTGTCGAACCGCTCGGCCCAGGTCCTGTAGGTCTCTTCGCGAACCGCCTCGGCGCCCGCCACCACCAGCCTGAGCGAGGCGAAGTCGCTGTCTTTTGCCGCCCGGGCATAGCCGGTCAGGAAGGTATCGGTGCCGAACAGGATGGTCGGCCTGGTCTTCGCCACCACCTGCGGAATGATCTTCATGTGCAGCGGCGAGGGGTAGAGAAACAGCTTCACGCCGAACATCAGCGGCAGCACCATGCCGCCGGTAATGCCGAAGGAATGAAACACCGGCAGCACGTTGAACAATTTGTCCTGCGGTCCGAAGGCGATCCGCTCGGCGATCTGGGCGCAGTTTGACAGAAGGTTGCCGTGCGAAAGCACCACCGCCTTGGGATGGCCTTCCGAGCCGGAGGTAAACAGCACCAGCGCCGGATCGTCCGGTTTCGGTCTCGCCAGCGCCCGGCGCGCGAACAGCGCGGCGCAAAGCTTTTCGAACAGGCCGACATCGTCGGCCAGATCCTCGAGCCAGAAGAAGTCGAGCCCCGCCGCCTCGAGCGCCTCCTGCAGGGCGTTGAGTTCAGCCTTCTCGATGAACTGCCTCGAAGCGATGACGAGCCGTGCCTTCACCGTCCGGCAGGCCGATACGACGATCGCCGGTCCGGCGGTGTAGTTGAGCATTGCGGGCACCCGGCCGGCCGATTGCAGCGCGAAGAATGTGCTCACAACCGCATTGGCGTTCGGCAGCAATACCGCAACGATTTCACCGGCTTGCGTGACTTTCTCGAATCGCTTTGCGAGCAGGCGCGCGCCGAGCAGAATGCGCCCATAGGAAAATTTCTGGCCGACGGCGTCTTCAAGCTGCGGCTCGCGCGAGCCATATCTGCCCGCCGCATCCACCAGTGCCGAAAACAGGGTATGCCCCGCAAGCCGGCCCGCGATCTGAGATGAGAATGCCTTGCCCGTCACGCCCGTCCTCCCCGGCAGCACACAGACTGGCGATATCGCTCGTCCGTGCCGTGTCGGCGGCAAGTTTGGCAGGGAAATCGGCCGCTGTGAATAGGCCCGGTCGATCGGCGCTACGCGCTCTTCCAGCTCCGGCTGGGCACGTCGTAGAGAGCGCCGTTCTGGGTAACCGAGGGCAGCACCAGTTCGACGAAGGCGGCGGCAACCTCCGATGGCGGCGGCAGGGTGTCGGGGTCTTCGCCCGGCATGGCCTGCGCCCGCATAGCCGTGCGCACCGGGCCCGGATTGACCAGATTGACCTTGAGATTGCTTGCCGCACTTTCGGCCGCCCAGGTCTTGCCAAGCGCTTCCAGCGCCGCCTTGGAAATCGCGTAGGAGCCCCAGAACGGCTTGCAGGAACGCGCGGCACCCGAACTTACCAGCAGGGCGCGGCCGGCATCCGATGCCTTCAGCAGCGGATCGAGCGAGCGCACCAGCCGCCAGTTCGCGGTCAGGTTGATCGCCAGGACCTTCTCGAAGGTCTTCGGCTCGATATGGCCGAGCGGCGTCAGCCCGCCCAGCATGCCGGCATTGCCGATGAAGATATCGAGCCTGCCCCAGCGCTCGTCGATGCTGGCGCCGAGCCGGTCGAGCGCGTCGTAATCGGTGACATCGAGCGGGATCAGGGTTGCCGAGCCGCCGGCTTCGGCTGCTTCCGTCCCGATCGCGTCATCGAGTTCCTCGAGCCCGCCCACGGTTCGGCCCAGCGCCAGCACATGGGCGCCTTCCTTCGCCAGCGCCAGCGCCGTGCGGTAGCCGATGCCGCGCGAAGCGCCGGTAACGAGCGCAATCCTGTTCTTCAAACGTGCCATGGAAAATCCGGTTTTCGGGAATGCGTCAAGTGCCCTGGCGCTCGGCCAGCAGCGAAACATTGCTGCTCCTGCCCTCATCGGCGGAGTGATCGGTCAGTTCGGTCGGATACTCTTCCGAAAAACAGGCATCACAGAATTGCGGCAGATCGCCATTGCGCCTTGCCTCGCCCGCTGCCCGGTACAGGCCGTCAAGCGAAACGAAGCCGAGCGAATCGACACGGATGAACTCCGCCATCTCCTCGACCGACATGCGCGAGGCCAGCAGCTTGTGGCGCTCCGGCGTATCGACGCCGTAAAAGCACGGGCTCATGGTCGGCGGACTGGCGATCCGCATATGGACTTCGGCCGCACCCGCCTCGCGCACCATCTGGACGATCTTCTTCGACGTCGTTCCGCGCACGATGGAATCGTCCACCAGCACCACCCGCTTGCCTTCGATCATCCGCCGGTTGGCATTGTGTTTCAGCTTCACGCCCATATGGCGGATCGAATCGGTCGGCTGGATGAAGGTACGGCCGACATAGTGGTTGCGGATGATGCCCAGTTCGAACGGCAGGCCCGCACCCTCGGCAAACCCGATCGCCGCCGGAACGCCGGAATCGGGCACCGGCACGACGATGTCGGCATCGGCCGGCGTCTCCCGCGCCAGTTCGACGCCGATCTGCTTGCGCACCGAATAGACGCTGCGGCCCGCCATGATCGAATCCGGCCGGGCGAAATAGACATATTCGAAGATGCAGAACCGGTTGCCGGTCGTCGCGAAGGGTTTCGACGAGCGTACGCCCCGCTCGGTGATCACCACCAGTTCCCCCGGCTCGATGTCGCGCACATAGCGCGCGCCGATAATGTCGAGGGCGCAGGTCTCGGAGGTGAGAATATAGGCGCCGTCGAGATCGCCGAGCACCAGCGGGCGCACGCCGAGCGGATCGCGGCAGCCGATCAGCTTCTTGTTGGTGATGCCGACCAGCGAGAACGCGCCTTCGAGCTGCAGGATCGCATTGACCAGTTTTTCCTCGAAGCCCACCGCCTTGTCCATGGCGATCAGGTGCAGGATCACCTCGGTGTCCGAGGTCGAGTGGAATATCGCCCCCTCGCGCTGCAGGTGACGGCGCAGCGTGGTCGCATTGGTCAGATTGCCGTTATGGGCAACGGCGAACCCGCCGCCGGCGAACTCGGCGAAAAACGGCTGCACATTGCGCATCTCGTCGCCGCCGGTCGTCGAATAGCGGTTATGGCCGATGGCGCGCGAGCCCTTGAGCCGCTCCAGCACGTCCTGGCGCGTGAAGGTGTCGCCGATCAGGCCGCGATGGCGCTCGGCGAAGAACTGCTTGCCGTCGAAGCTGACGATCCCCGCCGCCTCCTGGCCGCGATGCTGCAGCGAGTGCAGGCCGAGCGTCGTCAGCGCCGCCGCATCGTGATGGCCGAAAATGCCGAAGACGCCGCATTCCTCGTGAAACTTGTCGTCTCGGGAATTGTCGCTGTCTTCGGCGCTGCCCTGCTGCAATGCCGGATCGAATGGGAATGCCATCTGGTGTGCTCCTGGAGCGTGTCTCGCCGGGCGGTCAGCCGTTGGTTTCGCCTTCGCCTTCACCCTCGTCGCCCGCGCCGTCCTTGGGCTTCAGGCGTTCGATGATCGATTTTTCCGGGTCGTCCGGCAGCAATTGCACCAGGCCCTCGCCGATCGATTCGAGCACCGGCTTCGACTTGGCATTGGCGACCCAGCCGGGCTGGTTTTCCGGCATCAGCCAGTTGAAGAACAGCAGGCCGACAACGACCAGCAGCGCGCCGCGCGCCGCGCCGAAGACGAAGCCCAGCGTACGGTCGAGCGGGCCGATCTTGCTGTCGACGATGAAGTCGGCGATCTTCATGGTGATCACGCTGACGATGATCAGCGTGACGACGAAGATGCCACCGGCCGCCGCCACATCGGCGACCGTCTTGGACGACGAGATCGACTGGGTATAGGTGTAGGCCGTCGGCGCCAGCGACTTGTAGAAATAAAGCGCGGCGAGGGCGGCGACGATCCACGAGGCGACCGACAGCACTTCGCGCGAAAAGCCGCGCACCATGGCGAGCAGGCCGGAAATCAGCATCAGGCCGATCAACACGCCATCAAAGAGTGTAATCATGCAGTCCTCGCACTATCCCAGGCCCGGGGCCCCTGACGGCAGAAGCGGTGGCCGGAAACGGTTTCGGCAGGCCATGCCGCCCGGCAGAGCCGTGTTTTGCCGCTTTAGCGGGCAAAAATCAATCATCAATACGCGGCGCACGCGCCTGGCGGGCGGTTTTCCTGTCGACAGCACGGGCAAGGGAGCAAAGGGACGACGCAAGGCGGCAAGGCAGGCGGCATGATAGGGCGGCAAGGCAAGGCGGCGGCTACAGCCGCCGCCAGTCCGGTGACGCTCTAATCGTTTGCCGCCCGCAGCCGGGTCGATTGCGCCAGGATGCGCCCGGCAAGATCGGCGAGTTCGCCGATCTCGACGAGATCGAGCCGCGCGGCCATGGCCAGGGCGCCGCCCTTCGCCTCGGTCGAGCCGCCATCCCTGCGGCCTGCGCCGCCCGCCGGCAGCACCGCGCGGCCGAAGCCAAGCTTCTCGGCTTCCTTCAGCCGCGCGGCCGCATGGGAGACCGGCCTTGTCGCGCCCGACAGGCTGATCTCGCCGAAATAGACGCTTTGAACCGGCAGCGGCACACCGGCAAGCGAGGAGATCAGCGCCGCCGAAACGGCAAGATCGGCGGCCGGTTCCGATATCCGGTAGCCGCCGGCCACGTTGAGATAGACGTCATGGCTGCCGAGCCGGACCCCGCAATGGGCTTCGAGCACGGCCAGCACCATGGCGAGGCGCGAGGAATCCCAGCCGACCACGGCGCGGCGCGGCGTTGCCAGCGTCGACGGCGCCACCAGCGCCTGGATCTCCACCAGCACCGGCCGCGTCCCCTCCATGCCGGCAAAGACGGCGGCACCCGGCGCGTTCGCATTGCGCTCGCCGAGAAACAGTTCCGACGGATTGGCAACCTCGCGCAGGCCGCCATCCGACATTTCGAAGACGCCGATCTCGTCGGTCGGCCCGAACCGGTTCTTCACCGTCCGCAGGATCCGGAAATGATGCCCGCCATCGCCCTCGAAATAGAGCACCGCATCGACCATGTGTTCGACGACCCTGGGCCCGGCGATCTGCCCGTCCTTGGTGACATGGCCGACCAGCACCAGCACCGTGCCGTGCTTCTTGGCATAGCGGATCATCGCCTGGGCCGAGGCGCGCACCTGGGTCACGGAACCGGGCGCCGATTCGACCGTATCGGTCCACAGCGTCTGGATCGAATCGACGATCAGCAGGGCAGGGGGCTCCCCCGTCTTGAGCGTCGCAAGGATGTTTTCAACGCTGGTCTCTGCCGCAAGCCCGATATGTTCTTCCACCGCATCGAGGCGCCGGGCGCGCAACCGCACCTGCGCGACGGCCTCTTCGCCCGATACATAGACGACGGATCGGCCGCTGCGCGCCAGCGCCGCCGCCGCCTGGGTCAGCAGCGTCGACTTGCCGATGCCCGGATCGCCGCCGACCAGGAGCGCCGAACCCGGCACGAAGCCGCCGCCGGTAACCCGGTCGAGTTCGGCAATGCCGGTGGCGATGCGCGGCGCTTCCTGCGTGTCGCCGGCCAGCGCCACCAGTTCCACCGCATGTCCGCCCCGGCCCTTGCGCACCGCCGGTCCGCCGCCAATGCCGCTATCGCTCGCCTCCTCGACCAGCGTGTTCCATTCGCCGCAGCCGTCACAGCGCCCCTGCCAGCGCGAGGCGACGCCGCCACAGGCCTGACAGACGAATTGGGATTTGGCCTTGGCCATGGGCTTGCACCGTCAAGGGAGAATTGTTCTTATTTTGTTCTATCACATCTTTGGTAATTTGCAACGCCCCGGCCGGGATTTCCGATGGCCGGTTTGCCGTCAGACATATTGCCGTTCGTAGCGGTGCCCCAGGCTGGTGAGGATTTCATAGCCGATCGTGCCGGCGCTGGCGGCCAGTTCATCGATCCGCAATGTCGTGTTGATGACATCGGCCCAGGCCTCGCCGGCGATGACCTGCCGCTTGAGGCTGGCAAGGCCGCGCGCCGGCAGGTCGCTGACATCGACGCAGATCATGTCCATGGAGACACGGCCCAGGATCGGTGCCCGGTGGCGTCCGATCATCACGCAGGCGCCGGCACCGATCCGGTGTTTTCTGAGTGGCGTGCCGGAGCCGGAAGCCGCCCGGTGCAGTCCGTCCGCATAGCCGATGCCGATCACCGCAAGCTGCGTGTCGCGGCGCAGCTTCGCCGTCGCCCCATAGCCGACCGCGCTTCCCTTCGGCAGCGATTTGAGCTGAAGGATGCGGCCCTCGAGCCGTACCACGGGCTTCATCGGATTGGCGGTGTTGTTGACCGCCTCGCCGCCATACAGCGCGATGCCGGGGCGCAGCAGATCGAAATGCGCCTTGCGGCCGAGAAACACGCCGGCGGAATTGGCCATCGACTTGCGCGCCGTGGGAAAATGCGCTGCCGCCGCACGGAACGCTTCAAGCTGGCGATCGTTCATCGGGTCGGCGGGTTCGTCGGCGCAGGCGAAATGGCTGATCACCAGCGCCGGATCGAGCCGCCGCATCAGATCGGGGGAGGCGGTGAGCCAGTTGAGCTGTTCGCCCGTCAGGCCGAGCCGGTTGATGCCCGTATCCACATGCAGCGCCGCGCGCTGGCCGCGCCGGGGCTTGGCGCACCATGCCGCGACCTGTTCCGGCGTGTTGATCACCGGGGTGATGGCATGTCTGCGGTAGACGGCCTCCGCCTGGGGGTGAAATCCGTCGAAGCAATAGATCGTGGCCGACGGCAGGACGCCGCGAAGGCTTACCGCGGCGCCCACGGTGGCGACGAAGAATTCGCTGCATCCGGCCCTCGAAAGCGCCGCGCAGATCGGTTCGAGGCCGAGCCCGTAGGCATTGGCCTTTACCACCGCCGCGCATTGCCCATGGGCGGCCTTGCCCGCCAGTTTCCGCCAATTGTCGGTGATGGCGGAAAGATCGACCGTCAGCCGGCCGGTGGGAAAGACGTTGGGAGGGACAGGAGACATGGCGATCGTGACTTGGCGGGAAGGGACAGGTCCACCGGGAGCGGCGGACAGCGCCATGCTTTAGCGGCGATTGCGGGCTTTGACCACCCAATTGGCCCCGGCTTGGGTTTGCGGCGGGCAATGACCGTCGCAGCCCCTGATCTATTCATAGCGTTCGGGCAGATGGTCGTCGTCGGCAAGATCGGTAAAGCGGGTGTATTCGGCCTGGAAGCCGAGCCTGGCCGAACCCGTCGGGCCGTGGCGCTGCTTGGCGATGATCACTTCCGCCTTGCCCTGCACCTCGCGCATGTCGGTTTCCCATTTGAGGTACTCTTCCGTGCCCGGCTTCGGTTCGCGGTTCTTGACGTAGTATTCCTCGCGGAAGACGAACAGCACCACGTCGGCGTCCTGCTCGATCGAGCCCGATTCGCGCAGGTCGGAGAGTTGCGGTCGCTTGTCGTCGCGCGATTCCACCTGGCGCGAAAGCTGCGACAGGGCGATGATCGGAATGTTGAGTTCCTTCGCCAGCGCCTTGAGCCCGGTGGTGATCTCGGTCACCTCCTGAACGCGGTTGTCGCCCGATTTCTTCGAGCCCTGCATGAGCTGGATATAGTCGACCACCATGACGTCGAGGCCGCGCTGGCGCTTGAGGCGGCGCGCGCGCGCCGCGAGCTGCGCGATCGGAATGCCGCCGGTCTCGTCGATGAACAGCGGAATGCGCTGCATCTCGCCGGCGCAATAGGAAAGCTTGGCGAATTCCGCCTCGTTGATCTCGCCGCGGCGGATTTTCGACGACGAGACCTCCGCCTGTTCGGAGATGATGCGGGTTGCCAGCTGGTCGGCGCTCATCTCGAGCGAGAAGAAGCCGACCACGCCGCCATTGAGCGCCCGGTGCGTGCCGTCCGCGGCGACATCCGGCTCGTAGCCATGCGCGATGTTGAAGGCGATGTTGGTGGCAAGCGAAGTCTTGCCCATGCCCGGGCGTCCGGCAAGGATGATGAGGTCGGATTTCTGCAGCCCGCCCATCCGCCGGTCGAGTTCGTGAATGCCGGTGGAAATGCCCGACAGGCCGCCATCGCGCTCATAGGCCGCGCTCGCCAGTTCGATTGCCTTGTTGATGGCGCTCGAGAAATCCTGAAAGCCGCCATTGTAGCTGCCGGTCTCGGCAAGCTCGAACAGCCGCCGCTCGGCATCCTCGATCTGGCCCGAGGGCGGCATGTCGACCGGCGCGTCATAGGCGATGTTGACCATGTCCTCGCCAATGGTGATCAGCGCCCGGCGCACCGCAAGATCGTGGATCGAGCGGCCGTAATCCTCGGCATTGATGATGGTGGTGGCTTCGGCTGCAAGGCGCGCGAGATACTGCGCCACGGTCATGTCGCCGATCTTCTCCTCCGCCGGCAGGAAGGTCTTGATCGTCACCGGATTGGCGCGCTTGGCGGCGCGGATCATGTCCGAGGCGACCTTGAAGATCTGCTGGTGGATCGGCTCCTGGAAATGCTCTGCCTTGAGGAAATCCGACACCCGGTAATAGGCGTCGTTGTTGACCAGCACCGCCCCCAGCAATGCCTGCTCCGCCTCGATGTTCTGCGGCGCGGTGCGATAGGGCAGGCCGCCATCCCTGTGGCGCTCTCCCGATGCGGCATTAAGATAGGATACGGTTTCGGCCATGGCTTCCCGTCCGGCGGCCGGCCCATGGCCGCCCATTCAGTTGAATTTACGCGATTGCAGGTGCCGGCACTTCGGCACCCATTCCCCGCTCTCTGGATTCCATCATCGACGCGGGATTGCCAGAGGCGGCGCTGGCTTCCACTGCAATTAACAGGTTTATGGCGCATGTCCCGGAAACCCGCTTGACACAGATAGTTGATTCGCGCCGTTTCGGGTGATCACTTTTCGGGAAAAATCACCCGGCCGGCCGACACCTGCGGCCGGCCGGCCCGCTTGTTGGCAAGCCCGGCACGGATCGCCGCATGCCAGTGCTGGATGAAGATCGACAGCGCCTCGCCGAAGCCGTAGCGCGGATCATAGGCATGCACGGGCTCGGAATAGAGCGCATTGGCCTCGAGGATCTTGATCCCCTTGCCGGCCCGCAGCGCGGCAAAATCCGGCGCGCGCAGATCGAGGCGGCCGTAGTGATAGCCCTCGATCGCGTCGAGATGGGGCGCCAGCGCCCGGTCGAGTTCCGGCGTGATGAAGGCCGAGATGTCCTGAAAGGTCGCGCCGAGATGGTGGTTGCGCACCGGCATCAGGTCGAGTTCGACCCCCTTGCCGGGCACTTCCGCCAGCCGGTCGCGATTGTATTTCGCCACCCGCCGCATGGTTTCGCCATCAGCGTCCGCGCGCTCGATCAGGCGGCCGACCGTCGCCTCGCCGTCGCCGGTAACCGCAAAGCCGCGCTTGTAGGTGAGCGAGACGATCCGGCCGGGCCGGGCGGGATCCTCGCGGACATAGAACGCGCCGGCCTCGAAGCCGCCGACAAATTCCTGCAGCAGCCACGCGCCGGGCGCAGCGCTCGTTTCCTTCCAGCAACGGGCAAAGTCCTCCGCATCGCCGATCATGTGGACCGCCATGCCCTGTATGCCGTCATCGGGTTTCAGCACGGTTCTGGCGGTTTTCGGCAGGCCCTCCATGAAATCCGTGTAGCGGGCGAGCGCGGCATCGGCGGGAAGGCTCGCATCCAGGCTTGCCTGTTTCGGCAGGAGCGGCGTGTCCTTGTCGAACAGTGCGAAGAACTCCGCCTTGGAGCGCGGAAAGAGCCCGCCATTCTTGAGGCCGTAATCGGCGCAAAGCGGCGCATTGAGACTGCGATGGCGGATCAGCAGGCCGAGGATCGCAATCCCCACCGGTATATAGAACGCCCACATCGGCAGCTCATGCCACCAGCGCCGCTCAAGGCGAATATCGGGGGGCAGGAGCGTTGCCGGCTGGGTGCTGGGTCTGGCCGTCATCGGCATTCCATTCGCAGGGTCACAAAAAAGGCGCGGCAGGTCCGCCGCGCCCTTCATTGTCATTGCCGATCGCGACTTGGCAAGCCGGATCAGGCCTGTTCTTCTTGCGAAGCCTCGCCGTCGTCCTCGGCGGCTTCGGCATCTTCCGGATTGTCGAAGATCTCGTCGAGATCGAGATCGTCGGCCTCATCGGCTTCGAAGGCGGCATTCGGGTTGGAAAGGTCCTCGCCGGCGGCCTGGCGTTCGGCTTCGTCTTCCGAACGGGCGACATTGACGGTGACCGTCGCCGTCACTTCCGGATGCAGCACCACCTCGACCGTGTGCAGGCCGATGGTCTTGATCGGGTTCTGCAGGCTGACCTGGCTGCGCGCGACCTTGAAGCCGGCTTCGTCGAGCGCGGTGGCGATGTCGCGGGTCGATACCGAGCCGTAAAGCTGGCCGGTTTCACCGGCCGAGCGCACGACCACATAGCTGGTGCCGTTGAGTTTTTCGTTGACCGAGTCGGCTTCCTTCTTGCGCTCCAGGTTGCGGGCCTCGAGCTCGACGCGCTGGGTTTCGAACTTCGCCTTGTTGGCCTCGTTGGCGCGCAGCGCCTTGCCGGTCGGCAGAAGATAGTTGCGCGCATAGCCGTCCTTGACATTGACGGTGTCGCCCATCTGGCCGAGCTTGGCGATGCGTTCGAGCAGAATGACTTGCATGGGATGGTTCCTTTCGTTTCGAAATGATGTCGGGCGTTGATGCCCGATCAGGTGGATTTCGGGGTTGGCGGATGCGGACCCGAAGGCAGATGGCTGCGCAACAGGCCCATGAGGGCGAAGACGAGAATCGGAAAGGCGGCGATGAGGATCGACCCGTAGGCGACGATCAGGATCAGCAGCGCCGCCGGATTGCCGCGCAGGCGGAGATGGAGTTGCGCCAGGCCGACCAGCGCATAGCCGCAAACCGCCAGGCTGAGCAGCACCGAACCGGCCAGGTTCAGCGCGCCGTCGAAGACGAGCACCCCCGCAAGGCCGGCCAGAACGAACAGGCCCGCCTCAAGCGGCAGGATCGTGCCGGCCGCCACATCGTCGCGCGCCCGCGCCATCAGGCCCGAGCGCCGGGTGATGCCGGCGGCGATGAAGGCGGTCAGCACATGGGTCAGCAGCCACATGCCGGGGGCGACCAGCGGCAGCAGCCTGGCATAGATCTGTGCCATCCGGGCAATGCCGGCTTCGTCGAGGCCGGGCAGGTCGGGCTGGCGCGCCGCCAACTCGCGGAACAGTTCCGTGAACGCCTTGGCGAGTTCCACGCCCGTGATGCCGTCGGCATAGCCGACCGCGATGAAGGCGAAGGCAAGCAGGGCCATCAGATGCAGCAGGATGCGGCCGAGCGGATACCAGTCGACCGCCGCCTCGCCCGGCCGCCGGTGGCCGAGATTGGCGAGATAGCCGGTCCAGCCGGCCGGAACGAACAACAGAAGGGTCGATGCCGCGGCGATCGGGAGGCCGGAGGCGAGCACCAGCACGCCGAAGGCGGCAACCGTGGCGGCAATGCCGGCGTCGCGCCCCCAGCCCATGGTGGCGACGCCGACGGCGCCGGCGGCGATGAACATCAGGAAATAGGCGACGGGACCCATATTGACGGTGGCGAGGACGCAAAGACCGGCGGCAATGCCGGCCAACAGCCCTGTCAGGATCGCCTTGTTCGTCATGATCGCTCTCGCTGTCCTGCCGCCCGTATCCGCTTCGGACCGGGCCTTCGGCAGTTAGGCATGCGCGGCAACCGCCATGCCAACCTGGGTTTGTCTGCTACCCTTGCTGCAATCCCCATTGCGGCGGGGTTCACTTCATTTGCCCGTCTGCGGGCCGTGAGGGGCGGCAGGCCGCCCGTCACGAATCTTCAACTTTGCCTCGGTGGAGACGCTTAGCTTACCACGTAGGGCAGCAGGCCGAGAAAGCGGGCCCGCTTGATGGCCTGTGCCAGTTCGCGCTGTTTCTTGTTCGAAACCGAGGAAATGCGCGAGGGAACGATCTTGCCGCGCTCGGAAATGTAGCGCGAGAGCAGCTTGACGTCCTTGTAGTCGATGACCGGCGCGTTCGGCCCGCTGAACGGGCAGGATTTGCGGCGGCGGTTGAACGGTCTGCGGATGGCCATCACGCATCTCCCCTGTTGTCGTTGTCGTCATGACGCGGGCGGCGCGGACGGTCGTCGCGGTCCCTGCCGCCCCTCTCGCCCCGATCTCCCCTGTCGTCACGGTCGCGACCGCCTCTGTCGCCACGGGGTCCGCGTTCGTCGCGGTCGGATTTCTTCATCATGGCGGAGGGACCATCTTCATGGGCCTCGACCTTGATGGTCATGTAGCGCAGAATGTCCTCATGGATGCGCATCTGGCGCTCCATTTCACTGACGGCTGCTGCCGGCGCGTCGATGTTCATCAGAACGTAATGCGCCTTGCGGTTCTTGTTGATCTTGTAGGCGGCGGTTTTCAGCCCCCAGTTCTCAACCTTGCCGACCTTGCCGCCATTCGATTCAAGGACTTCCTTGAAATGGCCGGTCAGCGCCTCGGCCTGCTGGCCGGAAATGTCCTGGCGTGCCAGGAAGACGTGCTCGTATAGGGGCATGAAGCCTTTCCTTCTTGTTTGCCGGGCTTGACGCGCAAAGCCTCCAAACCGCTTTTCATAAGCCTGCGGGGCAGGCGGGAAAGGCGTTTGGGAACGGTTGAGAGCGAAGACAAGGGAAGCCGGCCCGTTTTTGAGCCATGCCGGCAGGACCGTTCCCAATAGACCTCGGACCGCTATCGCGAGCTTGTACGCAGTGCGCGTACCTGCCCTCGCGACAGGATCTTCTATTGGCTCCTGCAAGCCTTCCTTTCAGCCTCCGGCGTTTACCGCCCGGTGCATGAACGCGCGCGTTATACACAGGATAGGACAATATGCAAGGGGGAGCCTTGCCGATAGGCGGAACCGGCCGCGGCATCGCGGCGCTCGCCTCGGCGTTCGAAGGTAGGCGCCGCGGCAGGGTTACTTCGAAAGCCCCTTCGCATAGGCTTCGAGCTGCGTCACCACCGTGCCCCAGCCGTCGAAGAAACCCATTTCTTCATGCTGCTTGCGGCTGTCCGGGTTACGGTGCCGCGCGATCGCCGTATAGGTCGTGCCGCCGCCGGGCGCATCCGACAGCAGCAGGATCGCGGTCATGAAGGGTTCCGCCGCCGGCTTCCAGCCCTCGGTATAGGTGTCGGTGAAGACGAGCTTCTCGCCTTCGATGACTTCCAGATAGACGCCGCGATTGTCCATCGCATTGCCGTCCACCTCGAACGTGGTGTCGAAGCGTCCGCCGACCCTCAGGTCGATGTCGACCGAGGTCACCTTGTGCGGTTCGGGAATGAAGAAATGGGGGATGTGTTCGGGCCGCGTCCAGCATTCCCAGACAAGCTGTCGCGGCACGGCGAGCGTACGGGTGAAGCTCAGATCGGTGTTCGGGTCGAGATCGGGTGTCATTCGCTTTGTTCCTTGAGCAATGTCATCACATAGTCGTCCAGCCGGTCGAGGCGGGCCTCCCAGATCGCCCGCTGCTCGTCGAGCCAGGCCCGCACCGGCGCCAGCGCTTCGGGGACGATGGCACAGGAGCGCACCCGCCCTTCCTTCGAGGTTCTGACCAGCCCCGCCTCTTCGAGCACCGACAGGTGCTTCATGACGGTTGGCAGGCGAAACCCGGTGGGATCGGCAAGTTCCTTGACCGTTGCAGGTCTCACGGCCAATCGCGACAGCATCGCCCGGCGTGTGGGATCCGACAGGGCGTGGAAGAGATCCGACAGGTTGCGATCATGATTAGCCATTCAGCTTACTATAGCATGTTTGTACCTGATGGCAACAAAAAGTTTGCTGACTGGCTAAGTTTTTGCGAATCCTGCAGGCAGCCGGGACCGTGCGGCTGAAGGCGCCGTGTCAGGCACAAAACCAACCGTCAGGTCAGCCTATTGATCGGCTTTCCGTGCGGTACCCGACAAACAATTTATGTGTGAGAAGATGATTTCGTTGCAGAATGAGCGTGGCAGGGAGATCGTCGGTCTGTGTATTCGAAATTTGCCAAATCAGCGATGCCGCTACAAGAACCAAATTTGGTTTGTGCTCAACAAGACAAATAACAATGCGCGCACCTGCTTGGAAATGGCTTTCAAATCAAAGCCAATACATTTCAAGGCTACTGCTTACAAATGAAAATGACATTCATATAGGGCGGCAGGTGTTCTCTCAAATCTGCCTGCCCCAGGAAACGGGTCCCTCCCTGACGATCTAATCCTGTCCCAACCCCAATATTGGAGGCCGCCACAAGATGATCATGGTTGGAAGTTCCGCCGGTATCTCCGACCGGGCGCATTCCTCGCAGGAAACGTCCCTTCATCAACGCGCCACACTCAGCCCACCCCTTCGGCAGGTCGGTTATTTCCTGGGCGACAGCAATAACAGAACCCTGCGGCAACCGAATTCCATCAATAATAGGTGAGATTTCATCAAGTTTATTGGATATTCTTTCAAAATTTTCCTGAACATTTTTCAATTTATCTTCAAGACATTTTATTCTTTGGCTGTTTCTTCCGGTATCGCAATCGGCAAAAGCCTGATTCGAAAAAAAGAAGAAGAAAAAAACAATAAAAATAGAACGCATAACCCCCTCCATCTCGAAAATAATTAATTAAATATCATAATAATTTAAATTTGTCAAATTATTTATAATTTAAAGCGAATTTAGAGATAATTGATTTAAAATAGAGAATTTTTTGAATTTTAGATTTAACGAGTTTTCTGTATTTTTGGCAGGGGTCGCATGAAAATCAAATATTTTCTTGAAACGTGACTGGCGCCGGCAGCCTGTTTCCTGCTGGGCGCCAGGCTGCACAAATCTCCCATCTTGCTCCCCAATCCGCCACCCTGTATCTCCTTGCGCGATGCCTTTTTTCCGCGCCTTGTCCCTTGTTTGCCTGTTGAGCATCGCGGTTGTCCTCTCCGCCTGCCAGACGTCGGATACCCTGTCGTCGGCTGCCGATGAGGCCGCCCGCCGCAAGGTGCCCTCGGGACCGCTGTCGCCCTTCAAGGACAGCCTGTTCGAATACCGCACGCCGATCGAGATCCGCGATGGCGGCGAATTTCTGCGCGTTCCCTATGACGAGCAGCGCGACATCAACGGGCGTGACGAGTTGCCGGTACGCAAGGTCAAGCCACAATACACCGACCCGCTGCCGGCAGGCACCGAGCGGGATTTCACCTACGGTTCCGCCGGCAGGTCTCTCGGCGTGCTTGGCGCCGGCAAGGCCGATGGCAGCCAGCGTTTCACCGTCATCTATCTCCACGGCAGCGATGGCAACCGCAAATGGGGCTTCGACGACGAGCGCTTCGGCGGCAATTTCAACCGCCTCAAGCATCTGGTGACCCGGGCGGGCGGCGCCTATCTCAGCCCCGATTTTTCCGATTTCGACGAAAAGGGCATCGCCGACATCCGCGCGCTGATCCTGTCGCCGGTGACCGGCTCCGCCCCCGTCGTCCTCGCCTGCGGTTCGCTCGGCACCAAACTGTGCTGGCAGCTTGCCGATGGCGGCGATATCCGCGCGCGGCTTGCCGGCATCATCGTGCTGGGCGGGTTCACCGACAGCGAGTTTCTGCGCGCCGCCTATTCGGGCGCGGTTGCCCCGCTGCCGGTCTATATAGCCCATGGTTCCGAGGATCCCGTCTTCCCTGTCGATGGCATGGAGGATTTCTATAGCGCGCTGTCGGTGAAGGGCTTTCCCGCGCGCATGACGGTGTTCGAGACCGGCAATCACGGTACGCCGGTCAGGATGATCGACTGGCGCGGCGCCCTCAACTGGATTCTGTCCTTCTCCCGCCGATAGGCGCCCGGCCGCGCTCCCTTTGCTGTCCGTGACACTGATCTTGACAGGCGGCGGCAAACTGCCCACTACGGCGCCATTGAGCAGACATCCGGCGGTACGCTCCGCCGGGACAATGGCGGGCGGGAGCAGACAGATGACGACAGCCTTCACCTTTCCGGGCCAGGGCAGCCAACAGGTCGGCATGGGCAGGGCTTTGGCCGATGCCTTTGCCGTTTCGAAAGCGGTGTTCGACGAGGTCGACGAGGCGCTGGGCGAGAAGCTCTCTGCGACGATCTTCGAAGGCCCGGAAGAAACGCTGACGCTTACCGCCAATGCCCAGCCGGCGCTGATGGCCGTCTCCATGGCCGCCTTGCGCGCACTCGAGGCAAACGGTTTCGACCTGGCGGCTTCGGCTTCCCATGTCGCCGGCCATTCGCTGGGCGAATATTCGGCACTGTGCGCTGCGGGCGCGATCTCGCTCGCCGATACCGCCCGGCTGTTGCGGATCAGGGGCAATGCCATGCAGGCCGCCGTGCCTGTGGGCGCCGGCGCCATGGCGGCGATCATCGGCCTCGAACAGGGCGATGTGGAGGCTGCCTGTGCCGAAGCCGGCAATTGCCAGATCGCCAATGATAATGGTGGCGGGCAATTGGTGATTTCCGGCACAAAGGCGGGTGTCGAGAAGGCGGCCGAACTGTGCACCGCCAGGGGCGCCAAGCGCGCGCTGCTGCTGCCGGTCTCCGCGCCCTTCCATTCCGCGCTGATGGCGCCCGCCGCCGACGCCATGCGGGCGGCGCTGGCGGAAGTTGAGGTCAAGGCGCCGGTGGTTCCGGTGGTTGCCAATGTGCTGGCCGCGCCGATCGGCGATCCCGACGAAATCCGTGCCCGTCTGGTCGAACAGGTTACCGGCCAGGTGCGCTGGCGCGAGACGGTCGAGTGGTTCGGCACCAATGGCGTCGACACGCTGGTCGAGGTCGGTTCCGGCAAGGTGCTGAGCGGCCTTGCCCGCCGCATCAACCGCGACATCGCCACACGGGCGATCGGCAATCCCGACGACGTCGCAGCCTATCTCAACCCCGTGGCCTGAACCGGCGCCGGCAGACGGCCATTCGATATTTTCCCAGGAGAAACGCAGATGTTTGATTTGACCGGAAAGAAGGCGCTCGTCACCGGCGCCAGCGGCGGCATTGGCGAAGCGGTTGCCCGTGCCTTTCACGCCCGGGGCGCCATGGTCGGCCTGCATGGCACGCGCGAGGAGAAGCTGAAGGAACTGGCCGCCGAACTGGGTGAGCGCACCCTCGTTCTGCCCGCCAACCTTTCCGATCTCGACGCCGTCGATGCGCTCGGCGAAAGGGCCGAAGCGGAAATGGAAGGCGTCGACATCCTGGTCAACAATGCCGGGATTACCCGCGACGGCCTGCTGGCCCGCATGCCCAACGAGGATTGGGACGATGTCATCCGCGTCAACCTGACGGCGGTCTTCCGGCTGACCAAGGCGATCGCCTATCCGATGATGCGCCGCAAATCGGGCCGCATCATCAACATCACCTCGATCGTCGGGGTCACCGGCAATCCGGGCCAGGCGAACTACTGCGCCTCCAAGGCCGGCATGATCGGCTTCACCAAATCGCTCGCCCAGGAAATCGCCAGCCGCAACGTCACCGTCAATGCGATTGCGCCGGGCTTCATCGCGTCCGCCATGACCGACAAGCTCAACGACAAGCAAAAAGAGATGATCATGGGCGCGATCCCCATGAAGAAGATGGGCGAGGGCGCCGATATCGCCGGTGCCGCCATCTATCTCGCCTCCGATGCCGCCAAATACGTCACCGGCCAGACCCTCCACGTCAATGGCGGCATGGCGATGATCTGACGGAACGGGGCGAGGCGGGAGCCGCGCGCAGCCCATGGCAGATCAGCCCTCGACCCCTCAGGCCCTTTCCGCCCTGCGCGCGGCCTTTGGCGGCTTCTGCGCCATGGCGCTCGCCATGGGGATCGGCCGCTTCTTCTACACGCCCGTCCTGCCGCCGATGATCGAGGCGGGCAGGCTTGCTGCCGTCGAGGCCGGGCTTGCGGCGGGCGCCAATTTCCTCGGCTATCTTCTCGGCGCGCTCGCCGCCTCCTCGCCGCGTTTTGCGACCAACCGCCATCGCTGGCTGATCGTGGCGCTCTTTGCCTGCGCCGCGACGACGCTGCTGTCCGGCGTCTGGGTCAATTTCACGCTCTTTGCAGCCATCCGTTTTGCCGCCGGCATCGCCAGCGCCTTCTCGCTGATCTTCGTCTCGGCGATCGTCATGCGCCTGTTTCAGGAACAGGGCAGGCCGGGGCTGATCGCGGTCCACTTTGCCGGCGTCGGCACCGGCATCGTGATCTCCTCGGCCATCGTTCCGGCGGCGATCGCCCTCGGCTGGGGCTGGTCGGCGATGTGGGTGGCTGCCGCCGCCGCGGCGGCACTGCTGCTCTTTGCCCACCTGCTGCTGCTGCCGCGCGAGGCGGCGGGCGATGAGGCAGCCGCCGCGCCGGCGGCAATGGACGGAAAACCGGCGTCTGCCTTCCGGCCCGCCTTCTGGGCGCTGCTCGCGGGCTATGGATTTTTCGGTTTCGGCTATTCGGTCTCGGGCACCTTCATCAACACGATTGCCAAGGCCGATGCCGCGCTGCTGCCGGCCGAGCCCTGGGTCTGGTTCGCCGTCGGCCTCGCGGGCATTCCTTCCGTTTATTTCTGGAATCGGATCGTCGCGCGCATCGGCCTCGTCCTGACCTATTCCATTGCCTGCGTGGTGGAGGCGGCCGGCATCCTGCTGCTGCTGTGGTATGCGACCCCGCTCAACCTCATCGTCTCGGGCGTCACGCTCGGCGGCACGTTCATGGCGATCACGGCGCTGGGGCTTGCCAAGGCGCGCTCCATGGTGCCGCCATCCATGGCCGCCGCGGCCCTTGCGCTGATGACCGCTTCCTTCGGCCTCGGCCAGATGATCGGCCCGGTTCTGGCCGGCTTTCTCTTCGACCACAGCGGCAGTTTCGGCCCGGCACTTGCCGCTGCCGTCGCGGCGCTTGCCATAACCGTGGTGCTGACCCTGATCTCCAGACGGCTCGAGCGCTCCGAGCCATCCACAGGGTAAATATTCTGCTTTAAAGCCGCCCGTTTTCGTGGTACCCGGCAGCCGAAATGCGTTGTTCCACACCCCATCCGAACCCTGCCGGACCACCGGCGGTTGAAGGGCGGGAAGGCCGCAAAGCAAGGAATTCCCGGTGCGCGACGGGGCGGTTGACCACACGGTGGCGGCGGCGAACATTCGCTTGATATCCGGGGGATTGCCCATTAACTAGGGCGCAACACGAACACTATTGAGGAAGTGCAATATGAGCGACGTCGCTGAACGCATCAAGAAAATCGTGATTGAGCATCTGGATGTGGATGCCGACAAGGTAACCGAAAGCGCCAGCTTCATCGACGATCTGGGCGCCGATTCGCTCGACAACGTCGAACTGGTCATGGCCTTCGAGGAAGAATTCGGCGTTGAGATTTCCGACGACGCCGCTCAGGACATCCAGACCGTTGGCGATGCCATCAAATACGTGGAAAAAGCCACGGCCTGAGCCACCTGGTATTCCATGCGACAAGCAGGTTTGAGAATTTCGTCAGGCGGCCCCAAGGTCGCCTGATTTGTTTTGCCGCCTGCTTGGCCGCATCTGGTTTTTGAAGTTCGCAGTTGGGAGGAAGAAGCATGCGCAGGGTTGTGGTCACCGGGCTGGGAATGGTTTCGCCGCTCGCATGTGGTGTCGAGGCAACCTGGCAGCGCCTGCTCGAGGGCCGAAACGCCGCTGGCCGTGTCGGCAATTTCGAGGTCGAGGACATTGCGGCCAAGATCGCCTGCCAGATCCCGCGCGGCGATGGCACCGACGGCACCTTCAATCCCGACGACTGGATGGAGCCCAAGGAGCAGCGCAAGGTCGACGACTTCATCATCTATGCCGTCGCTGCCGCCGATCAGGCGCTCGCCGATGCCGACTGGCACCCCCGGACCGATGAGGACCAGTACCGCACCGGCACGCTGATCGGTTCCGGCATTGGCGGCCTGCAGGGCATCGCGGAAACCGCGCTGCTGCTGCACGAACGCGGCCCGCGCCGGGTCAGCCCGTTCTTCATCCCGGGCCGCCTGATCAACCTGGCTTCCGGCCAGGTTTCGATTAAGCACGGCCTCAAGGGGCCGAACCATTCCGTCGTCACCGCCTGTTCCACCGGCGCCCACGCCATCGGCGATGCGGCCCGCCTCATCATGCTGGGCGATGCCGATGTCATGGTCGCGGGCGGCACGGAAAGCCCGGTCTGCCGCATCTCGCTGGCCGGCTTTGCCGCCTGCAAGGCGCTGTCGACCGATTTCAACGACGAGCCGCAGCGTGCCTCCCGCCCCTATGACCGCGACCGCGACGGCTTCGTCATGGGCGAGGGCGCCGGCGTCGTCGTGCTGGAAGAGTATGAGCATGCCAGGGCGCGCGGCGCCAAAATCTATGCCGAGATCGCCGGCTATGGCCTTTCGGGCGATGCCTATCACATCACCGCGCCGGCCGAGGATGGCGACGGCGCCTTCCGTTGCATGACGGCGGCGCTGAAGAGTGCCGGCATGACCGCCGCCGACATTGACTACATCAACGCCCATGGCACCTCGACCATGGCCGATACGATCGAACTGGGCGCCGCCGAGCGCCTGCTCGGCAACGAGGCGGCCCGCGTTTCCATGTCGTCCACCAAATCGGCCATCGGCCACCTGCTGGGTGCGGCCGGTGCCGTCGAGGCGATCTTCGCGATCCTCGCCCTGCGCGACCAGGTGGCGCCCGCAACGCTCAATCTCGACAATCCCGAACGCGAGACGCCGATCGATCTCGTCCCGCACAAGCCGCGCAAGCGCGAGATCCGCGCCGCGCTGTCCAATTCCTTCGGCTTCGGCGGCACCAACGCGTCCCTGATCGTCAAGGCGGTGGCCTGACCTGAAGCCTGGTTTCGGGCGGATTTGAGCCCGCCCGGGCCCGCTTTCCACACCATATTTTGGTCGTAATGGAACGCCATCACCGCTACGCTGGCCAATCCGGTTGCTCTGTGAACGAACTCGACTAGAGTGACCGCGATACCCACGGAGAACGTCCTTGAACGACGAGAATGACAATCACCCGCAGCCGGGCCAGCCCGGGGAGGTCGTGTTCGGACGCCGCACCGAGGCGCCGGAACCTTCGCCGCCGGCTGCCGCCGGTCCGCCGCAGGGAAGCGTGCCGCCCGAGGGGACCTACCGCACCGATTATGTCGCCCGTTCGCCGGAGGAGATCCTGCAGCCCCGCGACGTTCCCCCGCCCGCCAGGCGCTCGCGCCATGCCCGCAACCGGCTGGTCGTCTTTCTCAATTTCTGCATGTCGCTCGTCGTGCTGGCCTTTCTCGGCATGGGCGCGACCTTCTATTTCGGCAAGCTGCGCTTCGAGGAGGCGGGGCCGCTGCAACGCGCCCGGACGATCGTGATCGAGGACGGTTCCTCGCTCGACCGCATCGCCGCGACGCTGCAGGGCCAGGGCATCATCACGAGCGATTTCATCTTTTCCCAGGGCGTCAAGGCGACCCGCAACACCCAGGCACTGAAGGCCGGCGAATACGCTTTCAAGCCGGGCATGAGCATGCGCGAGGTGATGGATACCATCGTCTCCGGCAAGGGGATCATTCACAAGGTCTCCATTCCCGAGGGCTGGACCAGCTACCAGATCATGCAGCGCATCGCCGAAAACGACGTGCTTGAGGGCGACATGCCGCAGGAGGTTCCGCTCGAGGGCAGCCTGCTGCCCGATACCTATCCCTTCCAGCGCGGCACCACGCGCAAGGAAATCATCGACCAGATGCAGCGCCAGCAGACGCGCTATCTCAAGCAGATCTGGGACCGCCGCATCGACGGCCTGCCGATCTCTTCGCCCGAGGAACTCGTCGTTCTTGCCTCGATCGTCGAAAAGGAAACCGGCAAGGCGGACGAGCGCCCGCGCGTCGCTTCCGTTTTTATCAACCGGCTCAACAAGGGCATGCGGCTGCAATCCGATCCGACCATCCTCTATGGCCTGTTCGGCGGCCAGGGCAAGCCGAAGGACCGGCCGATCTTCAAGTCCGATATCGACCGTCCAACACCCTATAACACCTATCAGATCGACGGCCTGCCGCCGACGCCGATCGCCAATCCCGGTATCGCCGCCATGGAGGCGGTGGCCAATCCTTCGCGTACCGAGGACCTCTATTTCGTCGCCGACGGCACCGGCGGCCATGTCTTCGCCACCACGCTCAAAGAGCACAATGACAACGTGACCCGCTGGCGGGCGATCGAAAAACGGTTGCAGGAAGAGGCGAAGAAGGCCGCCGCCGAAACCGGCACGGCCGCCGGTCTTGAGGAAATGGCGGGCAGCGGACCGTCCGGCGAGCCAGCCGATACCACCAGCCAGTAACGCGGTTCGCGGCGGTTCGGACAGGCCGGGCACGGGGAGGGGATATGAGCGTTCAGAGCATGACGGGGTTTGCCCGTCAGGAGGGCAGCCATGGCGATGCGCGCTGGACCTGGGAATTGCGCTCGGTCAACGGAAAGTCGCTCGACATCCGCTTTCGCCTGCCGCCCGGCAGCGAGGCGCTGGAAGCCTCCCTGCGGGAGCGCCTCGCCGCCCATATCAAGCGCGGCAACATCCAGGTCGGCCTGCAACTGGAAACGGCGGCCAGCCACGTCATTCCGGTGCTCAACGAGGCGGCCTTTGCCGCCGCCTGCGGCATCGCGCAAAAGGCGGCCGAAAGGACTGGCCTGGCGGCGGCTAGCCTCGACGCGATCCTCGCCATGCGCGGCGTCGTCGAATACCGCGAACAGGAGGCCGGCGGCGGAGCCGCCGAGGCACGCAATGCCGCCCTGCTCGAAAGCTTCGATCG
Organism: Nitratireductor sp.; assembly: GCA_020441665.1. Lineage (GTDB taxonomy): Bacteria > Pseudomonadota > Alphaproteobacteria > Rhizobiales > Rhizobiaceae > Salaquimonas. The sequence goes on from JAGRLT010000056.1 coordinate 28,967, forward strand.
TGCTGCCGCCGCGCTTGCCGATGGCCGGCGACGGGAGGGTGAGGCCATTGCCGCCGTTCTCGGCGCCCAGATCGCCCAGATCGAGGATCTGACCAGGGCCGTGGCCGCCGACCCCTCGCGCAGCGCCGATGCTATCCGGGCGCGGCTCGCCGCCCAGATCGAGCGCCTGATCGAGGCGGGTTCTTCGCTCGAGGAACACCGCCTGCATCAGGAGGCTGCGCTGCTCGCCACCAAGGCCGATCTTCAGGAGGAAATCGACCGGCTCCTGGCGCATGTCGGGGCGGCGCGCGAGCTCATCGCCGGCGGCGGCGCCATCGGTCGCAAGCTCGATTTTCTCAGCCAGGAATTCAACCGCGAATGCAACACGATCTGCTCCAAGTCCAATGCCGTTGCGGTTACCGCCCATGGCCTGGAGATGAAAGTCATCATTGACCGCTTCCGCGAACAAGTGCAGAACATTCAATAGGCTTCCGCATTGGCTGCACAAGGGGTTGCAATGACGATTTCCAATACACGCACGATCGAGCGGCGCGGCATCATGCTGGTCCTGTCATCGCCATCGGGCGCCGGAAAATCGACCATCGCGCGCAACCTGCTCAACGGCTTTCCCGACCTGATGCTTTCGGTTTCGGTGACGACGAGGCCCAAGCGCGGCAGCGAAATCCACGGCACCCATTACAGCTTCATCTCGCAGAAGGAGTTCGAGCGCCTGCAGGAATCCGATGCCCTGCTCGAATCGGCCGAAGTCCACGGCAATTATTACGGTACGCCGCGCGATCCGGCCGAGAAGGCGATGCGCGAGGGCCGCGACATGCTGTTCGACATCGACTGGCAGGGCGGCATGCAGTTGATGGAAAAGGCCCGTGGCGATGTCGTCTCGGTCTTTATCCTGCCGCCCTCCATGGAGGAGCTGAAACGGCGGCTGGTGCGCCGGGCCGAGGACAGCGAGGAGGTGATCGCCAAGCGGCTGAAAAATGCGATCGAGGAAATTCCCCATTGGAACGAGTATGACTA